>JBBRPV010000042.1:0-36969 GCA_038227445.1 Burkholderiales bacterium | reverse complement strand
TGCTGGCCGAAGACCTGAAGGTGCGCGAGTACCTCAAGACCAAGCTGAAAAGCGCGGCCGTCTCGCGCATCCTGATCGAGCGCCCCGCCACGAACGCACGTATCACCATCTACTCGGCTCGCCCGGGCGTGGTGATCGGCAAAAAGGGCGAAGACATCGAGAACCACAAGGCTGAACTGACTCGCCGCCTCGGCGTGCCGGTGGCAGTGAACATCGAAGAGGTGCGCAAGCCCGAAGTCGATGCGCAACTGATTGCCGACAGCATCACGCAGCAGCTCGAAAAGCGCATCATGTTCCGTCGTGCCATGAAACGTGCGATGCAGAATGCGATGCGTCTGGGCGCCCAAGGCATCAAGCTGATGTCGTCGGGTCGCCTGAACGGCATCGAGATCGCCCGCTGCGAGTGGTACCGCGAAGGCCGCGTGCCGCTTCACACCTTGAAGGCCGACATCGACTACGGCTTCTCTGAAGCGAAGACGACCTACGGCATCATCGGCGTGAAGTGCTGGGTCTACCGTGGCGACCGCCTGGCCAATGGCGATGCGCCTGGCATCGTCACGCCACCCGGTGCTGAAGATGACCGTCGCGGTCCGCGCCGCAACGCTCGTGCCGGCGCCCCAGGTGCACCGGCTGGCCGCGGTGGCCGTCCCGGTGGTGGTGGCTTCGATCGCGGTGCGCCGCGTCAGGCTGCCGGCCCGGGCGATACGCCTGCAACGAATGCTGCACCTGCTGGCGACGCCGCCAAGGGTGGACCGGCTGTCAAGCGTGTGCGTAAAGCGCCTGCGCCCGACGCCAAAGGAGAATAAGAATGCTGCAACCCGCACGCAGAAAATACCGCAAGGAACAGAAGGGTCGCAACACTGGCGTCGCCACACGTGGCGCCAAGGTGTCATTCGGCGACTTCGGCTTGAAGGCCACCGAGCGCGGCCGCCTGACGGCCCGCCAGATCGAGGCTGCACGCCGCGCGATTTCGCGTCACGTGAAACGTGGTGGTCGGATCTGGATCCGCATCTTCCCGGACAAGCCAATTTCGCAGAAGCCAGCCGAAGTCCGCATGGGCAACGGAAAGGGAAACCCAGAGTACTACGTGGCTGAAATCCAGCCGGGTAAGGTCCTCTACGAAATCAACGGTGTCGCCGAAGAGCTGGCCCGCGAGGCGTTCACACTGGCTGCAGCGAAGCTGCCGCTGAAGTGCACCTTCGTGGCGCGCCAGGTCGGCGCCTGAGGAGACTATTCATGAATGCATCTGAACTCCGCGCCAAGGATGTCGACGGTCTGAAGAAAGAAGTCGGCGACCTGCTGAAGGCTCACTTCGGCCTGCGCATGCAGAAGGCCACCCAACAACTGAGCAACCACTCGCAGCTGGGCAAGACCCGCCGCGACATCGCCCGTGCGAAGACGGTGCTGACTCAGAAGAAGAAGGAAGCTTCGAAATGAGCGAGCAAACCACTGACTCGGGCGCCGTTGCGGTGCCGATCGAATCCGTTGCAAAGACCAAGAACACCCGCACCCTGGTCGGCAAGGTTGTGAGCGACAAGCGCTCGAAGACCATCACAGTGCAGATCGAACGCCGCACCAAGCACGAGCTCTACGGCAAGATCGTGGCACGTTCCAGCAAGTACCACGCCCATGATGAAAATGGTGAGTACAAGATGGGCGACGTGGTCGAGATCGCGGAAACGCGTCCCATCTCGAAGACCAAGGCTTGGGTCGTGACACGCCTTGTCCAAAAGGCAATTGCGGTCTAAGCACACGCTAGCGGCGAAACGGTCGGACCGCTGGGATACTGGCGTCCGGCCGTTTTTTTGTTCGGCTGCTCTGTAGCCCCACCACCCAGGAGAAAAACATGTTAAAAGTTGGCGACAACTTGCCCGCAACAACGCTTTCGGAGTTCGTTGAAATCGAGGGCAATGGCTGCTCGATTGGGCCCAATAGATTCGACGTAGACAAGGTCACTGCGGGCAAGACGATCGCCATCTTTGCTCTGCCTGGGGCGTATACACCGACCTGCTCCGTCAAGCATGTGCCGGGCTACGTGGCAAGGGCCGCTGAACTCAAGGCGGCTGGGGTGGATGAGATATGGTGTGTCTCGGTCAACGACGCATTCGTGATGGGCGCATGGGGCCGTGAGCAACATACCGCCGACAAAGTCCGCATGATGGCCGACGGCAGCGCCGGCTTCACCACCGCTGCCGGACTCACGTTGGACTTGACGTCTCATGGCATGGGCGTGCGTTCGCAACGCTACTCAATGCTCGTCGTCAATGGTGTAGTGAAGACCTTGAACGTTGAAGGTCCAGGCAAGTTTGAAGTGAGCGACGCCGACACAATGCTGGCACAGGCAAAGCAAGCATTGGTTTGAGGCATGTCGGCGCTGGCGTCGATCTGGCGCATTGAGACAAGTTGATTCCGGCGTTGACACGAGCCCGAAACTTGCTGCATAATCTAAAGCTTCGCTGGAAAACCAATCGCTTCAACCGAGCAGACTCGATCTGGCGCGTTCAAGCAAACGGAATTCTGGATCCGCCCAAACAACTCATTGATGGTGCTTGGCACCAGCGGTAAGTTGACGGGCCCAAGACTGACCGCCGGTACGCATCCATGGCATCCATGAAGCGAACCGCGGGCCAAGTTGGGGACATGAAAAAATGATTCAAATGCAGTCGCGGCTTGACGTCGCCGACAACACAGGCGCGAAATCCGTCATGTGCATCAAGGTGCTGGGCGGCTCCAAGCGGCGCTACGCCGGTATCGGTGACGTGATCAAGGTCAGCATCAAAGAAGCTGCGCCGCGTGCTCGCGTCAAAAAGGGCGAGGTATACAGTGCGGTTGTGGTTCGGACGGCCAAGGGTGTTCGTCGCCAGGATGGCTCGCTGGTCAAGTTCGACGGCAACGCGGCCGTTTTATTGAACGCCAAGCTTGAGCCCATCGGTACGCGCATCTTCGGGCCTGTAACGCGCGAATTGCGCACCGAGCGCTTCATGAAGATCGTATCGCTCGCGCCCGAAGTTCTTTGAGCCGCAGCGAACCGCAGAGAGATAGGACAGGCCATGAACAAGATTCGCAAGGGCGACCAAGTCATCGTGTTGACTGGCCGCGACAAGGGTAAGCGCGGCGCAGTGCTGCAGCGCGTCGATGAGGAGCGCATCCTCGTCGAGGGCGTGAATCAGGTGAAGAAGCACGTGAAGCCGAACCCTATGAAGGGGACCACCGGCGGTGTTGTCGACAAGACAATGTCTATCCACCAGTCGAACGTCGCCATCTTCAATGTTGCCACCGGCAAAGCCGACCGGGTCGGTATCAAGTTGCTCGCCGATCCAAAGACGAACAAGACGACGCGAGTGCGTGTCTTCAAGTCCAGCGGCGACGAGATCAAGGCCTAAGAGGTTCAAATGGCGAAACAACAAGCTGCTCAAACTGAATCAAGCGCTCGGCCGAAGGTGGCTCGCCTTCAGGCCATCTTCCGCGACAAGATCTCAGCTGAACTGATCGAAAAGTTCGGCTATAAGTCGCCGATGCAAGTGCCACGCATTACCAAGATCACGCTCAACATGGGTGTGAGCGAAGCAGTGTCGGACAAGAAGGTCATGGACCACGCGGTCAGCGACCTGACCAAGATTGCCGGGCAGAGGCCGGTTGTCACGAAGTCGAAGAAAGCCATCGCCGGCTTCAAGATTCGCGATGGCGTACCCATTGGCTGCATGGTCACTTTGCGCGGTGTGCAAATGTATGAATTCCTGGACCGTTTCGTCACCATCGCGTTGCCGCGCGTGCGAGACTTCCGCGGCATTTCAGGGCGTGCATTCGATGGGCGTGGCAACTACAACATCGGTGTGAAAGAGCAGATCATCTTTCCCGAAGTTGACTACGACAAGATCGACGTGTTGCGTGGCCTGAACATCAGCATCACGACATCGGCGAAAAACGACGAAGAGGCCAAGGCGCTTCTGACTGCGTTCAAATTTCCGTTCAAGAACTGAAGGGCACAACGTGGCCAAGACATCCCTCATCCAGCGCGAACTCAAGCGCACGCAGCTGGTTGCCAAGTACGCGAAAAAGTACGCGGAGCTGAAAGGCACCGCGAACGACGCGAAGAAGTCCGACGAGGAGCGCTACGCTGCCCGTCTCGAGCTTCAAAAGCTGCCGCGTAACGCCTACCCGACCCGTCAGCGCAACCGTTGTGCGTTGACCGGTCGGCCGCGCGGCACCTTCCGAAAGTTCGGCCTCGGCCGGAACAAAATTCGCGAATTGGCGTTCAAGGGTGACATCCCTGGCGTCGTCAAGGCCAGCTGGTAGGCCCCGGGCTTCCCAGTATTGCCTGATCAGGAGATTTCCGTATGAGCATGAGTGATCCTATCGCCGACATGCTGACCCGCATCCGCAACGCGCAGATGGTCCAGAAGGTCAGTGTGGTGATGCCGGCATCGAAGCTGAAGACCGCGATCGCGGAGGTTCTGAAGTCCGAAGGCTACATTGATAGCTTCGCTGTCCGCGGTGAGGCGACCAAGCCCCAGCTTGAGATCGCATTGAAGTACTACGCCGGAAAGCCGGTCATTGAGCACATTGAGCGGGTCAGTCGCCCTGGCCTGCGGGTCTACAAAGGCCGCCACGAGATCCCGAACGTGAAGAATGGTCTCGGGGTTGCGATCGTCACGACGCCGAAGGGTGTGATGACTGACCGCAAGGCGCGCCAAGCCGGTATCGGCGGCGAAGTGCTCTGCTACGTCGCCTAAGGAGGGCTGGCAATGTCTCGAGTTGGAAAAATGCCGCTGCCACTGCCTCAGGGTGTGGATGTTTCGGTATCTGCTGAACAGATTAGCGTCAAAGGTGTGCTCGGTACGCTTGTGCGTGCCGCCAACCCCCTTGTCGCAGTGAAGAGCGAAGGAGGCAAGCTGATGTTTGCTCCTGCAAATGAAAGCGTTGAGGCCGATGCCATGTCGGGCACCATGCGGGCGCTGGTCGCGAATATGGTGAGCGGCGTCAGCAAAGGTTTCGAAAAGAAGCTTTCGCTGGTCGGCGTTGGCTATCGCGCTGCCGCTGCCGGCAGCAAGCTGAACTTGCAGATCGGCTTTTCGCATCCGGTTGCCAAAGACATGCCGGAAGGCGTGACTGTGGCTTGCCCGACGCAGACGGAAATCGTGATCAAAGGTGCTGACCGCCAGGTAGTAGGTCAAATCGCCGCTGAGGTTCGCGCGATTCGTCCGCCGGAGCCCTACAAAGGCAAGGGCATTCGGTATGTCGGCGAAAAGGTCGTCATCAAAGAGACCAAGAAGAAATAAGGGCGTATGTCATGTTGACCAAGAAAAGCCAGCGCATCCGTCGCTCGCGCCAGACCCGGGCCCGCATTGCGGTGCAACGCGTAGCGCGTCTGACTGTGTACCGCACCAATCTGCATATCTACGCCAGCGTTATTTCTGACGACGGTGCCCGAGTACTTGCCAGCGCTTCGACCGCAGAGGCAGACATCCGCAAGGAATTGGGAGCGGCGGGCAAAGGCGGTAATGTTTCCGCAGCCTCGATCATCGGCAAGCGCATCGCTGAAAAGGCGAAGGCTGTCGGTATCGAAAAGGTAGCGTTCGATCGCGCTGGGTTTGCGTACCACGGCCGCGTCAAGGCGCTGGCCGAAGCCGCTCGCGAAGCCGGCCTGCAGTTCTAAGGAATCAAGATGGCAAAGTTTCAACCCCGCGTTCAAGACGAAGGCCGTGATGACGGTCTGAAGGAAAAAATGATCGCGGTGAACCGCGTCACCAAAGTGGTGAAGGGCGGTCGTACGCTGAGCTTCGCTGCCCTCACCGTTGTAGGTGATGGCGATGGACGCATCGGTATGGGCAAGGGCAAGGCCAAGGAAGTGCCGGTCGCTGTGACCAAAGCCATGGACTCTGCGCGCCGCAACATGATCAAGGTTTCGTTGAAGAACGGCTCCATCCATCACAAAGTGGTGGGTGAGCATGGCGCTTCGCACGTGCTGATGGCGCCGGCGCCGGCTGGTACCGGCATCATTGCCGGTGGACCGATGCGTGCCGTGTTCGAGGTGATGGGCGTGACCGACATCGTCTGCAAGAGCCTTGGTTCGTCAAACCCGTACAACCTGGTTCGGGCCACCCTCGACGCACTGAAGAACTCGACCACGCCGGCCGACGTGGCTGCCAAACGCGGCCTCACGGTTGAAGAACTGTTCAGCTGAGCGGTCGCGGCCTGAACGTCACGAGAGAACGCCATGAGTGAAAAACAAACCGTCAAGATCAAGCTGGTTCGCAGCATCAATGGCACGCGCGAATCGCACCGTGCCACCGTGCGCGGCCTCGGTCTGCGCAAGCTGAACAGCGAATCGACGCTCGAAGACACGCCCGCAGTGCGCGGCATGATCAACAAGGTCTCGTACCTGGTCAAGGTGCTCTGAAGCAAACTGGACCGAAGGACAGGAATATGGAACTCAACACCATCAAGCCGGCTGCCGGCGCCAAGCATGCCAAGCGCCGTGTTGGCCGTGGCATCGGCTCGGGCATCGGCAAGACAGCAGGACGTGGCCACAAGGGTCAGAAATCGCGCGCGGGCGGCTACCACAAGGTCGGCTTTGAAGGCGGTCAGATGCCGCTGCAACGTCGTCTGCCGAAGCGCGGCTTCAAATCGCACCTCTTGAAGTTCAATGCCGAAGTCAACCTGACTGACCTCGAGCGTCTCGGCGTTGCCGAAGTCGACCTGTTGACCTTGAAGCAAGCGCGCCTCGTCGGCGAGTTGGCAAAGGTTGTGAAGGTCATCAACACCGGCGAGCTGACACTGAAGGTTTCGCTCAAAGGCATCGGCGCAACCGCGGGCGCGAAAGCTGCCATCGAAGCGGTCGGCGGCTCGGTGGGCTGATCGCATCAAAATTGGAACGACGAGTCTCGTGGCAACAAACTCCAATCAGTTGGCGAAGAGCGGCAAGTTCGGCGACCTGAGTCGCCGGCTAGTGTTCTTGTTGCTTGCTCTGGTGGTTTACCGGCTTGGCGCGCATATTCCGGTTCCAGGTATCGATCCAAACCAGCTGGCCCAGCTCTTCAAAGGGCAAGCCGGTGGCATCCTCAGTTTGTTCAATATGTTCTCGGGTGGTGCACTCTCTCGCTTCACCGTGTTCGCGTTGGGCATCATGCCGTATATCTCTGCATCGATCATCATGCAATTGATGACCTATGTGATTCCGACGCTGGAGTCCTTGAAGAAGGAAGGCGAGTCGGGTCGTCGCAAGATTACGCAGTACACGCGCTATGGCACCTTGGGTTTGGCGCTGTTCCAGTCGCTGGGTATTGCCTTGGCTCTGGAGGGCTCGCCGGGTCTGGTGATCACGCCGGGGTTCGGCTTCCGCCTCACCGCTGTGGTGAGTCTGGTGGCTGGAACCATGTTTCTGATGTGGTTGGGAGAGCAGATCACCGAACGCGGGCTCGGTAACGGTATTTCGATCCTTATTTTTGGTGGGATCGCTGCTGGACTGCCCAGTGCCTTGGGCCAGTTCGCCACGCTCGTCAGCCAGGGTTCGATGAGCGTAGTCGCCGCACTGTTCGTGACACTACTTGTAGGTTTGGTGACTTTCGCCGTGGTGTTCGTCGAACGCGGACAGCGCAAGATCCTGGTCAATTATGCGAAGAGGCAGGTCGGCAATAAGGTCTACGGCGGTCAGTCTTCCCATTTGCCGCTGAAACTGAACATGTCTGGCGTGATCCCGCCGATCTTTGCGTCTTCGATCATCTTGTTGCCAACCACGGCTGTCAGCTGGTTCGCGACTGGCGATAGCTTCCGCTGGCTGAAGGACATTGCTGACCTGCTCAGGCCGGGTCAGCCGATCTATGTGATGCTCTACGCTGGAGCGATCGTGTTTTTCTGTTTCTTCTACACGGCACTTGTATTCAACAGCCGCGAAACTGCTGACAACTTGAAAAAAAGCGGCGCATTCATTCCCGGCATCCGCCCAGGTGACCAGACGGCAAGGCACATTGACCGGATTCTGTCCCGCCTCACGCTGGCGGGTGCGATCTACATCACGCTGGTGTGTCTGCTGCCGGAATTTTTGGTGCTGAAGTACAACGTGCCGTTTTATTTCGGGGGCACCTCCTTGCTGATCATCGTGGTTGTCACGATGGACTTTTGGGCACAGGTGCAAAGCTATGTAATGAGTCAGCAGTACGAATCGCTGCTCAAGAAGGCGAATTTCAAGGCGAGTTGATTGGCCTGACCTGAAACGCGTATGTCGAAAGGTGACGTGATTCAGATGGAGGGTTAGGTTCTCGGCGGGTTCATATCGTCACCCGCGCTAAACGAATGGCGCCGGCAGGTCGGTGCGAAGACCGGATTGAAACTGTCGAATCGAAAGTCAAGGCGGCCTGAGAAGGCCTAGGAGAAAAGAATGAAAGTAGCTGCATCAGTGAAGAAGATGTGCCGGAATTGCAAAGTCATCCGGCGCAAGGGTGTCGTGCGCGTTATCTGCACCGACCCGCGCCACAAGCAGCGCCAAGGCTGAACCCCAGCCTTCGAAGACGAGCGAATTAGAGGAAGAACATGGCACGCATTGCTGGTATCAACATTCCGCCCCATAAGCACACCGAGATCGGCCTCACGTCCATCTATGGTATTGGTCGCACCACCGCGCAGAAGATCTGCACCAATAGCGGCGTACCCTTTGATCGCAAGGTCAAGGATCTGACCGATGGTGACTTGGAGAAAATCCGGGAAGAAATCGGCCGGATCACGATCGAGGGCGATCTGCGGCGCGAGATGTCGATCAACATCAAGCGCCTGATGGACCTGGGTTGCTACCGCGGCTTCCGCCATCGTCGCGGTTTGCCAGTGCGCGGTCAGCGCACCAAGACGAATGCACGTACCCGTAAGGGCCCGCGCAAGTCTGGCGCCGTCGTGAAGAAGTGACCTGTGGTCGCGAAACAAGATTGAGAGAAGGTCAACATGGCTAAGTCACCTGTCAACACCGCCGCTCAACGCGTGCGCAAGAAAGTCCGTAAGAATGTTGCCGATGGCGTCGCACACGTTCACGCGTCGTTCAACAACACCATCATCACCATCACCGATCGCCAGGGTGGCGCGCTGTCCTGGGCGTCCAGTGGCGGCCAAGGTTTCAAGGGCTCGCGGAAGAGCACGCCTTTCGCGGCCCAAGTGGCAGCCGAAGTAGCGGGTCGTGCGGCCCAAGATCAGGGCATCAAGAACCTGGACGTTCGAATCAAGGGCCCTGGCCCGGGTCGCGAGTCGTCGGTCCGTGCGCTTGCCTCGCTTGGTATTCGCATCAACTCGATCTCTGACGTGACGCCAGTTCCGCACAACGGCTGCCGCCCGCAGAAGCGTCGTCGGATCTGAGCATTCCATTTATTCGTCGGCGACACCGGCATGGTGTCGCCGATTTTTTCGCTTTTGCGAAGCCCACTGTCTGAGCGCCCAGAAAAACACTCGCCGGACTTGCGTGATGGTTCTGTCTAACAGGCCGGTCGCGTCAGATTGACAAAGGAAACATCGTGGCACGTTACCTCGGCCCCAAGGGCAAACTTTCCCGCCGTGAAGGCACTGACCTGTTCCTGAAGAGCGCTCGTCGCCCGATCGGTGACAAGGTCAAGTTCGACAGCAAGCCGGGCCAGCATGGCCGGACCTCTGGCACCCGCACTTCCGACTTCGGCCTTCAACTGCGCGAGAAGCAGAAGGTCAAGCGCATGTACGGCATTCTGGAGCGCCAGTTCCGGCGCTACTTCGCCGAAGCCGAGCGCCGCAAGGGCAACACGGGTGCAAACCTGCTGCTGTTGCTGGAATCACGCCTCGACAACGTCGTCTACCGCATGGGCTTCGGTTCAACCCGCGCAGAAGCCCGCCAGATGGTTTCGCACAAGTCGATCACCGTGAACGGCGCCTCGGTCAATATCGCGTCGTTCCTGGTCAAGGCCGGTGACGCCGTCGCAGTTCGCGAGAAGTCGAAGAAGCAGCTTCGCATCATCGATGCAGTGAAGCTTGCTGAAGGCCAGGGCATGCCGAGCTGGGTGAGTGTTGACGCCGCAAAGCTCGAGGGCATCTTCAAGAAGGCGCCGGAGCGCGACGAGTTCGGCGCCGACATCAAGGAAGCGCTGATCGTCGAGTTGTACTCGCGCTAAGCCTCTGTCTTTGCGGCCGCATTGCGGCTGCTATCGGTCGCTGTGCTTTGCCGGGCACGCAGCGAAGAACACCTTGCCCGGCGATGTCCATCAGCCTTATCGGCGTAACGAGCCGAGGGTATTGAGACCCACAGGACTTCAATGCAAACCAATCTGCTGAAACCCAAAGCCATCCATGTAGAGCCGCTCGGCGGCAACCGTGCCAAGGTAACCCTTGAGCCGTTCGAGCGCGGCTATGGCCACACGCTCGGCAACGCGCTGCGTCGTGTGCTGCTGTCATCGATGGTCGGCTATGCCCCCACGGAAGTGACGATCGCTGGTGTGTTGCACGAGTACTCGACGATCGACGGCGTGCAGGAAGACGTGGTTCACATCATGCTGAACCTCAAGGGTGTGGTGTTCCGTCTGCACAACCGCGACGAAGTGACGCTCGTGCTGCGCAAGGAGGGTGAAGGCCCGGTCACGGCAGGCGACATCCAGACGCCGCATGACGTTGAAATCATCAACCCCGAGCACGTCATCGCGCATCTGTCGCATGGCGGCAAGCTCGACATGCAAATCAAGGTCGAAAAGGGCCGCGGTTATGTGCCGGGCACGATGCGCCGTTATGGCGACGAGCCAACCAAGTCGATTGGCAGGATCGTGCTGGACGCTTCGTTTTCGCCTGTGGCTCGTGTGAGCTATACGGTTGAAAGCGCCCGCGTCGAGCAACGCACCGACCTCGACAAGCTGGTGATGGAGATCAATACCAACGGCGCGATCACGCCCGAGGAAGCGATCCGCAACTCGGCGAAAATTCTGGTCGAGCAGCTGATGGTGTTCGCGCATCTCGAAGGCGAGCCGAACACCTTCGCGGATGCACCGGTGGCCCGCAACACGCAATTCGATCCGATCCTGCTGCGCCCGGTCGACGAACTGGAGCTGACGGTGCGTTCGGCCAACTGCCTGAAAGCCGAGAACATCTACTACATCGGTGACCTGATCCAGCGCACCGAAACCGAGTTGCTGAAGACGCCGAACCTGGGTCGCAAGTCGCTCAACGAGATCAAGGAAGTGCTGGCTTCGCGCGGGCTCACGCTCGGCGCACGGCTTGAAAACTGGCCGCCCCAGGGCCTGGACAAGCGCTAACGCTTCGTCAACGAACGAGGCGGCTCAACCGAGTCGTCATCGGATGACAAGCGCGCCTTGTGCGCTTGATCGTGCAACCCCCAGTACCTGATACGGCTGGGGTTCAATAAGTCAGTCAAGAGGAAAAAGCATCATGCGTCACCGCCACGGACTTCGCAAACTCAACCGCACTTCGGAGCACCGCCAGGCGATGCTGCGCAACATGTGCAACTCGCTGCTGTTGCACGAGGCCATCAAGACCACGGTGCCGAAGGCCAAGGAACTGCGCCGCGTCGTCGAACCCTTGATCACCCTGGCCAAGGAGCCGACGCTGGCGAACCGCCGGCTGGCTTTCAACCGCTTGCGCGATCGCGACATCGTCACCAAGCTCTTCAACGACCTCGGCCCTCGCTTCAAGCTTCGCCCGGGCGGTTACACGCGCATCCTGAAAATGGGATTCCGGGTGGGCGACAACGCGCCGATGGCTTTCGTGGAACTCGTTGATCGCGCAGAAACCGCGGCTGAGGTGGTGGTCGCTGAATAGGCGCTTTGAATCGATTGCCCCCCGGGTGATCCCCGAATGTCAAAAGGCCGGCCTCCACCGGCCTTTGTTGCGTCTGGGATTGATGCTGTGTCGGGGCGGGTCGGCTGACTCGGCAGGTGGCTTGGCTGTCTTGTTGCGCGGAGACTGACCGCAGCGCAGAATTCGTCCCGTTAGCAGCCGCGTTCCCGGGAACCACTCGACAGTCTCTGGGTCTTTCAGACGTCCGATCACCTTGTCCGCAACCTGCATGTCGACCTTGCTCCATTTCTGGCTTCGAATTCTTCTTGCGGCTTTCCTCTCGGCCGGGGCCGTGGGCGCCTTTGCTGCCGAGGAATTCTTGGATCCCGAGGCAGCATTCAGACTCGCTGCACGCGCGGCCGACGATAGAACGGTCGAACTGAGCTTTAGCGTCGAGCCAGGCTACTACCTCTATCGGGAACCGTTTAAGTTTGTCGCGACCTCAGCGGTGCTTGGCTCGCCGAAGTTCCCGCCCGGGAAGGTCAAGTTTGATGAGACCTTCCAGAAAGATGTTGAGACTCATCGTGGGGTCGTGCGCATTTCCATTCCGGTTCAAGAAGCGCCGCCAAAGTTTGTGTTGATGGTGTTCAACCAGGGGTGTGCCGACAAGGGCTTGTGCTACCCACCGATGCAAAGAGCGGTCGAGGTCAGCCTTGCAGGCTTCGGCGGTAACGGCGAGGCCCGCGTTCTCGATGTCGCCCAGACTGCTGCCCTGGGCATCGCGCCAGCCCCTGGTCGCGACTCGAACTCGGTGGTGGCTGAAGCGAAGGGCAGCGTCACAGCTGCCGGAAGTGGCCTTGACACGGCGTTGCGCGGCGGCAGGTTCTGGACCGTGGCCTTTGTATTCTTTGTCGCCGGCGTACTGCTCTCGCTCACCCCCTGCGTGTTGCCGATGCTGCCGATTCTTTCCTCGATCATCGTCGGACAGGGCGTGGGTGTCTCGCGCACACGCGGACTCGCTCTGGCGGCGAGCTATTCCCTGGGCATGGCGACGGTCTACACCGCGCTGGGTGTGGCCGCTGGATTGGCCGGCGAGGGGCTTGCCGCTGCTTTGCAAAGCCCCTGGGTCTTGAGTCTCTTTGCCGCCGCACTTGTGGCCTTGGCTTTGTCCATGTTCGGCGTCTATGAACTTCAGTTGCCAGAAGCGTTCACGGGGAAGCTCGCCCGAGCGTCACAGCGCCTACCCGCGGGGCGCGTGCTCGGCGTGTTCGCAATGGGCGGCGTTTCGGCGTTGATCGTCAGCCCATGCGTGGCGGCGCCGCTGGCAGGTGCATTGGTCTACCTGAGCCAAACCCGCGACGTTTGGCTTGGGGGCACGGCGTTGTTCTCACTCGCTGCGGGCATGAGCATTCCGCTGCTGCTGGTCGGTGCATCTGCCGGGGCGCTGCTGCCTCGCGCCGGGGGCTGGATGGACGAGGTCAAGCGCTTCTTCGGCTTGCTGCTTCTCGGAGTCGCACTCTGGACCTTGGGCTCCGTATTGCCCGCTGTGCTGACCCTGGCACTCTGGGGTGCCTTGACGATCTGCGCAGCGGTGCTGGTGGTTTCGCACAGCCACGGCCAGCAACGGGGCTGGTCCAAAAGCCTCTGGCGGCGTGCCG
This sequence comes from Burkholderiales bacterium, assembly GCA_038227445.1. Taxonomy (GTDB): domain Bacteria; phylum Pseudomonadota; class Gammaproteobacteria; order Burkholderiales; family Burkholderiaceae_C; genus LMDS01. The sequence continues at coordinate 23,587 of JBBRPV010000042.1, read as the reverse complement.
GGTCAGCTGTGTTGGCTGTTTGTGGCCTGCTGCAAATGGCCGGTGCAGCCTCTGGTGGCAGCGACCCTTTTCAGCCACTCGCGCATTTGGCGGGAAACCGGGGCGGCCCATCGTCGGCCTCCGGGCTGAATTTTGTGCCGATTCGCAGTGTGACGGAACTGGACGCCGCACTTCGCACCAGTGCACGGCCCGTGGTGCTCGATTTCTATGCCGACTGGTGTGTCTCGTGCAAAGAGATGGAGCGCTTCACCTTCACGGACCCGGCAGTGCGCGCCAAGCTCGCCGGCGCCTTGTTGCTCAAGGCCGACGTGACCGCCAACAGTGCAGACGATCGTGCACTGCTGAAGCGCTTCAATCTTTTCGGGCCGCCGGGCACGCTCTTCTTTGACGCCAAAGGGCAGGAGCTTGGCCATGCACGGGTGATTGGCTATCAGAGCAGCCAGCAGTTCATGCAAACACTTCAATCGGTTGGGCTCTAGAGCCATACCGTTCTATGAAGCTGTGCTACACTCGTGGACTCAGTCGCGAGGTGGAGCAGTCTGGTAGCTCGTTGGGCTCATAACCCAAAGGTCGCAGGTTCAAATCCTGCCCTCGCAACCACAGAATAGCTAGGAAAAATCTGGTTCAGAGCCGTAGCGAACGCCAACCACAAGGTTGGCGTTTTGCTTTGCAGCCCGGGCTTTGTCCAGAGTTGGCCCATCGGTGCTTCCTCGGGTTCGTCAGCAGCCTCTGCCCGACCATTGGGTCGCGCACCACAACCCCGGCCTTTGCAACGCGGTCAGGTCAACCCACGGAACCGCCACCTCACCGTCGAATAGGCGCGGTTCCTGACCGTCGTTCACAGCAGACGCTGTTGCAGATCGCTTCAAAGCCCATCGCCGATATCGCCGAGACCTGCGGCTACGCCTACCTTGGCACCGTCCGAAGAGCCTTCAGACAAGAGACCGGCACCAGTCCACAGCACTGGCGCGGGCGCCAGTGCTTGCGGCCTGAGCGCACGCGCTGGCGAGCCGAGAAAATGGACACGATGATGGAGTAGGACGACTCCGCCAGCCCGGATGACGCACAGCCTTCAAAAGGTGCCGCGCCTCACTCGAACCCTCTGATGACCACTTAAAGCTCGTCAACTTCGGCGGTTGGAGACCTCTGCTGTCTGTCTCCCCTCAAGCTGTTCGGTGCGAGCTTTCGTGTTGTGATTGCCTCGGTAACTTCGCCGGCCGTTTCTCAAGACAAGAAATGCCGACTAGAGTTGCCCATGCCCATGCCCATGCCCATGCCCAACCCGCCGCATCTCGCCATGAACAGACTGCAATTGGAGCTGCGTCGCCTGTACGCGATTCAGCCTACCAAGGGTCAGGGTGCGGATCCGGAAGAACCCTGTCTGATCGATTCCGGTGGACGGGTGCGCGCGATGGTTCTGGATCTTGCCAGGCCGGCCGACTGGTCCAGCCTCTCGAAACTCTGGCAAGGCGTTCAGGCCGATCTGGAACTGCCGGCACCTGCCATCGCTGTTTCGGGCCGGGACGGTTTTCAACTCTGGTTCTCGCTCGCTGAGCCGGTACCCGCCTCACAGGCGATGGCCTTTCTCGAGTCGTTGCGCGCGCGCTACCTCGGCGACATCAAGGCCGATCGCGTGGCCTTGATGCCGGCCGCCGATGCGGCGTCGCCGCTGCAAGCGCGGCATGCCAGGCTGGTGCCAGCCCAGCAGGTGAACAGCGGCCATTGGTCGGCGTTCGTGGCGCCTGACCTCGCGCCGGTGTTTAACGACGAGCCCTGGCTCGATATATCTCCCAGCCCAGAGGGTCAGTCAGACCTGCTGTTGCGCCTCAAAAGCATCCCGCTCGCTGACTTCCAGCGTGCGCTCGAACGGCTGATGCCGGCCCCGGTTCCGGGCCCATTCCAGCAAGTGTCAGGGGCGGGCGCCTGCCTTGATCCGAAACGCTTCCTGTACAGCGTGATGAACGACAACACCGTGGCCCTGGCGCTGCGCATCGAAGCGGCGAAAGCCTTGTTGCTCTACACCGACGATCCTCATCCTCATTGACGAGCGCGATGCACCGGGTGCGGGTCGGCGCTCATCGGGTCCATGGCTCGCGCCGCGCCAGCTACGAGTCGAACAGGCGGATTCGACCGTAAAGCTGTGCTGCGCGGCGGGTGGACACTTCCAGTTCCTTGAGCAGCGGCGCCACGGTGGGCGCACTGCTGCTGTCGGCAATGTCCATCGCCGCCAGGCTCGCGTTCGCCAGAATCGCGCCCATCACGTCGCCAGGCGCGTCCATCGAGGTGCTGGCTTGCGTGCCTCGCGCCGGCGCCTCATCGACGGTCTCTGCCAGTGAATGCTCCAGGCGCCGGCGGGCTTCGGCCGCTCGCTGGGTGTGGGTCAGGTCGGCGAAGATCAGGAAGAAGCCCAGCACTGAACCATTGCGCGCCGGCACGACCTCGGCCCGCACGGCCACGCGCCGGGTCTTGCCAGTACCGAGCAGCAGTTCGAGCTCGCCACGCCAGGGCCGGCGCTCCTGCCCCAATGAGGCCAGCACCTTGACGACCAGATCGGGCTGGGTGAACAGGCTGGGCAGGTCTTCGAGAGGGGCTGGCACTTCATGTCCCAGCAATGCCGCAAACGCATCGTTCGCTGACAAGGCCTGCCCACTCGCGTCGCCAATCACGACGGGCTGGCTGGAACTGCCCACGGTGGCGCGGATCTGCGCCAGCTGGTGCTCGGCAATCAGCAGCCGCACGGCGTTGATCTGCACGATGATGTCGACCAGTGACGCGCCGAATGCGCGGCCCAGCGCCAGCTCGCTGTTTGACCAAGGCAACGCAGTGCTGCGCACGATTTCGGACCATGCAGCGAACGAGCTGCGCGGCGACAGCTCAAGCGGGTTGCTCGCCACGACCGGTTTCGTCGGGTCGCCGGCCCAGGTCACCGTCAGCAGCTGCTCCTTGCGGAACCACATCAGGTAGTCGGGCTTCGAGGCTGAGAGCTTGACGGCCAGCACGCCGCTGGCCGTCGGCGTCAGCGAGCGCAGCATGGGGTTCGCACGCGAGACCGACGAGCAGCTGAGCAACCCGTCGAACGACTGGCCGTCCACCCACTGCAGCAAGGCCCGCAACTCGGCGGTCGAAGGGGTTTCGCCAGCCGTCAGCAACTCGCCTTCGTGGAACAATGCAGCACCGGTCGCTTCGAGTGGTTGCAACACCGTGCGCGCGTTGCGGAACAGCGCGAGCCGCCAGTCGCCCTCGGTCGAGGTGGCTTCGACCAGGCGCTGTTCGAGACGCCGCACCTGAATCGCAACCTGTGCATGGGCGTAGTTCTCGATTGCGGCGATGCGGGTCGAGGTGACTTCGGCGAGCAGGTCGGCGGCGGCGCGTACCGCGAAGCGCAGATTGCGCGGCGCGTAGTGGTGGCAGGCGATCAGCCCCCACAGCTGACCCTCGCGTACCAGCGAGACGACGAGCGTGGCGGTGACACCCATGTTCTTCAGGTACTGAAGGTGCAGGGGCGACATGCTGCGCAGCTGGCACATCGACATGTCGAGCTCTTCGCCCGCTCCCGGCAGCTGCCGCGGCACCAGCGGCGAGGGTTCGTAATGCACGTTGACCAGCACCCGCAGCCGGTTGCGCAGGTACAGCTCGCGGGCGCGCTGCGGGATGTCGGACGCCGGGTAGTGGTGGCCGAGCAGCGATTCGAGCCGAGGGTCACGCGCCTCGGCGATGATTTTGCCGTGGCCATCGGGGTCGAACTTGTAGACCATCACCCGGTCATAGCCGAGCATGTCGCGCAGGCAACGCACCACGCCGTCGGCCAGCGTGCCAATCGCCGAAGCCGCGCTGAGGTGCTGTACGGCGGCGCCGAGCAGTTCACGCAACTGTGGCCCGCTGATGTCGAGTGTCTCCGCCTGAACCTGACCAGCCCCGACGGGCTCGATCTCGACCAGCAAGACATTGCCATTCACCCGGTGCAGCGTGCCTTCGAAGTCGCGGGCCTGGCCGTCGACATGAACCTTGCAGCGCAGCGGCGCCGGCTCGGTCAGGTCGGTATGCCGGGCGCAGGTGTCGCGGATGCAGGCCTCGATGTCGCCGCCCAGTTCTACCACCGGTTGCTTCAGCAGCGACTCGACGTGAATCCCCAGCAGCACCCGTACATTCGCGCTGGCCTGGATGATGCGCAACTCGGGCTCGCGCAGCGCGAGCAGCAAGCCATGCGGCTGAACCGAGCCTGCAAGGTGGATCAGCTCACGTTCGCAATTGGTGAGGTCTGCCTGGCCAAATGCTGGGCTGGTCAGCACTATGCCGTGCCTACGTGACCCGCAGAGCGCCGAAGCGTGAGTGCCAGAAAGTGCTGTTCGACGAGGGCCGTGGCGTCGCGCATCAGTTCGGTCACGTCGCGCTCGCCAACCTGGGCCGACAGCGTTTCGATGCCAGTTCGCAGCGCCATCGAAAGCGAGTGGGCATCGAGTCCGCTGTAGGTCGAATCGACCATTGCACCGGGTCCAGCGGCGCGCGCGACCCGGCGGAACGTGAAGCCGATGCACTCTTGGTCACCTTCGGTGAGCAGCACGGCGGCAATCTCGATCTGTACGGCTGAAGCCGCGTCTCGGTTGACCCAGGATTCAAGGTGCCGGGCCATGCCGTCCTGCCGCACTTTCACCACCAGGGTGGCCAGTGGTTGGTCGGCGAGGCTGACCCATCCCGCCAACGGCAGGCCCTTCAACTGGGTCTCGCTGGTCAGGAGTGCAAGCTTCAGGAACGCAGGGTTCGCGACCATGACGCGACCGCTCGAATCGGTGACGACCACGCCGTCTGGCGCATCGTCGACGAGGCGCGACAAGCTCTGGTCCCGTGCTGCGGACGCTGTGTCGGCATCGATGGCGCGCATGCGCACCAGCAGCCGCATTTCGGCGTCGGTGCGAAATGGCGTTGCGACCACACTGGTGCTGGTGCGGGTGCCTTGCAGGCGTGCGCGGATCTCGCCGCTCTGACCGGTGGCGCGCGCGGTGCTGAGCAGTTCGTTCACGGCGCCGCGCGAATGGTGCTCGAAGCCGGAATTGATGTGCCGGCCGCGCAGTTGTTCCAACGGGGCGCTCAGCAGTTCAGTGGCGGCGTGGTTCGCGTCGACGATGTGCAGGGTTTCACCGTTGACGACGATCATCGCGTCGGTCGCCACCTCCAACAGCAGCCGGTAGCGCGCGTCGGCCAGGCGCGTCTGCCAGTAGCCGCGCTCCATTTCTTGTTGCGAATCGACATAACGCTTCTGAATTGCTGCGATCGTGCGCAGGTCACGGCCCACGGCCAGCACCGGGCCGTTCTCGCCGAGCCGGATCGCGGTGTAGGCGACCGGAATGCTGGCGTCAGCGCCGAGCGGGTGATTGACCTCGCGGCGGCGCCCGATGCCGGTGGCGCTCACTTCCTTCAGCAGGTTCTCGATCTTGGGTCGGGTATCACCGCTGACCGTATCGATCCAGGCGCGCCCGATCCATTGCTGCGCGCCCGGCGCAATGGGGTCGACACCTCCTTGCGCCACGTTCAGGATCACGCCAGCTTCGTCGATCACCAGGGCAATGTCGCTGGAGAGCGAAACAAAGGTCTTGGCCAGCTCTGGAGCCCAGGGCGACAACGCGCCGAGGCTGACACTGTTGATGGGTTTATGGCTCACGTGAACCGCCTTGCGAGCCGGAGGCGCCGGGGCGGTTGAGCCGTGTTTTTCATGCCCGAGATTCTATGCCGCTGGCCCGGTGCCATGCGAGCGTAAACCCCAGTTCCACCGGGCTTGCGAAGGCAAGCACGACACCATGAACCAGTCTTTCAGAGTGGCCAGGCAGAGCAGCGTGCCGTTCGGCAGCCGTGCCACGTCGACCGGAACCTGAAACAGCGACAGGCGCAACAGCTGGCCGAGCGGCAGTTGTCTCGTCGCGACATCGGCGACCGGCAGGAATGGTGTGCCCACGCCCGCCCGCTGGCGTGCCTGGCTGGCGTTGAATCACACGACTGTTCGGGCCACGTTCATGGCTTCACCAGCTCCAGCGCTTGCGAGGTGTAGAAGCCGCTCGAAATACGCTGCGTGCGGCCGCGCGCCCAGCCCTGCAGTTGCGGCTCGTCGTCGATGCGGCGGTGCAGCCAGCGTTCGGCCACCGGCACGACGGCCGGCGATCGGTCGCCGTGCGGGAACAGCTTGCCCAGCGCCCGGAACACTTCGAGCGCCGGGTTGCTGGGTACATAGGTGAAGATCAGCCCGACACGGGTGCGCTGTGCCAGGCCCACCAGCACGCTGACGGCGTCGCCGGTTTCGTAGTGGATGACCGAGTCCATGCCGACCACGTAATCGAACCCGCCGAGTTCGGGGGCGAGCATGTCGCCGGAGCGGAAGTCGATCGAACCGCCGTTGCGGATCGCCGGCTGGCGTTCGCGCGCCAAGCCCACCAATGTAGGCGACAGGTCGATGGCCAGTACCTGTGCGCCGCGGTGGGCGACCTCCACGGCCAGGGCGCCGGTGCCGCAGCCGGCGTCGAGCACGCGCATGTCGCGCAGGTCGTCGGGCAGCCATGACAGCAGCGTGCTGCGCATGCGGTCACGCCCGGCACGCACGGAGGCGCGCACCCGGCCGACCGGTGCGTCCGACGTGAGCCGGGCCCAGGCCTGCACTGCGGTGCGATCGAAGTACGTCTCGATCTGGCTGCGGCGTTCGCGGTAGCTGTCAGCCTCCCGGTCGCGGCCTAACGCGTTCGACCCGCTGAGGGGATCGCGCCCGGCTTGGGACGGCCCGGCGCTCGGGCTGGCATGCGCCGCCAACTTCTTGAGCGTGTTCATCAGTCGAAGCCGAGCAGATCGAAGATGTCGCGATCTTTCATCGGCACGCAATTCAGCGGCTCGGTGCCCAGCCACAGTTGGGCTGCGAGCCGCATGTATTCCTTCTGTACCGCTTCGAGTTCCGGCGAATACTCCATCTCGAACAAGGTCGACTTCTTCAGCCGGCTGCGGCGGATCACGTCGAGGTCGGGGAAGTGGGCGGCGAGCTTCAGGCCGATCTTGTTGTTGTACTTGTCGATTTGGTCGGTGTCCTTGCTGCGGTTTGCGATCACGCCGCCGAGTCGCACGTTGTAGTTTTTCGCCTTCGCGCCGATCGCCTGCACGATGCGGTTCATCGCGAAGATCGAATCGAAGTCGTTCGCGGTGACGATCAGCGCGCGGTCGGCATGTTGCAAGGGCGCAGCAAAGCCACCGCACACCACATCCCCGAGCACGTCGAAGATCACCACGTCGGTGTCTTCGAGCAGGTGGTGCTCCTTCAGCAGCTTCACGGTCTGGCCGACCACATAGCCGCCGCAGCCGGTGCCGGCCGGCGGGCCGCCAGCCTCCACGCACATCACGCCGTTGTAGCCCTCGAAGACGAAGTCTTCGACGCGCAATTCCTCGGCGTGAAAGTCGACCGACTCCAGCACGTCGATCACGGTCGGCAGCATCTTTTTCGTCAGCGTGAAGGTCGAGTCGTGCTTCGGGTCGCAGCCGATCTGCAGCACGCGTTTGCCGAGTTTCGAGAACGCGGCCGACAGGTTGCTCGACGTCGTGCTCTTGCCGATACCGCCCTTGCCGTAGATCGCGAACACCTTCGCACTGCCGATTTTCAGATTCGGGTCAAGTTCGACCTGCAGGCTGCCCTCACCGTCGAGTCGCAAGTTCTTGCGCATACCGGGGCTCTTGATGTCGGGGATGGGAATCGTCGTGGTGCTCATGCTGCAGCTCCTTCGCGTGAATCGGTGAATACGCCTTCGAGCCGGTCTTCGAGCTCTTCGCCCGCCCGGCGCAAGGCTTCGAGCATCTTGGCGTCGGGCTTCCAGAAATTGCGGTCCGAGGCTTCGAGCAGCCGGTTCGCGACCCGCGCCGATGCGGTCGGGTTCAGCTTCGCGAGGCGCTCGCGCATCGCAGGGTCGAGCATGAAGGTCTCGCTCAATTGCTCGTAGACCCAGGGCTGGACCTGGCCGGTGGTGGCCGACCAGCCCATCGTGTTCGTCACATGCACCTCGATCTGGCGCACGCCTTCGTAGCCGTGCTTGAGCATGCCTTCGTACCACTTCGGGTTCAGCATGCGGGTGCGGGTTTCGAGTGCGACCTGTTCGGTCAGCGTGCGCACCGTGCCACCGCCGCTGCTGTCGCGAGTCTGGTCGCCGATGTAGACCGGTGCGGTGGTGGCGGACGCGCCGTGCTTGACGGCCTTGGCGCGCGTGATCGCGCGGCTGATGCCGCCCAGCGTGTCGAAGTAGGTGTCGACCGTGGTCACGCCGAGCTCGACCGAGTCGAGGTTCTGGTATGCCAGGTCCACGCCGGACAGCACGCTTTGCAGCAACTTCGCCTGCTGCACCGGCCGGCCAGCGCGGCCGTAGGCGAAGCCCTTGCGGCGGCTGTAGGTTTCGGCGAGTTCGTTGCCGTCTTCCCAGCGGCTGTTGTCGATCAAGCTGTTGACGTTCGAGCCATACGCGCCTTCGGCATTGCCGAACACGCGCAGCGAGGCGGTTTCCAGGTCACCGCCGTGTTCGGCCTGGTAGGCCAGCGCGTGCTTGCGGATGAAGTTCTGTTCGGCGGGCTCGTCGGCGCTCGCGGCCATGAAGGCGGCCTCGGCGAGCAGCTTGATCTGCAAGGGCAGCAGGTCGCGGAAGATGCCCGACAACGTGATGATCACGTCGATGCGCGGCCGGCCCAGTTGTGCCACCGGGAGCAGTTCGGCACCGGCCAGCCGGCCATAACTGTCGAAGCGAGGTGCAGCGCCCATCAGCGACAGCGCCTGCGCGATGGGGCCGCCTTCGCTCTTCAGGTTGTCGGTGCCCCACAGCACCATCGCGATCGACTCGGGGAAAGCGTGGCCATCGGCCAGGTGTTTTTTCAGAAGGCGGTCGGCCTGGCGTGCACCGTCTTTCACCGCATAGGCGCTCGGGATGCGGAAGGGGTCGAAGCCGTGCAGGTTGCGGCCCGTAGGCAGGATGGCCGGCGTGCGCAGCAGGTCCCCGCCGGGGGCCGGGCGCAGGAAGCGGCCATCGAGCGCATGCAGCAGCCCGTCGATCTCGTGGTCTTTCGCCATCAGCGCATCGGTAGCCGCCAGTTCCTTGAGCAGCTGCAGCGTTTCGGGGCCGTGCTGCGTCTGCGGCTGCCCCTGCGCGCTCTGCGCCGCACCGCCGGCGGTCAAGACCTGCTCTGGCGTGCGGCCCGCCACCAGCGCTTCGATCAGCGCGCGTTCGGGCTTCGCACCGTGCGAGGCTTCGGCGCACGACAGCAGCAGGTCGACGCGCTCGGCCGCACTCGGCGCCTGGCCCACCACATGCAGCCCGTAGGGGATCAGCGTGTACTCGACTTCGAGCACATCGTCGTTCAGCTTCGCGATGCGCGCTTCCGAGGTGTGGGCCCACGCGGGCTCGGCCTCGGCCAGGTCCAGTTCGGCGGCATGCGCCTGGATCATCAGGCTCAGGTCGTCGCGCTCTGCTTGTGCCTCGGGTTCCAGGCCGCGGTAGCGCTCCAGCATGTCCTTGAGATCGACGAGGCCCTTGTAGAGCCCGGACTGCGCGACCGGTGGCGTCAGGTAGCTGATCAACGTGGCGGCGGCGCGGCGCTTCGCGATCGTGCCTTCCGACGGGTTGTTCGAGGCGTAGAGGTACATGTTCGGCAGGTCGCCGATCAGCCGGTCGGGCCAGCAGGTGGAAGACATGCCGTTCTGCTTGCCGGGCATGAATTCGAGCGCGCCGTGGGTGCCGAAGTGCAGCACCGCATGGGCGCCGAAGTCTTCGCGCAACCAGCGGTAGAAGGCTGAGAACGCATGCGTCGGCGCAAAGCCTTTCTCGAACAGCAGGCGCATCGGGTCACCTTCATAGCCGAAGGCGGGCTGGATGCCGACGAAGACATTGCCGAAGCGTTCGCCGAGCACGAAGATGCTGCTGCCGTTGCTCTGCTGCTTGCCCGGTGCCGGCCCCCACTGGGCCTCGATCTCCTTCAGGTGGCGCTCGCGCTTCACGTGGTCGTCGGCGCTGATGCGGGCATGCACATTGGCCATCGCGCCGAACATGGGTGCGTTGCCGTTGATGATGCGTTCGCGCAGCGCGTCGACGCTGTCCGGCATCTCGACCGAATAGCCGCCGGCCTTCATGGCCGCCATCGTGTTGAACAGCGACTCGAACACCGACAGGAATGCGGCCGTGCCTGACGCTCCGGCATTCGGTGGAAAGTTGAAGATGACCGCAGCCACCTTGCGCTCGGCGCGCTCGGAACGGCGCAGGTCGACCAGCTTGCCAACCCGCGCGGCGAGTGCGTCGGCCCGCTCGATGCAGCTGTGCATGTCGTGCGTGTCGGCGTCGCTGCTGGGCAAGGTGTTCTTGAAAGTGCAGGCGTGCGCACAGCCGGTGCAGGCGAGGTGGGTGGCACTGCCGCGGCCGCCGAACACCATCGAGCCGGTGGCGCCATCGAGCTCGGGAATGGCCACCATCATGGTCGCCTCGACCGGCAACAAGCCACGCGGCGAGCCGCCCCATTGGTCCAGCGTCTGGAACTCGACCGGCGTGACGGCGAGGTAAGGCACGTCGAGTCGGGCGAGCGTGTCTTCGGCGGCCTTGGCGTCGTTGTAGGCCGGGCCACCGACGAGCGAGAAACCTGTCAGAGAAACCAGTGCGTCGATGGCAGGCCGGCCTTCGCTGAAGAAGAAGGCGTCGATCGCGGGACGCTGATCCAGGCCGGTGGCGAAGGCCGGAATCACCCGAAGGCCGCGGGCTTCGAGTGCGGTGATCACGCCGTTGTAGTGGTCGGCGTTGTTGGCGAGCAGGTACGAACGCATCAGCAGCAGGCCGACGGTGCCGCGCTTGCCGGAGGTGGCGAAGCTGGGCAGCGCGTCGATGGCGCGCGCCATGCGCCCGACCGAGTCGGCGTAGGCCATTTTCGGGTGGTAGACGCCGATCTCCGGGTACTCGACCGGCTCATGCGTCTTGGCGATTCCGCGCAGGTTCCGGCGGGCGTCTTGCGCGTAGCGGTCGACCAGGAAATGAACCATGTTCGCGATGTTTTCCTGCGACCCGGCGAGCCAATATTGCAGCGTCAGGAAGTAGGCCCGCACGTCTTGCGCAGTGCCGGGAATGAAGCGCAGGATCTTCGGCAGCCGGCGCAGCATCTTCATCTGCTGCGCGCCAGCGGTGGCGCGTGCACCGGTCTCTTCCGGGCCGTCGTCGCTTTTCGCTTCGGGCTTGTTGCGAAGGCGTTTCAGGAAGGCCATTGCGCCGGTGGCTGGCGCGGCCATGTCGAACTTGCCCATGCGCGTGAGCTTGGTCACCTCGGCCGCCGACATCGCGCAGACCATCGCATCGCAATGGTCACGCCGTGCCTTCAACGCGGGCAGGATGGGCAGGAAGTGGTCTTCGAGAAAAAGCATCGCCGCGATCACGATGTCGCCCTGCGCGATGTCCGCCTTGCAGCGTTCCAGCGCTGCCGGGTCGTCGCCCCATTCGGCGGCGGCGTGCACGCTGAGCTTCAGCCCCGGCAACGACTTCATCAGCGTGGTGTTGGCCCGCTCGGTGGCGCTGGCCAGGTGGCTGTCCATGGTCACGATGACCACTCGCATGGCCGGTGCGGCAATGCTGATGTCAGCGACTGAAATGCGCTTTGGCGTCATAGAGTGTCTCGACGGTGATCACCTGTACGCGCTGGTCCTGTGCGTACGCTTCGGTATTGCGGCGTGCTTTGCCGCGCACGAAGAAGGGAATCTTTCGAAGCTCCTTCTCCGCATCAGGGGCCCACATGGCCGGGATCGCGGCTGGTGGACTTTCTCCGGTGTTGATCGCGATGGGTTCGCTCGCGTGGGTGAGCGCCGCCGGAAGCACCATCGGCTCCGAGGCGGCCGTGGCAGGCGTGTTCGTGTGCCTGCCCAGGTGCGAGGGCGCCGCGTCTTCGTGGAATTCGAAATCGCCCCTGAACATGCCGATCAGGTGTTCTTCCAGGCCCATCATCAGCGGGTGAACCCAGGTGTCGAACAGCACGTTCGCGCCTTCGAAGCCCATTTGCGGCGAATAGCGTGCCGGGAAGTCCTGCACATGCACAGGTGCTGAGATCACCGCGCAAGGCACGCCCAGGCGCTTCGCGATGTGGCGCTCCATCTGCGTTCCCAGCACGAGTTCGGGCTGCAGTTCGGCGACCTTTGCCTCGACTTCGAGGTAGTCGTCGGTGATCAGCGCCTCGACGTCGTAAAGCTTGGCCGCCTCGCGCACTTCGCGTCCGAACTCGCGGCTGTAGGTGCCCATGCCGACGACCTTGAAGCCCAGTTCGGTGGACGCGACGCGCGCGGCTGCCACCACATGCGTGGCATCGCCGAAGATGAACACGCGCTTGCCGGTGAGGTAGGTCGAATCGACCGAGTGCGCGTACCAGCCGGCGCGCGAGCGGATGTCGGCCAGCGCCTTCGCCGGATCGAGGCCGGCCAGCGCCGCGACTTCGGCGACGAAGTCGCGCGTGGCACCGGCGCCGATCGGAATCGTCTTGGTGCAGGGCTGGCCGAAGCTGCGCGTCAGCCAGCCGGCCGTGAGCGCGCCGACCTCGGGATAGAGCACGACGTTGAAGTCGGCCTCGCCGAGGTGCGACAGGTCATCCGCCGCGGCGCCCAGCGGTGCGACGATGCGCACGTCGACGCCCATCTGGTCCAGCAGCTTGCGAATCTCGACCACGTCGTCGCGGTGCCGGAAGCCGAGCGCCGACGGGCCGAGGATGTTGCAGCTTGCGCGCGCGCCCGAAGCACGTGGTGCACGCTGTGTTCCCGCGGCCGGCACGTTCGGGCCGGCCAGCGCGCGCACCATCTGGTAGAAGGTTTCCGAGGCGCCCCAGTTTTCCTTGCGTTGGTACGAAGGCAGTTCGAGCGCGACCACCGGAATCGGCAGGTTCAAGGCCTTGGCCAGGCCACCCGGATCGTCCTGAATCAGCTCGGCAGTGCACGAGGCGCCGACCATCATCGCCTTCGGCTTGAAGCGCTCGTAGGCATCGCGCGCCGCATTCTTGAACAACTCGGCGGTGTCGCCGCCGAGGTCACGCGCCTGGAAGGTGGTGTAGGTGACCGGCGGGCGTTTTTGCAGCCGCTCGATCATCGTGAACAGCAGGTCGGCGTAGGTGTCACCCTGGGGCGCGTGCAGCACGTAGTGAACGTCTTGCAGGGCGGTGGCGACGCGCATCGCCCCCACGTGTGGCGGGCCTTCGTAAGTCCAGAGGGTGAGTTGCATGGTCGGTTGCTTCTTCAGGCGACGCTTCAGGCCACGAGCTTCAAACGGCGCAGCAGGGGGCGCGTGAACAACTCGGCCAGATCACCGGCCTGGTCATAACCCTGGATCGGCGTGAACACCAGTTCGATCGACCACTTGGTCGTCATGCCTTCGGCTTCGAGCGGGTTTGCCAGGCCCAGGCCGCAGACCACGATGTCGGGCTGCGCGGCGCGGCAGCGGTCCAGCTGTTTCTCGACATCCTGGCCTTCCGACAGCTGCGTGCCTTGCGGCAGCAGCGCGAGTTCTTCGGCCAGGTGCTGACGGTGCAGGTAGGGCGAGCCGACTTCGGTGAGCTGCATGCCGAGTTCGCGCGCCAGGAAGCGGGCGATCGGAATTTCGAGTTGCGAGTCGGGGAAGAAGAAGATGCGCTTGCCTGCCAGCGTGGCCTGCGAGCGCAGCAAGGCGCTGCGGGCCCGCTCGCGGCCGGGCGCGGTGGCACGCTCGAACACGTCGGATGCGATGCCGAATGCGGTGGCGGCGGCCTGCAGCCACAGCGTCGTGCCCTCGGCGCCGAGCGGGAAGGGGGCCGGCAGTCGGGTCGCCCCGCGGGCTTCGAGCATGCGTGCGGTGTCGGCCAGGAAGGGCTGCGCCAGCAGCAGGCGCGTGTTCGGGCCGATGGCTGGCATTGCCCCAGCGCGGCGTGGCGGAAAGAAGTGGACCGGGCCCTGATCGGCAATGCCCAGCTGCACGAACAGGCGCGTGAACTGGTCTTCGACCACATCGGCCAGCGTGCCGACGACCATCAGCGACGCCGGCGCATCGGCGGCGGCTTCAGGCAAGCCCGGCACGAGTGCAGCGAGGCAGGCGTCTTCGCCCTGCGTGAAGGTGGTCTCGATGCCGCTGCCCGAGTAGGCGAGCACGCGCACCTCGGGCGAGAACCGGCCCGACAGGCGCGAGGCGGCACGCGACAGGTCGAGCTTGATGACCTCAGACGGGCAGGAGCCGACGAGGAACAGCAGTTTGATTTCGGGCCGCCGTTCGAGCAGCCGTGTGACCACGCGGTCGAGTTCGGTGTTCACATCGGCGAGCCCGGCCAGGTCGCGTTCGTCGATGATGGCGGTGGCGAAGCGCGGTTCTGCAAAGATCATCACGCCGGCCGCCGACTGGATCAGGTGCGCGCAGGTCCGCGAGCCGACGACGAGGAAGAACGCGTCCTGGATCTTGCGGTGCAGCCAGATGATGCCGGTCAAGCCGCAGAACACCTCGCGCTGGCCGCGCTCCCGGATGACGTTCGACAGCACGGCTGCGTCGCCGCATCCTTCCGCGCTTGCTGCGCGAATGGGGATGACGGGGCTCATGCCACAACCCCCGAACCCGGCGCCGCTGCGGTCTGCCGGCGCGCATGGTCGAGTCGCGCGGCGCGCAGCTTCAGGATGAACTGCGTGGCGTTGATCACGTAGGTCGCGTAGGCGGCAAGCGCCAGGTACATCTGGCCCCGCGCCCCCAGCGCATCGGTGAACAGCGCGTACAGGTAGGCGGTGTGCAGCGCCAGCACGAGCATGCTGAACACGTCTTCCCAGTAGAAGGCCGGCGCGAACAGGTAGCGGCCGAACACCACTTTCTCCCAGATGCAGCCGGTGACCATGATGGTGTAGAGCGTGAGGGTCTTGACCACCACCGACTGCGAGGCCGCCGCGTGCCCTTCGCCGGTGGCGAGGTAACGCAGCACCAGGCCGAGGCTGACGAGGAACACCAGGAACTGAACCGGTGCCAGCCAACCCTGCACGAGCGTCCAGCCCGAGGCGTTGCGCCGCCGGCGTTCCTCTTCGGTGTAGAGGGGCCGGTACGAGTCCGGCGTGGTCCCACGTGCTTGCATCGACGTCCTTGGCTGGCTGCTGGGGCTGAATCTAGACCTGCTCCGAATAGTTGTCAATCAGGCTAGACGTAAATCAAGCATGACACTATATTTGTGTCCCGGGCCGGTTTTGCGGCAAGGGTTGGCAGCAGTCCGCCACGGCGCTAACCCGATTGACGACCTGGAATCACGGCGGTAGAACTCCACGGCGGCACACGAAGCGAAAACAGCTCGAACGCCGATTCCCCAGCCACCGCGTGTGCGTTGAAGCGGTGGCGGCGCCCCTGGTATTTCCCCGAGGCGCAATGTCAGAGCATCGCGAGGAGAGCGTCGATGAAGAGCTTGCCGCAGGAGCGTTTTGCGCGTGAGGGTGTGCCCGGAGCTGCCACCGGGCCTGATTGCACAGCTGATGTCCACGTGGGTGGCATGCCAGCGGGTCGCTCCGCTGAAGCCGCCAACGACATCCGCATGTCGCGGCTGGCACGCACGATCGAGGAAGAGATCATTCCGCGCCTGATGCTCGCGCACCGAACGCCCGGCGAGCCGCCGGCTCGAGCCACGGGCCTGTTCTATTCAATCGTCACCGAAGACGTCAAACACTTTGCCACCTTGGTGCTGTCGCACGAGGAAGAGGTGGCCTTCGCCAACGTCCAGTCGCTGCGCGCGCGCGGAGTGTCTGTCGAGAACATCTACGCCGACCTGCTGGCACCGACCGCACGCTACCTTGGCGAGCTGTGGGACGACGACCTCTGCAGCTTCACCGACGTGACCGTCGGCCTCGGCCGGCTACAGCGCGTACTTCGCGAACTCAGCTCGGCGCTCGGCAGCAGCGTGGACCACCCGCCGCAGGGACGACGGGTGCTGTTGCTGCCCGGCCCCGGCGAACAGCACACATTTGGGCTGGTGATGGTGGCGGAATTCTTCCGCCATGCCGGGTGGGACGTGACCGGCGGCGCCTGGGCCGTGGCCGCTGATGCTGCGGCCCTGGTCAGTGCCGAGTGGTTCGACGTGGTCGGCTTCTCGCTCGGCGCCGAATCGCATGTGCCGGCATTGGCCGCCAGCATCCTCGCGGTCAGGCAGGCGGCGTGCAATCGAAGCCTGACGGTTCTCGTCGGCGGGCCGCTGTTCGGCATGCACCCGGAGTTTGTCGGGCAGGTCGGCGCCGACGGCATGACAATAGACGGGCGCGAAGCACCGTTGCTCGCCGAAAGCCTGATTGCAGGCCATCTGAGACAGCGAGAATCCACGGCTTGATGCTGGCTGCGCGCGCGAGCATCGGCCACTATGAAGCAACACAAGGAAACCATGCCTCAGCGACACGGAAAGCAGGGCTGCCAAGCGAACCGGGCGCTGCTACTTTGCTTGGCCCCTGAGGGCGGGGATGTCGAAGACATCTCTTGGGGGTTCCCATGAGGAAACGCAGGGCCGCCCGAATTTTCATCACCCTCGCGGCGGGCGGGCGACGCGTGTCGTCAGCCTGGGGCGTCCAATGAGAGAGTTCGAATCGCCAGCGAAGACACTCGGCGACCTGAGCGCAGCCGTGGCCGGCAAGCTGATCGCGGCGGCGGCCGACGTGGCGCTGATCATCGATGAAAAAGGGGTAATCCGCGACCTCGCCTTCGGCAGCGACGACCTGCTGCGCGAGGGCTACTACGACTGGCTCGGCAAGCCCTGGGCCGACACCGTGTCGGCGGAGAGCCGCCCCAAGGTAGAGGCCCTGCTGCGCGACTCACGCGCCAATGCCGTGCCGCGCTGGCGCCACATCAACCACCCGTCGGCCGACGGCGCCGACCTGCCGCTGTCTTACTCCGCCATTGCGCTCCCGCAGGCCGGCGGGCGCGGCAAGGGTGGTGTGCGCTCGGTCGTGTTCGGCCGTGACCTGCGCGCCCACGCGGCGCTGCAGCAGCGCCTGATCAGCGCACAGCAGGCGATGGAGCGCGACTACTGGCGCTTGCGCCACATGGAGACACGCTACCGCTCGCTGTTCCAGGTGGCAGCCGAGGCGGTGCTGATCCTCGACGCCCACACCGGCAAGCTCGAAGAGGCCAACCCGGCCGCGAGCGCGCTGTTCAGTGCCGAAACATCGCGCCCGGGCTGGATGTTGACCGACAGTTTCGAGTCCGTGGCCGGTGCGAAGCCCGCGGCCAGTGTGGCCGCGATGCTCGGCCGCGTCAGCGCCACGGGTCATGGGGAAAGCGTCACCGCGCGCCTGCCCGGCCGGCCTGACGACTTGCGGGTGTCGGCCTCGCTGTTCCGCCAGGAAAAGACCGCGCACCTGCTGGTGCGCGTGGCGCCGCTGGCCAGCGCCCGGGAAGCCTCTGACCACGGCAGCCAGAGCGCGCTGCTCAAGCTGATCGAAGCTGCGCCCGATGCCTTCGTCGTCACCGACCTCGAAGGCCTGATCCTGACCGCCAACCACGCCTTCATCGACCTCGCTCAACTGGCCACCGAGGCCCAGGTGCGGGGTCAGTCGCTCGAACGCTGGCTGGGCCGCACGGGCGTCGACCTGAACGTGCTGATCACGAATTTGCGCCAGCGTGGCGCGGTGCGCCTGTTCGCCACCGTGATGCGCGGCGAGTACGGTGCCTCCACCGAGGTCGAGATCTCCGGCGTCGCCGTGGCCGAAGGCGAACAGCCCTGCCTGGGCTTCACGATCCGCGACGTGAGCCGCCGCCTCGCTGCCGACGTGCGCACCACGGGTGCCGGCCGCGAGATGCCGCGCTCGGTCAGCCAGATGACCGAGCTCGTCGGCCGCGTGCCCTTGAAAGACATCGTGCGCGACACCACCGACCTGATTGAGCAGTTGTGCATCGAGGCCGCGCTGGAGCTCACGCACGACAACCGCGCCTCGGCCGCCGAGATGCTCGGCCTGTCGCGGCAAAGCCTGTATGTCAAGCTGCGGCGCTTCAACATCGGTGACCTGACGCCGGCAGCAGGCGAAGAATAGGGCCGCGGTTGAGGCGGGCCACGCGGCCCGTTGACCGGCACACCCTTTGCAGCGGGTCTACATCTCAGGTTGACGTATTGCGGTGTAAACACAGGTTGACGTATTGCGGTGTCATGTGCAACATCACCGGCATGCCAAGACCCGTGCTTTCCGCTTTGCTGGAACTGCTCACACCGATCACCTGGTTACCGCCGCTGTGGGCGTCCGGCTTTGGCATCGCCGCCTCCGGCGCAGCCACCGAAGGCCGGAGGCTGCAGGCCGAGCATCGCCTTCGGCACCGTGCTGGCCAGGCCGGCGGTGTGCGGCGAGTCTCGCTTGCCATCCTTCTCCAAGTGACTCCAGTGATCGGCGAGGTGACCTGATGCCAGCGAACGAAACCTTCGATGTGGTCGTGGTCGGCGGCGGCCCGGCCGGTGCCACCGCCGCGCATGACCTGGCACGCAGCGGCCGCTCGGTGCTGCTGCTCGACCGGGCCGGCCGCACCAAGCCTTGCGGCGGCGCGATCCCGCCGCGCCTGATCAAGGACTTCGAGATTCCGGACGAGCTGCTCGTCGCGCGTGCCACGGCGGCGCGCATGGTGTCGCCGAAAGACGAGCGTGTCGACATCCCGATCGACAACGGTTTCGTCGGCATGGTCAACCGCGACCAGTTCGACGAGTGGCTGCGCGAGCGCGCCGCCTCATGCGGCGCGCAGCGGCGCATCGGCCGTTTCGACACCATCACGCGCGACGCCGACGGCGTGAGCCGGGTGCACTTCGAAGCCCGCCCGGCCCACATGAAAGGGGTGGTCGGGGCCGGTGAGATGACCAGCGTGCGCGCCCGCGCCATCGTCGGGGCCGACGGCGCGAAGTCTGCGGTTGCACGCCAGACGGTGCGCGGCGCCGAGCGCACCAAATACGTGTTCGCCTACCACGAGATCCTGCGCACACCGGCCGCGCCGCCGGCCGGCTTCGACGCCTCGCGCTGCGATGTGTACTACCGCGGCACGCTGTCGCCCGACTTCTATGGCTGGGTGTTCCCGCACGGCGACACCATGAGCGTGGGCACCGGCAGCGCCGACAAGGGCTTCTCCTTGCGCAGCGCCGTCGGCAACTTGCGCAGCGCGGCGGGCCTGACCGGCGCCGAAACCCTGCGCCGCGAAGGCGCGCCGATCCCGATGAAGCCGCTGCCGCGCTGGGACAACGGACGCGACGTGGTGCTGGCGGGCGACGCCGCCGGCGTGGTGGCGCCGGCCTCCGGCGAAGGCATCTACTACGCCATGTATGGCGGGCGGCTCGCGGCCGAAGCGGTCGAGGCGCTGCTCGCCACTGGCGATGTGCGCTCGCTCGCCACCGCCCGCAAGCGCTTCATGAAAGCGCACGGCACCGTGTTCCTGGTGCTCGGCATCATGCAGTGGTTTTGGTACTCGAGCGACCGCCTGCGTGAACGCTTCGTCAGCATCTGCAAAGACCGCGACGTGCAGCAACTCACCTTCGAGTCGTACATGAACAAGGAACTGGCGCGCAAAAAGCCCTTGGCGCATGTGCGCATCTTCTTCAAGGACATCGCGCACCTGTTCGGGGTGGCGCGTGTCTGACGGTTCCTGCGCGGCGCCCCGCGGCGTGGCTGGCCCGCCACCCGGCATGGCTCACGATCGCGGCCCTGCTCGGCTGGCGGGCCGTCTGGCTGAACCGGCCGTTCGGCAACGCCAGAGGGCCACGCCATGAGCGGCGCCATCGGCATCGCCCAGGTCATCGACCTCGTCATCGTTGCCACGCTCGCCGAGAGCCTGGTGCTGACGCTCTACCACCGCCGCACCGGCCGCGGCGTGGCGCCGCGCGCGTTCCTGTTGAACATGGTGTCCGGCCTGTGCCTGATGTTCGCGCTGCGGTGCCTCGCGAACGACTCACGTGACATCGCGCTTGTGCTGTGGCTGCTGACGGCGGGCCTGGCCCACGGCGGCGACATCTGGATGCGATGGCAAGGGCGCGCCGCGCGCGCCGACAGAAACACACGACAGGAGCTGGCATGAGCGTGATGGCCCTCGGCATGAACCACACGACCGCGCCACTCGACCTGCGCGGGCGCTTCGCTTTCCCGGCCGACAAGCTCGTGCCCACCTTGCGCGCCTTTCGCGGCCGGGTGCAGCGTGCCTCGGAGGTCGCGATCGTCTCGACCTGCAACCGCACCGAACTTTACGTCGGCAGCGACGGCAGCGACACGGCCGAGATCGCGCAACAGACGCTCGGCTGGCTGGCCGATTCCGGCGGCGTCAGCCGCAACGAATTGCAGCGTCATTTCTATGTGCTCGAAGACGCCGGTGCGGCGCGCCACACCTTCCGGCTGGCCAGCGGCCTGCAGTCGATGGTGGTCGGCGAAACGCAGATCCTCGGCCAGATGAAGCAGGCGGTGCGCGAAGCCGACACGGCCGGCACGCTGGGCACCTCACTGCACCAGTTGTTCCAGCGCTCGTTCGCGGTCGCCAAAGAAGTGCGCACCGGCACCGAGATCGGCATGCACACGATCAGCCTGGCGGCCGCCATCGTGCGGCTGGCCTCGAACCTGTTCGAAGACTTCAGCGAGCTCAAGGTGCTGTTCCTCGGCGCGGGTGAGATGGCCGCGCCGGTGTTGGCTCACCTGGCCGGCAAGGCGCCGAAGCAACTCACCATCGCGAACCGCAGCATCGAGCGCGGTGATGCACTGGCAGCGCAATTCGGTGCCGAGTCGGTCGGCCTCGCGGCGGCCATGGCGCGGCTCGCCGAGTTCGATGTCGTGGTGTCGTGCACCGCGAGCCCGCTGCCGGTGGTCGGCCTCGGCGCGGTCGAACGGGCGCTCGCTGCACGCCGGCGCCGGCCGATGCTGATGGTCGACCTGGCCGTGCCGCGCGACATCGAAGCCGAAGTGGCGGCGCTGCCCGATGTGTACCTGTACTCGCTCGACGACTTGTCGCAAATCGTCCAGGCCGGCAGCGACAAGCGCGTGGCGGCCGTCGGCCAGGCCGAGACCATCATCGAGACCGGCGTGCAAGACTTCGTGCACTGGCTCGCCACGCGCGAATCTGTGCCGCTGATCCAGGCCCTGCAGCACCAGGCCGAAGCCTGGCGCAGCGCCGAATTGCAGCGCGCCCGCAAGCTGATCGCGAAGGGTGAAGACCTCGATGCGGTGCTCGAAACGCTGTCGCGCGGGCTGACGCAGAAGATGCTGCACGGCCCGATGGCCGGCCTGCAAGCCACCGAAGGCGAAGAGCGCGCGGCCTTGACGCACACGTTGACGCGCTTGTTCCTGCAGTGCCCGATGCGGCGCTGAAAGCCGCCGGCTGCGCCCGCAGCGCCGGGCCTGCGAACCCCGCCCGCCCGCATATTCACCCGCTCACCCGCTCACCCGCTCTGGAGCCCGCCTTGGTCTTTCCGTTTTCGGCGATCGTCGGTCAGGATGAAATGAAGCTCGCGATCCTGATCGCGGCGATCGATCCGCGCATCGGTGGCGTGCTGGTGTTCGGTGACCGTGGCACCGGCAAGTCGACCGCCGTGCGCGCGCTGGCCGCGTTGCTGCCGGCAATGCGTGCGGTGGTCGGCTGCCGCTATCGCTGCGACCCGGCGCTTCCGACCGGTTGCGAGGAGTGCGAGGCCCGCAAGGCGCAGGGCGGCATCGCGAGCGCACTGAAAAGCCATGCCGTGCCGGTGCCGGTGGTCGATCTGCCGCTCGGTGCCACCGAAGACCGCGTCGTCGGCGCACTTGACCTCGAACGCGCGCTGGCGCAAGGCGTGAAGGCCTTCGAGCCCGGCTTGTTGGCGCGCGCGAACCGCGGCTTTCTGTACATCGACGAAGTCAACCTGCTCGAAGACCACCTCGTCGATCTGCTCATCGACGTGGCCGCCTCCGGCGAGAACGTGGTCGAGCGCGAAGGCCTGAGCGTGCGGCATCCGGCGCGCTTCGTGCTCGTCGGCAGTGGCAACCCCGAGGAAGGCGAGCTGCGGCCGCAACTGCTCGATCGCTTCGGCCTGTCGGTGGAAGTGCGCACGCCGCAAGACCTGCTTTCGCGCGTGGCAGTGGTGAAGCGCCGCGACGCCTTCGAGCGCGACGGCGAGGCCTTCACCGCCGCCTGGGCGAAAGAGGAAGCCCGCGTGCGGCGCCAGATCGTGCAGGGCCGCGCCCGCATCAAGGAGGTGCAGGTGCCCGACGCCGCCCTCGAACGCGCCGCGCAGCTGTGCATGGCGCTCGGCACCGATGGCCTGCGCGGCGAGCTGACGCTGGTCCGCGCCGCCCGCGCGCTGGCGGCGCTGCAGGGCGACGCCGTAGTGGCCGATGCGCACCTGAAGCGCATTGCGTCCCCCGCCTTGCGCCACCGCCTGCGCCGCAACCCGCTCGACGACGCCAGCTCCAGCGTGCGCGTCGATCGGGCGGTGCTGGAACTTTTTCCGGCCTGACCGGCGCGGCGCCCCGGCTCCCGAAACGCCGAGACCCTGTGAGCCATCACCTGACGGACCCCGAATCGGCCGCGCTGTCGAACGCCTTCGCCGCTGCGCTGTTCGCGGTCGACCCGGTGGGGCTGGGCGGCGTAGCGCTGCGCGGTGCCAGCGGGCCGGTGCGCGAGCAGTGGCTGGCGCGGCTCGCCGCCTGGCTGCCGGCCGGTACACCGTGGCGGCGCGTGCCGCTGCACATCAACGACGACCGGTTGCTCGGCGGGCTCGACCTGTCGGCCACCCTGCAGGCCGGCCGGCCGGTCGCGCAGCGCGGCCTGCTGGCCGAGGCCGATGGCGGCATCGTGTTGCTGGCGATGGCCGAGCGGCTCAGCGCCTCGATGGCGGCAAGCATCGCGGCCGTGATCGACACGCACGAACTGGTCGCCGAGCGGCAGGGCATCGGCCTGCGCAGCGCCAGCCGCATCGGCGTAGTCGCGCTCGACGAAGGCGAGGCCGATGACGAACAAATGCCGGCGCGGCTGCGCGATCGGCTCGCGTTTCACTTGACGCTGGCGGTGCGCCTCGACCCGCCCGAAGTCGAGGAAACGCTGCCCGACCGCAGCGACGTGGCCGAGGCGCGCGAGCGCTTCGCCAACGTGCGCGTCGGCGACGCCATCGTCGAAGGCTTGTGCGCCGCATCTCTGGCCTTAGGCATCGATTCCGTGCGGGCCGCGCTGCTGGCCTGCCGCGCTGCGCGCGCCGCGGCGGCGCTCGACGGGCGCGACGAGGTGAACGCCCAGGACGCCGCGCTGGCCGCCGCGCTGGTGCTCGCGCCGCGCGCGACGCAGCTGCCGGTCTCCGGTGCGCCAGCCGAAGCAGCTGCCGACGCGTCAGGTGAACCGGCTGAACCTGCAGCCGACGTTGAACCCGCCGCCGAGCCCGCGTCGGACGAAGCCCCGCCGGCAGACGAGCTGCCGCCCGAGGTGCCCTCTGAACCTGCACCCGGCGCCGAAGACAAGGACATCGAATCTCCGCAAGGCCCTGTCGATGACCTCGTGCTGGAAGCCGCGTTGGCTGCCATTCCGCCCGGCCTGCTGGCCTGGCTGGCGCTCGGCAATGCCGATGTGCGGCGCTCGTTGACCTCTGGGCGGGTGGGCGCGGTGCAGCGCGGCCCGTCGCGCGGCCGGCCGATCGGCGT
>JBBRPV010000041.1:0-37569 GCA_038227445.1 Burkholderiales bacterium | reverse complement strand
TGCCCACCCTCGACCAGCCGCACCGCTTCCTGCCTAAACTCCAACGTGTAGCGCGCCCGCACTGCTTTCTTCATTGCCGTTCTCCTTGCTTGCATTGAATCACCTCAGCAAGGGGTACGTTTTTCGGGGGCAAGGTCACCTTCACGACTACCCGATGACAGAATTTGTATAGCGCAGCTTGAGAATCCAGCTCTCAATCGTTTGCCGCACGCTGGCGGAGCGGTCTACCCACAGCGCTCCCATGCGGTAGTCGCGACCCGAGAGCACCACGTTGACGACGCGCACGCTGCACTGCGCAGCCAGCAGTTTCGAATCGTCATCGGCATCGGGCAATCGAATCGTGATTGGCAACAAGGCACCGACCGTGATCGCCTCTGCCGTCACAAGGCCCAAGCCGGCGCCTGAGATGTCTTTCACCCTCGCCTCAATCGTGCGCACTTGCGACAAGTGCAAGTGGGCGCGCCAGTAGACGCGGTACCGCTGTTCGCCCCGGCTCTCGCCTACCGGCTGGGGAGTCAATTTGTCGCTCATGGGAATGGTTGCCTGCGCCGCGGCTGGTTGGAAGAGAGGTCAGCAGACCGCTCGCTTGAGCTCAGAAGCTTGTCCACTCGTCGTCTGTACCGCTCTTGCGGGCGGCCATGGGCTCCGCGCTCGCGCTGGGTTTGGGCAGCCGGGCGGCAGGCTTGGGGCTCAGGCGGCTCACGTTCTTGGCGCGGCTCGGGCCGCGGCGCTCGGCCGGCGCGCTGACTGTGGCGGCAACGTAGCTTTGCACAGCACCACCTTCGCCATGCGCGAGCTTGAACACAGCCACAGCCTGCACCAGTGACTGCGATTGCTGCTTCAGGCTTTCCGCGGCCGCGGCACTCTCTTCTACCAACGCGGCGTTCTGCTGCGTGGCCTGGTCCATTTGCGTTATCGCCTCGCCCACTTGCGCCACGCCCGCGCTCTGCTCGGCGCTCGCGCTGCTGATCTCGCCCATGATGTCGGTCACGCGTTTGATCGCGGTCACGATCTCGGTCATCGTGACACCCGCCTGGTCGACCAGCGTGGTGCCTTGCTCCACACGCTCGACGCTGGCGCTGATGAGACCCTTGATCTCTTTGGCCGCTTCGGCACTGCGCTGCGCCAGGCTGCGCACTTCGCTTGCCACCACCGCGAAGCCCCGGCCTTGTTCGCCAGCCCGCGCCGCTTCAACCGCAGCGTTCAGCGCAAGAATGTTGGTCTGGAAGGCAATGCCGTCGATCACGCCAATGATGTCGCTGATCTTCTTGCTGGCGTCGTTGATGCCTTTCATGGTCTGCACCACCTGGCCAACGACCTCTCCGCCCTTGATCGCCACCGTGCTTGCGCCCATGGCCAGCTGATTGGCCTGCTTGGCGTTGTCGGCGTTTTGCCGCACCGTGGAGCCGAGTTGCTCCATAGACGCTGCCGTCTCTTCCAAGGCGCTCGCCTGTTCCTCTGTGCGCTGCGAAAGATCTTGGTTGCCCGAGGCAATTTCAGAAGAACCGGTGGCGATTGAATCGCTCGCAATGCGCACATTGCCAACGACCTTGACCAAGCTGTCATTCATCTGCTTGAGCGCTGCGAGCAGCTGCCCGGCTTCGTCATTGCTCTGCACCTCAATGCGTGCGGTCAAGTCGCCTGCCGCCACGCGTTCGGCCACCGCCACCGCTTCGCCGAGGGGGCGCACGATGGAGCGGGTGAGCCACCAGGCCACAAAACCACCGGCCATCAGCGAAGCCGCGCTGAGCAGCAGCATCAAAAACTTATCCCTCTGGTAGGCCGACTGCGCGGCGGCTGCGTTGGATGCGGCCTGACTGTTCAGCAGGTCTTGGAAGGTCTGGAGTTGCGCCACCACCTGAGTCAGCAAGGGCATGCATTCTTGCACCAACGCCTTCACAGCCGCTTCCGTCTTCTGCGTTGTGGCCAAGCCGACCACCTTGTTGGCGATCGGCAGGTAGCTCGCCTCAAGCGCGCGAAGTTGCTCGAACATCTTGCGCTCTTCAGCGCCGACGCTTGCGCCCTTCAACAACTCGGCCAGCCGCTCCATGCTTTTGTCGAGACCGACCTGAGCGGCCTTGACCCGATCAACTTCGGGCCTTTGCGCAGCAGGGTCGGTGATGACAATCAGGTTTCTCGCAGCGATAGCACGCGCACTGACATTCGCTGCGACCTGGTTGAGGGCGCCCAGCTTGGCGTCACCCACATCAATGACGTAGGCCACGTCCTCAGAGAGTGCCCTCATTTCGCTCATGCCCATCCCCGTGGTCACGAGCTGCATCGCCAGCAGTGCGGCAAAGCCCAAGCCAAGGCGAGCGCCGATTTTCATATTTCCAATTGACATGAATGTCTTTCGTTTTCAACCGTTGAGGATTCAGCACCGCAATGGCTCGCTGCTGGTTTGGGTGCGACTTCTTAGAACGTTTCCCAATCGTCGGTGCCGGTTTTCGCCGGTTGCAAGCTGGGCGCGGGAACTGTGCTCTCGCGTTTCGGGTTCGCGGCCTTCGTGAAACCCGGCCGCACCACGTTCTTCGCCCGGTTCGGGCCGCGGCGCTCACTGCTGGAGGCAGCGGGCGCTGCCTTCGGCAGCCGTACGTTCGCAGCCGGTGCGGCGGTGCCACCGTGCGACAGTTGGAACAGCGCCACCACCTGCACCAGCTGCTGGGCCTGCACCTTGAGGCTTTCTGCCGCTGCGGCACTCTCTTCAACAAGCGCCGCGTTCTGCTGCGTGGCCTGGTCCATTTGCATGACCGCCTCGCCCACTTGCGCCACGCCAGCGCTCTGCTCGGTGCTGGCGCTGCTGATCTCGCCCATGATGTCGGTCACGCGTTTGATCGCGGTCACGATCTCGGTCATGGTGACACCCGCCTGGTCGACCAGCGTGGTGCCTTGCGCCACACGCTCGACGCTGGCACTGATGAGACCCTTGATCTCTTTGGCCGCTTCGGCGCTGCGCTGTGCCAGGCTGCGCACTTCGCTGGCCACCACCGCGAAGCCTCGACCTTGTTCGCCAGCACGGGCCGCTTCAACCGCTGCGTTCAGCGCAAGAATGTTGGTCTGGAAGGCAATGCCGTCAATCACGCCAATGATGTCGCTGATCTTCTTGCTGGCGTCGTTGATGCCCTTCATGGTCTCAACCACCTGGCCCACCACCTCGCCGCCCTTGACCGCCACCGTGCTCGCGCCCATGGCCAGCTGATTGGCCTGCTTGGCGTTGTCGGCGTTTTGCCGCACCGTGGAGCCGAGCTGCTCCATAGACGCTGCCGTCTCTTCCAGGGCGCTCGCCTGTTCCTCGGTGCGCTGCGACAGATCTTGGTTGCCCTGGGCAATCTGGGCGCTTGCCGTGGCAACACCTTCAGAGTTCTGGCGCACCGCGCCCACCACGTCAGAGAGCTTGCCCTGCATTTCTTTGAGATGTGCCATCAGGCTGGTGGTGTCGCCACGCTTCAGCTCAATGGGCACGCTCAGGTCGCCTGCCGCAACGCTTTGCGCCACGGCCGCGGCTTCGCCGGGCTCGCCGCCGAGCTGGCGGGTCAGGCTGCGCACCAGCATCACACCAAACAACACGGCAAAAAGTAGGCCGCCGGCAATCGCGGAAATTGTCACTGCGCGTGTCGTGGCATATCGCGCTGCTGACGTTTCGTATTCTTTCTTGGCTTCGTCGACTTGAAGCTGTACCAGCGCATCGGACAGCTTTTCCGCGGTGGTGCCGAGCGGGCGGACCTTGTCAACCAACAAGCGTTGGGTTTCTTTCGAATCATCGGCGCGCCACGCGGCAAGTGCGGGCAGCAGGCCTTCCTGAACAAAGCGCTTTCGTTGCTCTGCGAAGTCCTTGGCGAGTTGCGCTTCCTCCACCGTCAGCGTGGTGGCCATGTAGGCCTCCCAGAGTTTGGAGATCGCAGCGACGTTGGCTTCGACCTTCGCCGACCGTTCTTTGATGACCTCAGGCGTCGGTGTCAACAGCGCAATGTTCAGAGACAAGCGGTTGAGCAGCATCAGCGACTTGATCTCGCCCAGCTGCGCTGCGGGCACGGTACGGTCTTCATATATCGACTTGAGCGACTCCTGGGTGCGACCCATGCCAAACAGGCCAATGCTGCCGATCAATACCAGTGTTGCTATGAGAACGCCGATCAGCAGCGTCAGGCGGGTCGAGACCTTGAGGTTGTTCATTTGAATCTCACTTCTTGAAAACGTTTGGCGGAGTAGCGCAGGCGCCTCACTGGAGCGGCCGTTCGATCAAGCCCATCTCCGGGCTGGCCATCAGGCCTTCGATGTCAATCAGGATCAGCATGCGTTCGCCAACGCTGCCGATGCCGGTGATGAAACTCGCGTCCACGGCCGAGGCCATTTCCGGCGCGGGGCGAATCGCGTCTTTGGCCAGTTCGAGCACGTCAGACACGGAATCGACCACGGCGCCCACCACGCGGCCCTTCACGTTGAGCACGATCACCACGGTGAGCTCGCTGTACTCCACACTTTCGCACCCCAGGCGCAGCCGAAGGTCGACGATCGGCACGATCACGCCGCGCAGGTTGACCACGCCCTTGATGAACTGCGGCGCGTTGGCAATGCGTGTCGGCGGCTCGTAGGAGCGAATCTCCTGAACCTTCAAGATGTCGATGCCGTACTCTTCGCCTCCCAGCCGAAAGGTCAGGAATTCGCCGCCCACGTGCTGGGCGGAACCGGCTGCTTCATTGCGCGCGACCGCGGCGGTTTCTGTCATCGTGTTCATGTTTGATCCTTGTGTAGAAATGGTTCGGGAAAGAGATTCAGAGAGCTGACGTCAGTGGCGTGAACGGCGCACGAGGCTGCCCACGTCGAGAATCAGTGCCACGCGGCCGTCGCCCATGATGGTGGCGCCCGACACGTCGTTCACTTTGCGGTAGTTGGCTTCAAGGTTCTTCACCACCACCTGTTGCTGGCCGAGCAGTTCGTCGACCAACAAGGCCACGCGCCCACCCTCGGCTTCGGCCACAACCATGATGCCGCGGGCACTGATGTCTTCAGAGCGGTAATTAAACCGAGGCACGTTGAAGATCTGGTCGAGTTCGAGCACGGGCATGAAGTCGCCGCGCACCTCAACCACGTTGCCGCTGCCGCCGATGGTCTTAACAACGCCCGGCTTGACCTGAAATGATTCGACGACCGACGAGAGCGGCAGGATGTAGACCTCTTCGCCCACGCCAACCGACATGCCGTCCATGATGGCCATCGTCAGCGGCAAGCGCACCTTCACGCTCATGCCGTAGCCTTCGGCCGAGTCGATGTCGACCGAACCGCCAAGGGCGGCGATGTTCTTCTTCACCACATCCATGCCGACCCCGCGGCCCGACACGTCGGTGACGACTTCAGCGGTAGAAAATCCGGGCGCGAAGATCAGGCTCCAGACCTCAGCGTCGCTCATGCTGTCGGGCGCGTCAATGCCACGCTCGCGGGCTTTCTTGAGCAGGTGTGAGCGCGACAAGCCTTTGCCGTCGTCGCGCACTTCAATCACGATGGAGCCGCCCTGGTGCGAGGCACTCAGCATGAGCGTGCCCTGCTCGGGCTTGCCCTTGGCCACCCGCTCAGCGGGCGATTCAATGCCGTGGTCGCAGCTGTTGCGCACCAGGTGCGTGAGTGGGTCGGTGATCTTCTCGACCATTCCCTTGTCAAGCTCGGTCGTTTCACCCTTGGTCACGAACTCGACCTTCTTGCCGAGCTTGCTGGCCAGGTCGCGCAGCATGCGCGGGAAGCGGCTGAAGACCATTGACATCGGGATCATGCGGATCGACATCACCGACTCTTGCAGGTCACGGGTGTTGCGGTCGAGGTCGGCCAAGCCGGCGGCCATTTGCTGGTACAGCGCCGGGTCGACCTTGGCGCTGGTCTGCGCCAGCATGGCCTGCGTGATCACGAGTTCGCCAACGAGGTTGATGAGCTGGTCAACCTTCTCAATCGAGACGCGCAGCGAGGCCGACTCAAGCGCGGCAGCCGGGGCCTTTTCGACCTTGGCAGCGGCACGCGCGTTTGGCGTGTCGGCAACCGGCGCACCCGGCGCTTCATTGAAGAAGCCGTAGCCTGCATCGCCATTGGATGCCTCGGACTCGGGCGGCGCACCGGGCGCGCCGGCATGAAAACCGTAACCCTGGCAGAGTGGGAGCAATTGGACCGCGTCGCGCGGCACGTGGAAAGTGAACAGGTCGAGCAGGTCGCTGTCGCTGCTGGCGGTCACCACCTTGAAGCGCCGCATGCCGTCACTCGACTGCCCGCCGTCGATCGGCTCGATGGTGCCGAGATCAGGGATTTCGCTGAAGAGTTCAACAAGGTTGCTGGCGTGCTCCGGGTGGTCAAGCGGGCCCACGCGCAACTCCAGACTGCGCTGGGCGCCTGGCTCAACAGGCACACCTGCTGCTTCGGCCGCCGGGGCCGTCTCTGGCGCTTCCTTCTTCACGATCACGGGTGCTGCTGCCGCTCTGGGAGCCACCTGCGGCGACCCACCACTGAGCATCGCGCGAATGCTTGCCAGCAGTTCGCTGGTGTCGATCACGGCACCTCCCGAGCCCTGGTGGCGTGCCAGTTGCGAGCGCAGCGCGTCGCCCGACTGCAGCAGCACATCGACCATCGGTGCGGTCGGCGCCAGCTCGTGGCGGCGCAGCTTGTCGAGCAGCGTTTCCATCTGGTGCGTGAGTTCGGCAACGTCGGAAAAACCGAAGGTCGCTGCGCCACCTTTCACCGAGTGAGCGCAGCGGAAGATCGAGTTCAACTCTTCGTCGTCGGCCGCCGTGATGTCGATCTCAAGCAGTTGCTGCTCCATGCGGTCGAGGTTTTCGCCGGCTTCTTCGAAGAAGACTTGGTAGAACTGCGTCAGGTCGATGCCGGCGTTGGCGCTCGCGCTGTTGCTGTCGGAAGTGATGTCACCCATGGCGGGAACTCCAGTTGCGGTTTTGAGTTTTATTCGGCGGCGGGCTTGGCTCAGCGCACGACTTTTCTGATCACTTCGATCAGCTTGGTCGGATCGAACGGCTTCACCAGCCAGCCTGTAGCGCCAGCGCTGCGCCCGGCCTGCTTCATCTGGTCGCTCGACTCGGTGGTGAGAATCAAGATCGGCGTGGTCTTGAACTTCGGGTTGTCGCGCAGCTTCTTGGTGAGGCCGATGCCGTCCAAGCGCGGCATGTTTTGATCGGTGAGCACGAGGTCGAAATCGTGGGAACCGGCCTTTTCGAGCGCGTCTTGCCCGTCGACGGCCTCCACCACGCTGTAGCCGGCGTTCTTCAGGGTGAATGACACCATTTGGCGCATGGAAGCCGAGTCGTCAACGGCAAGAATCGAGTGCATAGTTTTCTCCAGAAATTCCTGAGGGCGTGTGATCGAGGCTTCAGAAGAGCTCGATGAACCCGGTGTCCATTTCAGACTGCGTGACCGGGTTTGGCCGCAGTGGCGCGGCTTCAACCACGGCGTCGCCGTCTTCGTCGCCGTCGAACGCGTCGCGTGCCAGGCGGTCGGCGCAATTGCGCAAGCGGCTGAGCGTGTGAGTAATGAGCTGCGAGGCCATGTCCTGAAACTGCAGCGCCGTGACAGCCGCGCCGAGTTGCGCCACCGCGCGCTCTGCCGGCTGCGGGTCAGGCAACGCCGTCGCACGAAGGTCGTGCAGGTGTTGCGAGGCGCCGAAAAAGCCGGCCTGCAACACGTCGCATGCATCGGCCAGCAGGGTTTGCAGTCGGTTGAGATCGTTCGCCGCCGTCAGCAGGTGGTCTTGCAGGTCGGCGGCTGCGAGGAACGACAGGCTCCCGCTGGCGCTTGCATCGGGGATCGCTGGTTGATCGCGGCGCATCATGCTTTCACCCGCGGCCCGCCGAGTCGTTGGGCGTGCATCAAAAACCCAGGCTTGCGAGCAGGTCGTCGACCTGCTCCTGGTTCGTGACCACATCGCTGCGGCCCTCGGCATTGACGACCGGGCCGTTCAGGAAGGCTTCTTCAACCTTATGCACCTGCTCGGGCGGAATGACCTGCATCAAAAGCTTGAGCAGGCTGTCTTCGAGTTCGTTGGCCAGCGCCACGACCTTCGTCACCACCTGGCCGGTGAGGTCGTGAAAGTCTTGCGCAAGCATGATGTCGGTGAGGTGCTGATCGATGCGTGCGGTTGACGCTTCCACGTCGCCCACGAAGTTCATCACCGCGCCCGAGGCGACAGCCTTTACAGGGTCTGCCACGATGTCTTTGGCAATCTGGCGCGTCGCGTCAGAGATGCGGTGGTGCTCGGCCTTGGCCTGGTCGACCGAGTTCAGCACCTTGTCTGCGGCAGCGGCTGTTTTCTCGGCGATGTAGTTCAGGCGGCTGCGTGCATCAGGCAGGCCGTCGGCAGCCATTTGGAGTTTGGGCATCACGCCGACTTGGGCCAGCGTGTCGTGCAGCAGCCGTGTGATGCTGCCAACCTGAAGGAAGACATCTGCCGCTGATGCTGATTTGACCGTGCGTTCCGTCAAGGTCTCGGGAGAATCGATCTTCATTTTTGTTTGCTCCGGGGTTTCAGGCTGCTGGGCTTCAAGCCGTGGCGGCGAGCTTTTGCATGATCTTGTTGACCTTGTCTTCCAGCGTCGCCTTCGTGAAAGGCTTGACGATGTAGCCGGCCGCGCCGTCTTGCGCGGCGCGCACGATGTCTTCCTTGCGCGCTTCGGCCGTGACCATCAACACCGGCAGGTGCTTGAGCGTGTCGTCTTTCTTGATCGCGCTCAGCAGATCGAAGCCGTTCATGTTGGGCATGTTGATGTCGGAGACGACAAAGTCGAACTTCTGGGCCTTCAGCATGCTCAGCGCCACGGCGCCGTCTTCGGCCTCCTCGGCGTTGGTGCAGCCCATCTCCTTCAGCAGACCGCGCACGATGCGTCGCATGGTCGAGAAGTCGTCGACGATCAGAAATTTCAGCAGACTCGGGTTGCTCATGGTTGTCCTCTTGCAAACACAGTGTTTTTATCGGGCCGGCGCGCCGGAAGTTGAGGGCTCCGCGCCTTCGCCAGCCGCACTTGGGGTGGATTCTTCGTCGTCACGTGTGATACGCCTCAGCCGGTCTTCGGCCTCGCGGTTCATCACGATGATGCTGATGCGCCGGTTCACGGCGCTGGCGGGTGCGGCCGGGTCGAACAGCACGCTGGAGGCCAAGCCCTGCACCAGCAAGACCCTGTCTTCGGGCAGTCCACCGGCGTTGATCTCGCGCCGCGAGGCGTTGGCACGGTCGCTCGACAATTCCCAGTTGCTGTAGCCACGCTCGCCGGCGCCGAACGGCAAGGCGTCGGTGTGACCTTCGAGGGTGAGGTGGTTCGGCACTTCGGCAAGCACGGCGCCAATCTCGCGCAGCAGCTCGCGCATGTAGGGTTTGACGACTGCGCTGCCACTGTCAAACATGGCGCGATTTTGTTCGTCGACGATCTGGATGCGCAGCCCGTCGCGGGTCATGTCGAGCCGGATCTGCGAGCTCAGCGCCGCCAGTTTTGGGCTGGCGGCGAGCGCTTCTTCAACCTTCTTCTTCAGCGCCTCCAGCCGCGCCACTTCGAGGCGCTTTTGCTCAGCCCTCAGCGCCTTGAGCTGCAGGTTGCGACGCTTGGCTTCCACGTCGCCGGCCTTGACCTGGCCCGAGGTGCGCGTGAGGTCGTTGCCACCCCCTTTGAGCACACTCGAAGAGTCGCCTGAACCCGAAGCCCCGCCCATCAGCGAGAGCTTGAGCGGCGAGTTGAAGTAGTCGGCAATGCCCTTCTTGTCTCCTTCGGCGGTGGAGCCAAGCAGCCACATCAACAGGAAGAACGCCATCATCGCTGTCACGAAGTCGGCGTAGGCGATCTTCCACGCGCCGCCGTGGGCACCGTGACCGGCTTTCTTGATCTTCTTGATGATGATCGGCTGGAGCTTTTTCGAGTCGCCTGACATGGTCTGGTTTCCTGCTGACTACTGACTACTGACTACTGACTGCTTGCTGCTTGCTGCTTACTTCTTACTTCTTGCCCTTGATGTGGCCTTCGAGTTCGGCAAACGTCGGGCGGTCACCCGAATACAGAACCTTGCGCCCGAACTCGACCGCCACTTGCGGCGCGTAGCCCTGCATGCTGGCGAGCAGCGTGGTCTTGATGCACTGAAGCTCCTTGCCAGCGTCTTCGACCTTCTGTTCGAGCAGGCCTCCGAGCGGCTCCACAAAACCGTAGGCCAACAAGATGCCCAGGAAGGTGCCGACCAGCGCCGAGCCAATCATTCCGCCCAGCACCGCCGGTGGCTGACCCACCGAGCCCATGGTGTTGACCACGCCGAGCACCGCAGCAACGATGCCGAAGGCCGGCAAGCCACCGGCCAAGCGGGCAATGGCGGCCACGGCGGCGTGTTCTTCCTGGTGGTGGGTTTCGATCTCGCTGTCCATCAGGCTTTCGATCTCGTGGGCGTTCAAGTTGCCCGAGACCATCATGCGCAAGTAGTCGGTGATGAACTCGACGATGTGGTGGTCATTGCCGACCACCGCGTACTTTTGAAAGATGGCAGAACTGTGCGGGTCCTCCACGTCTTTTTCGATCGACATCAGCCCTTCCTTGCGGGCCTTTTGCAAGATGTCGTACATCAGCGCCATGAGTTCCATATAGCGCGCCTTGCTGTACTTGCTGCCCTTGAAGCACTTGCCCAAGCCAGAGATCGAGGCCTTGATCACCTTCATCTGGTTGTTCGCGAGGAACGCGCCCCCCGCCGCCCCGAAGATCGTGATCATCTCGAACGGCAGGGCATGCAAGATCACGCCGATGTTGCCGCCGTGCACGATGTACACCCCGAAGATGCAAACCAGGGCCAAGCCCCAGCCGACGAGTACGAACATGGTTTGAGAGTCCGTGAGTTGTTTGGGTGGCAGGGCACAAGCCGGCCACACCTGAAGCCTTATCGGCCCGTTGCCGCTTGGCTTGAGTCTGTGGGTGCGCGTTGTCTCGCGATGCGATCAACAGAGCCGGTTTGTGGGCGCAATCTGTGAGATGCGCAAACCCCAAAAAAGGCGGGCCCCGAGGGGCCCGTTTGAAGACACATCGACTGTGTCAGGAGGAGACACACAAGAGATCGGTAAGCGAAACCGGTGTCGGCGGTTTCGTCTGGAACCAGCGGACTCCCCGCGGGGAGATGAACAAACACACATCGGCCCAGCGCGCCCTCAGGGGCCAGCAGAGTCAATGAATCTGAATTGCACCTGCCGCCTTGCCCTTGCCGGCACGTGCCGGCGGATTGCAAAGACCACAGACGTAGTGTTTCGCCATTTCGTGCGGGTGTGTCACGAAGTGACCACCGCATTTCGAGCATTTGGTCATGGTCAGCATGCCGTTGTCGACAAACTTCACCAGCCGCCAGGCGCGGGTGACCGATAGCAAGGCTTCCAGGTCTTGCGCTTGTGTCTGCTCCTGGTAGAGCTGGTAGGCCTTGATGACGGTGTCGATCTCGTCCATCTCGGCCACCTTGTTCAGGTACTCGTGAATGTTCAAGAACAGTGAGGCGTGAATGTTGGGCTGCCAGGTCATGAACCAATCGGTTGAGAACGGCAACTGGCCCTTGCTGGGCGACTTGCCCGAGACTTCCTTGTACAAGCGCAGCAGGCGCTCGTAGGACAGGTCGGTCTCGGATTCCAGCACTTGCAGGCGGGCGCCAAGGTTGATCAGCGTGATCGCTCGGCTGATCTGCTTGGCTTCGGTGAGGATGCTCTTGGTGCGCATGGTCGTTTTTCTCAGTGAAATCGTTGATAGGAGCGGGCCGAGCCGAGCGCCGGGCCGCCCCAAGCCGGCTCGGCACCCCCTCGGGGGGTGGCGCGGTACACCGCGCTAGGAGCGGGCCGAGCCGAGCGCCGGGCCGCCCCAAGCCGGCTCGGCACCCCCTCGGGTGGTGGGGCGGTACACCGCGCCGGGGGCGGGCCGAGCCGAGCGCCGGGCCGCCCCAAGCCGGCTCGGCACCCCCTCGGGGGGTGGGGCGGTACACCGCACCGGGGGCCGACATCTAGGCCGCCTCTTGGTGGCGCCCCGCCATCAAGATGGAAGCGTGCAGGCGTGAGGTGGTCTCGTTCGCCGCACTCCTTCCGTGGTTGGTAAGCAGGCCCCAGACCAGCTCATCGTCCATGCGGAATTTGCACAGTAGCGTGTTGCCCGAAGCCACCTTCATCATCTGCGCCGGCGTGAGCATGCCGATCAGCGTGGCGTTCTCTTCGCTGATTCCAAGGCGGAACAGGGCTTGTTCCTTGTCGCCGCGGATCAGGCTTTGCGCCAGCATCAGGTACGAGAGGTTGGCTTCGCGGATTTCGGTGAGGATTTGTTCTGCGTTCATGGGGTGCTCCGGCGTGTGCTTTGGTTCAGGTTCGTCTGCTTGGCGCGTTGCTCGGTGTCTCAACGTGAAGCAGATTGTGAAGAACGCTCTTCACTCGCAACATCAGCCCGCGGCTGTGGCTTGAGTCCAGTTTCTTCCGTGCCGCGTGTCAGGCAACTTCCTACACGGAACGCCCCGGGGCGTGGGTTCCGCACCTCTCACGCCAGCCATTGCCAAGCGGCAACCAGCAAATTAATTCGCCCAGGCCTCAAGTTGCGAAAGGTCCGGTCCGATAACAACTTCAACGGGGACGAGCAATCGAAACCGGGGTCCGACGTCAAGCGACCGATGTTCCGTACAAGGCGAAAGCCCGAAGCGAGTTCTGAGGCTGACGAACGCCGGGCGCAGCAGGCCACCGGGGCACTTCCTTACGTGAGGGTCCGGGGGTCAAGTTCAACGCAGTCGATCTGACCGGTAGCCCACGGGGTCGCCCAGTGAAATTGCCGCGGCAATGACAGCGCTCATGCCGGATGTCACTTCAACCACCTAGGAGTATTTGCTCATGACCGCCACCATCAACACCAACCTGAATTCCCTGACCGCGCAACGAAATTCGTTCAAGTCGCAAACCGACCTGTCAACCGCGATCAACCGCTTGTCGTCTGGCTTGCGCATCAACAGCGCCAAAGACGACGCCGCCGGCCTGGCGATTTCGGAACGCTTCACCACGCAGATCCGCGGCCTGAACCAGGCAGCACGCAACGCCAACGACGGCATCTCTCTGGCGCAGACCGCTGAAGGCGCGCTCGGCTCGATCGGCGGCAACCTGCAGCGTATACGCGAACTCGCTGTGCAATCGGCCAACGCAACCAACAGCTCGTCGGACCGCGCCGCGTTGCAACAAGAAGTCTCGCAGCTCGTGTCAGAAGTTGACCGCGTTTCAACACAGACCGAGTTCAACGGCACGAAGTTGATCGACGGAAGCTTCAACGCCCAGCAGTTTCAGGTCGGCGCGAACGCCGGCCAGACCATCACGGTCGCAGGCATCAACAGCTCGCGTGCCGCCGCCCTCGGCCAGTACCAGGGCTTCTCCCTGGCGAACCAGTCGATCGGCACGGCCAGCAACACGGCTGCGGCACTCACGGTCACCGTCGGCGGCGGCGCGGCTATCGCGCTCGGCACGGTTGCCGTTGACGCCAAGGCGCAAGCTGCTGCGATCAACTCCGGCAACGTCGCAGGCCTCACCGCCACGGCGAACGCTACCTCG
This sequence comes from Burkholderiales bacterium, assembly GCA_038227445.1. Classification (GTDB taxonomy): domain Bacteria; phylum Pseudomonadota; class Gammaproteobacteria; order Burkholderiales; family Burkholderiaceae_C; genus LMDS01. The sequence goes on along the minus strand of JBBRPV010000041.1, from coordinate 24,020 downwards.
GTCGCAGCCGCCACACAAACGAGCGCCGGCAGTGCCTCGGGCACCGCGATCGTCACCGTCAACGGTCTGGCGATCAACGTCGTCGGCACGACCGGCGGCGGCGCCGGCTCGGGGAGCAACCGTGCGAACTTCGTCAGCGCGCTGAACGCGCAATCGGCCGCCACCGGCGTGACTGCTTCCGACACCGGCAGCGGCGTGACGCTGGCTGCAGCCGATGGCCGCAACGTTACCCTCAGCTATGCGGTGGGTGGCTACACGGGCTCGAGCCTGACCGACTTCGGCGTCGGCGCCGTCTCGGGCACGACCTACGGCGGCACGGTCAACGTGAACTACACAGCACCCACCGGCACCACCGGCAGCGTGGTGTTTGCGCAGACCGCCGGCCTGGTCTCGACCACGGCCATCGCCGCCACCGGAACGGCATTGAACGCGCTCGACATCTCCACCGTCGCCGGTGCCAACGCGGCGCTGGCCTCGGTCGACGCAGCGCTGAACTCGGTCACCAGCAGCCGCGCTACGCTCGGCGCGATCCAGAACCGCTTCTCGTCGACCATCCAGAACCTGCAGATCGGCAGCGAGAACCTTTCGGCTTCGCGCAGCCGCATTCAAGACGCAGACTTCGCCGCGGAAACCGCCGCCCTGTCGCGCGCTCAAGTGCTTCAGCAAGCCGGCACCGCGATCATCGCGCAAGCCAACCAGTTGCCGCAGCAAGTGCTGTCGCTGCTGCGTTGATCGACTGACGCCACCTCTTGCAAGCCACCCCTCGTGGGGTGGCATCAAGCCCTCAAGGCCAGGGCCGGGAAGCACTCCCGGCGCCTGGCCTTGTTTCGTTGGTGGTTTCGAATTGGCCTGAGTTTTCGCCGCTTATCGCGGCCTTGCGGCCTCAAGTTGATGAGGAAAATAGTTTCACCAGGTCTTCGAAAGAAGCAGGGGTCCGGATCGACCGATGCGCCGTACCGAGCATGGGGTGGACGGCCGGGCAGTGTCTTCAAGGAAGGGTGGAGTTTCTCCACTCGACCTCGGCGTCACATGGCCGGCACGTGAGCCGGGTACTAACAGCCTCTATGGAGAAATTTCATGGCTCAAACCATCAACACGAACCTGAACTCGCTGACAGCCCAACGAAACTCGTCGAAGACGCAGAACGAGTTGAGCACGGCCATCAACCGCCTGTCATCTGGCCTGCGCATCAACAGCGCCAAAGACGACGCCGCGGGCCTGGCCATCTCAGAGCGCTTCACCTCACAAATCCGCGGCCTGAACCAGGCCGCACGCAATGCAAACGACGGCATCTCGCTGGCGCAAGTGGCTGAGGGTGGCCTGGGCTCAGTGGGCACCAACCTGCAACGCATTCGCGAGCTGGCGGTGCAATCTGCCAACGCCACCAACAGCAGCTCGGACCGCGCGGCGCTGCAGCAGGAAGTCTCGCAACTCTCAGCAGAAATTGACCGCGTCGCGACCCAAACGCAGTTCAACGGCCTGAGCCTGCTCGACGGCAGCTACCAATCGCAGCAGTTCCAGGTCGGCGCCAACTCGGGCCAAACCATCACCGTGGCCGGCATCGCCAGCTCGCGCACCAGCGCACTCGGTCAGTTCCAAGGCTTCTCGCTGACGAACCAGTCGATCGGCACGCCCAGCAACACGCCGCAGGCGCTCACGGTGACCGTAGGCGGGGGCTCGGCCATCGCGCTCGGCTCGGTCGCGATTGACGCCAAGGCCCAGGCGGCCGCGATCAACTCCGGCAACGTGGCCGGGCTGACCGCCACCGTTAACGCCACCAGCATTCCGGCCGCAGGCGCGCAAACCTCGGTGGGCAGCCCGTCGGGCTCCGCCATCGTGACCGTCAACGGCCTGGCGATCTCGGTCGGTGGCGTGGCGGGTGCCGCCGGCTCAGCCAGCAACCGTGCCAACTTCGTCGCGGCGCTGAACGCGCAATCGGCAGCGACTGGCGTGACCGCCGCCGACACCGGCGGTGGCGTCACGCTGTCTTCTGCTGACGGCCGCAACGTGACGTTGACCTACGCGGTGGGCGGCTTCACCGGTTCAAGCCTGACCGACTTCGGCGTGGGCGCGACCGCTGGAGCGACCTACGGCGGCTCGGTGAACGTGAACTACACCGCGCCCACCGGCACAACCGGCAGCGTGGTGTTCGCCCAGACCGGCGGCCTGGTCTCGACCACCGCGATCGCTGCGACGGGCACCTCCGTCAACGCGATCGACATCTCCACCGTCGGCGGTGCCAACGCCGCGCTGGCCTCGGTCGATGCGGCGCTGACCTCAGTCAACTCGAACCGCGCTGCCCTGGGCGCGATCCAAAATCGCTTCACATCGACGATCGAGAACCTGCAAACGTCGAGCGAGAACCTCTCGGCCTCACGCAGCCGCATTCAAGATGCCGACTTTGCGATGGAAACGGCCAGCCTCGCGCGCGCACAAGTGCTGCAGCAGGCCGGCACCGCGATGATTGCCCAAGCCAATCAGCTGCCGCAGCAAGTGCTGTCGCTTCTGAAAGGCTGAGCTCCGGCGAACAAATCCGCTACGCCCAATTGGCCACCCCGAGCTGTGCCACTCGTCGTTGAAAAAGCTCGCCGCAGCTTGAGCCGCGGCGGCGCTTTGCGCTTGGAATGGCTCAGCTTGGGTCGCCTGACCGAACGCGGCGGCTTCGTTCAAAGGCTCTGAACGGCTGCGCGCCTCACGCCAATGGCCGCCTCCGTGCGGCCATTTTTGTTTTCGCTACCTTTCACCATCAGCCCTCAAGTTCACCCAGCGACTGCCGATAAAGACGCAGGGTCGGCATATGCGGGCCAAACTCACAACGAGGAGCTGCCATGGCGACCGGCACCATTTCATCAGCAGGGATCGGCAGCGGGCTCGACGTCAACAGCATCGTCAGCTCGTTGATCGCGGTCGAAAAGCTGCCGCTGAACAAGCTGCAGACGGCGGCAAGCACGATGCAGACGAAGCTGTCTGCATTCGGGCAGATTCAGTCTTTCGTGTCGTCGCTGCGCGATGCGGCGGCGCAGCTGCAAAACGCAAGCGCCTTTGCGGTTACCAATTCGGCTTCGTCGGACGCCATATCGGTCGGCGCAGTCTCTACGACCAACGCGATCCCGGGTGCGTACTCGGTCTCGGTCGCAGCGCTGGCATCAACCCAGAGCACCGTGACCGCCTCGGGGCAGTTCAGCGCCAACACCGATGTGGTGGGCACCGGATCGATCACGATCAGCCTGGGCACCTGGAGCACTGGCCAGACCAGCTTCACGCCAAAACCCGGCTCGACCGACGTGGTGATCCCGATCGGCGCAAGTGAAAACACGCTGGCCGGCATACGCGACAAGATCAACGCGGCCAACGCCGGCGTCAGCGCCACGCTGGTAACTGACACCAACGGCACGCGCCTGGCGCTGCAATCGAGCACCACCGGGGCCGCGAACGGCTTTCGCGTGACGACCGCCGATGACGACACAACCAACACCGACGCGCTCGGCCTCTCGCGCCTGGCATTCGACCCACCTGGCGGCACCACCAGCACGGCACTGACGCAGTCGGCCTTGAACACCCGGGCCACCATCAACGGCATTTCGGTCGAGACGACGGGCAGCACGCTGACCAACGTGGTCGACGGCATCACCTTCAATCTGAACAAGGTCACGACCGCACCTGTCACGGTCAGCGTCACGCGCAACACCGATTCGGTGAAGACGCTGGTGACCAACTTCGTCGGGTCGTACAACGCACTGGCGTCGTTTTTGTCCACCGCCACCGCCTACGACGCTGCCAACAAGAAGGCAGCCTTGCTGCAGGGCGACGCAACGACAACCGGGCTGCAGAACCAGCTGCGCGCCGCCGTGGGCCAGGCGGGCACGGCATCAACGACGTTCTCCACGCTCAGCGACATCGGCCTGGAGTTCCAGAAGGACGGCCGCCTGAAGGTCAACGACACCAAGCTCAGCGCGGCGCTGGTCAAGCTGCCCGAGCTGACCGCAGCCCTGACCAAAGCGGACACCGCGAGCGCATCAAATAACGGCTTGGCGAGGAAAATCACCGCCTGGGCCGATGCCTTGCTCGGCAGCAATGGCACGCTGCCGGGCAAGACCAAGTCGATTCAGTCGCAGATCAATGCGAACCAGAAAGACCAGGAAAAGGTCAATGATCGCCTGGTCGCGGTCGAGGCCCGCATACGTGCCCAATACACCTCGCTCGACAAGACGATTTCGGAAGCAAACGGCCTGTCTAAATACGTGAATCAACAGATCACAACCTGGAACCGAAGCACCGGCTGATGCAACGGCGTGCACGGGCATGCCGCGTTGAGTTTTCGAACGCACTTGACAACGAGTAACAACGGGCCGACGAGGATAAAGATTTCACCCACTGCGCCGATAAAAAGAACATCAGGTTCAGGAGCAAATCGACATGTTCAGCAGCACTCAATATCTCGGACAGCAAAGGCTACAGGCCACCGCCTACCGCGAGATCGGCGCTACCACTGCACTCGATGGCGCGAGCCCGCACAAGCTTGTCAGCCTGCTCTATGCGGCGCTGGAAAGTCACATCGCCACGGCCCGTGGCGCACTGGCCCGCCGCGACATTCCCGCGAAAGCCCACGCCATATCGCGCGCCGTGCGCATCATCGAGGAAGGCCTGCGCATGCCGCTGAACATGGAGGAAGGTGGCGCCATCGCTTCAAATCTGCACGACCTGTACGTCTACATGGTCCACAAACTGACACTGGCCAATCTGAAAAGCGATGACGCCGCACTCGCCGAATGCGCGAGCCTCGTTGGGACCCTTCGCGAAGGCTGGGACGGCATAGCGGATCGGGTTGCTACAGACCAAAAAGTCGCCGCCTGATGCACTCGCCACTGCTGAATACGAGATCACCCCTCATGAACGACGCCCTGATGAACTACTACCAAGCCATCGAAAAGGCGAGCCAAGACATGGTCGAGGCCGCGCGCAGCGGCAACTGGGACCAAGTGCTCAAGCTCGAAGGCGCCTGTGCGCTGCTGATCGCCCAGCTCAAGCACACGGCCGCCGGCCGCACGCTGGGCACCGACGAAACGCAGTTCAAGTCGCGCATCATGCAGCGCATTTTGATGAACGACGCGCAGATCCGCCGCTTGGCCGAGCCTTGGCTCGATGAGCTCGACGAGCTGCTCGCCGGCCAGACCAAAACCATGCACTGAGCGACTAGGAACGAACTCGCTTGGAGCCCGGTATGACTCAACAGACCTTGTCGCATCCGCAGGACTCGCTGGGCGCTGCGCCCGGCGGCCTGGACGAGTTTCGCATCACAGAGCCCCGCGAAATCGGGGCCATGTTGAAACTGCTGGTCGACGCCAACACCCAGCTCAACCTCAACGCCAGCAGCGGCAGCGTCGTCAGCGCCAGGCTTTGGACGTCTGACCCGACCCGCGGCAGCATCGGGTTCAGCGTGAATCCAGACGACCCGGCGCTCAACGAATTGGTCGAATGCCAGGAAGCGGTGATCGTTGCTTATCTCGACAACGTCAAGCTGCAATTCGATGCCAGCAACCTCGTGCTCGTGCGCGGCGCGCGAACCAGCGTGTTGAACTGCGGCTGGCCGCGCGAGATGTTTCGCTTTCAGCGCCGCGGCGCGTTCCGCGTGCGGCCGCTGCTGCGCAGCGCGCCCACGGCACGATTTCGCCATGGCAGCGGTACGGCAGAACGCGAGTTCACGCTGAGGGTGCTCGACGTGAGCATCGGCGGTTGTGCGCTGTTCCTGCCTGAAGAAATGCCGGCGATCAATCCTGGCACCGCGCTTGCGCATGTGCAGCTTGATCTCGACGCCGACACCCGCTTTGACGTGGACCTGCGCCTGCACCATGTGACCTCGGTCAACAACGGCGCGAAGGGCGTGCGGCTGGGCTGCGAGTTCGTGCGGCCAGACGGCACGGTGCAGCGCACGCTCCAGTGCTTCATCGACCTCACCCAGAAGCGTGGGAGGCTTCTTGCGCTGATCTGAGTCTTGGCTGGTGCAGAATTTTTTGTAGCCGTTTGGAAAAAAAGCTTAGGTCCGCGCGCCGCTTGCCGATAGTAGGTTCATCACCCACAGCCGCATCGCGGCAAGGAGCGCCCCATGAGCGTCAACGGAGTCAGCCCAAGCGGGCGAGTTGCGGCTCTGACCGCCGAAACCCCGCCCCCAGCAAATTTCGAGCGGTCCGCCGTCAGCGCGTCGATCAATGGCGCGAGTGCCGAGCCCGAGTCACGCGAAGATGAACCTCGGCCGCTGCGGTTTCCGTGGCTGGCACGTTTGTCGACGCAGCTCGAAGCCGCGGCGAACCAGCGCGCTTCATTCGCGGCCGCACCGGTGCTCGGCGACATCGTCAACAAGTCGGCTTGAGCCGAGCCGGGTGCTGCACGCGCAAGCGCAGCGGGCCGTTGCGTATCGAACACGGCACTACACCTGCATGCTCATGATGTCGGAGTAGGCCTGCACGAGCTTGTTGCGAACCTGAAGCGTGGCCTGGAATCCGATTTGCGACTTCTGCATCGCCACCATGGTTTGCTCCAAGCTCACGGTCGGGTTGTCCATCTGCATGTCGTGCTGCATTGCCGAGACGTCGTTTTGAGTTTTGCTCACAGCGCTCAGCGCCTGCTTCAGCGCGTGTTGGAAATCTGCGCCGGCTGCGGGTTTGGCATCGGTGATCGGCTGGCCAGACGTGGTCAAGCCTGCGCGGGCCACCGCCTGGGCGAAATCGAAGGGTTTCAGCGTCACATTCATGGCAAAGATCCCGGAGTGCCGGCATGGCTCGAATGGTAAATAAACGAGCGCCGCAAGATGGTGTGAACAAGCCGTTCTTTGTGCGGCTGTTCGGCGCATGCGTCGCCCTCAAGTTCCCGAACAATCACTTTCATTCGGGAGCGGTCAGTCGACCGCGCCTGCTCTGAAGAGAGAGTTCTCGCCCATGGACAACGCGCTCGTCGTCAACCCCGATCTGCCGCTGGTGCAGAACGCCAGCTTCGGTGGCCGTGTGGCCGCGCTTCCGCTTCGCAGCAAGCTCAGCGCCGCGCTTGGCCTGGTTGCGCTGGTGGGTGTTGTGCTGGCCATGTTGCTGTGGAGCAGCAAGGGCGACTTCAAGGTGCTCTACGCCAATCTCTCCGACAAAGACGGCGGCGCCGTGCTGGCCCAGCTCTCGCAGATGAACGTGCCCTACCGAATGAGCGAGGGCGGCGCGGCGATCCTCGTGCCGGCAGCGCAGGTGCACGACCTGCGCCTCAAACTCGCAACCGCCGGCCTTCCAAAGGGTTCGGTCTCAGGTTATGAGCTGATGGACAGCGCTCGGTTTGGCCAGACCCAGTTCCAGGAGCGGCTCACTGCCCAGCGGGGCCTCGAAGGTGAACTGACCCGCTCGATCACTTCAATGGCCGCGGTGCAGAACGCCCGCGTGCACCTGGCGCTGCCAAACCAGAACGGGTTTTTCCGCGAACAGCAAAAGCCCAGCGCCTCGGTGATGCTGACCATGCATGCCGGCCGCACGCTCGACCAAGCGCAGGTGGCTGGCATCGTGCACCTGGTGTCGAGCAGCGTGCCCGAACTCGACCCGAAGAACGTGAGCGTGCTCGATCAAAGCGGCGCTTTGCTCACCGCCGGTGGTAACCGAACGCCGAACGCCGGCATGGACGCCCAGCAGTTGCAGTACGTGAGCCAGATCGAGGCCGGCTTCAGCAAGCGCATTTTTGACATGCTTGAGCCGATCGTCGGGCGCGACAATTTGCGCGCCACGGTGGCCGCCGATGTCGATTTCTCTCAGACCGAAGCCACCTCGGAAGAATTCAAGCCGAACCAGGGCACCGACGCCACGGTGTCGATCCGCAGCCAGCAAACGACAGAACAGACGGGCTCCAGCCCCGCCACGCCCAGCGGTGTGCCAGGTGCCGCCACGAACCAGCCGCCCACACCGGCCACCGCACCGCTCACCGGCGCCGCCCAGCCCTTGCAGACTGCGCAAGGTGGCGGCGCCAACAGCAGCGGTCGGCGCGAGGCCACCACCAACTACGAGGTCGACAAGACGGTGCGCGTGACCCGCAACGCCAGCGGCAACATCAAGCGCCTGAACGCCGCCGTGGTCGTGAACCACCGCAGCGTGACCGACGCCAAGGGCAAGACAACGCAGGTTCCGCTGACGAATGAAGAGATCGAGAAGCTGACAGCACTGGTGCGCGAGAGCATCGGCTTCAAGCAGGACCGGGGCGACTCCGTGAAGGTGATCAACACACCGTTCCGTATTGAGACCGTGACGCGAGTCGACGTGCCGCTGTGGAAGCAACCCGAGCTGATCGATATGCTGCGCGCCGCTGCAGTGCCGGCCGCACTCGCGCTGGTGGCCATGCTGCTGTTCTTCGGACTGGTGCGCCCGGCGCTCAAAGCAGCGCTTGCGCCACCGCCGGCGCTTGACGCCAGCGGCGCGGCAAGGCCCGGCTCAAACCTGAGCGCGGTGGTAGACGACGAACAAACCCTGCCCGCCCTGCCCGCGCCGCGAAGCAACCAACACCTGGCCGGCGCCCGCGCGATGGCGCTGGAAAACCCGGCCGCGGTGGCGAGCATCGTGCGCGACTGGGTCCATGGCGAAGTCACACCGGCCAAGGCCGTTGGCGCGGCCTGATGCGCCGCCACTGAGATCAGTGCCGTGGACGACCTAGGTCTCGAAAACGCTGCGATTTTGCTGATGTCGCTCGGCGAAGAAGAAGCCGCGAACGTCTTCAAGCACCTGAGCCCCAAAGAGGTTCAGGGACTGGGTGAAACCATCACGAAGATGAAATCGGTCTCGCGCGAGCGGGTCGACGGCGTGCTTGCAAAGTTCGCCAGCACCGCTTCGGCCCAAAGCAACCTCGTCAGCGACACCGACGAGTACGTGAAGTCTGTGCTGCGCCGCGCACTTGGCGACGACAAGGCCAACCTGCTGATCGACCGCATCATGCAGGGCGGCGACACCGCCGGCATCGAAGGCCTGAAGTGGATGGACCCGGTGGCCGTGGGCGAGCTTCTGCGCGTGGAACACCCGCAAATCGTGGCCGCAATTCTTGTGCACCTGGATTTCGACCACGCTGCAGAAGTGCTCAAGACCTTCACCGAACGCCAGCGCAACGAAGTGCTGGTGCGCGTGGCCACGCTCGACGGCATTCAGCCCGCGGCGCTGCAAGACCTGAACGAGGTGATGAGCAAGGTGCTGGCCGGCGGCGAACGCTCACGCCGCACAACGCTCGGCGGCGTGAAGTCTGCGGCCGAGATGATCAACCTGATGGGCGCCAGCGTGGAAACCGCAGTGCTCGACTACATCCGCGAGGCCGACAGCGACCTGGCGCAAAAGATTCTGGACAACATGTTCAGCTTCGACGACCTGCAAAAGCTCGACGACAAGGGCATTCAGGCGATGCTCAAAGAAGTGCAGTCAGAGTCGCTTGTGATCGCGCTCAAGGGCGCCACACCGGAGATGCGCGAGATGGTGTTCAAAAACATGTCCACGCGGGCGGCAGAAACGCTGCGCGAAGACCTCGAATCGCGTGGCCCGGTGCGCGTCTCGGAAGTCGAAGCCGAACAGAAAGAATTGCTGAAGGTGGTGCGGCGCCTCGCCGACGAAGGCCAGATCGTTCTAGGAGGCAGCAGCGGTGATGACTTCATCTAAACCGAAAAATATTCCGTCGCCGACGGAGGGCGCTCGGAACTCGACTTACGCGCGCTTCATTCCGCGCGAAGAGCTGAGTTCGTTCTCGGCCTGGCAGCCCGGCAACTTGGGTGGCCCGGGCGGAGCGGCGCCGGCGTCAACTGAAGCCTCGCGTGTGGCGGCCGAGCAGCCCAAGCCCAGCGCCGCCGACCAACTCGCAGCGCAGCTGCGCGCTGTTCGACAGTCGGGTTACCAAGACGGCTACCGCGACGGGCTGGTCGCGCTCGAAGCCTTTAAGCAAAGTTTCGCGAGCCAGACCACCGCACAAGTCGGCGTGCTGATGCAGTCGATCACCTCCGAGATGCACAACCTGCAACAAGACATGGCGCGCACGCTGGCAATCTGCGCCACGCACCTGGCGCGCCAGATTGTTCGCACCGAACTCACAACCGATCCAGCACGCGTGTCGCTGGTGGCGCACGAAGCGCTCGACACGCTTCTTTTCAGCGCCAAACACATCACGCTGCGAGTGCACCCGGACGATCATGCGCTGGTGGCGCAAGGTGCGGCCGAGGTGCTGGCCGCGCGCGGCGCGCGCTTGCTGTCCGACGCTTCAATGACCCGTGGCGGCTGCCTGATCGAATCAGACATCGGCGTGATCGACGCCAGCATCGAAACCCGCTGGCGGCGCGCCGCCGCTTCGCTCGGCAGCGACGAGCCCTGGGAGGCGGCCCCCGCAGAGTCGGCCGATTCCGGATTCGGCGAATGACGACCCCGACCATCCCGGCCGCCACCCCCGACGCCTGGCCGCGCTACTTGGCCGACATGCGCAGCTTCGCGGCCGACAAGATCGCGCTCGAGACGCAGGGGCTGCTGGTGCGCGTGACCGGTCTCGTACTCGAAGCGGCCGGCATCCGGGTGCCGGTGGGTTCGGTCTGCGAAGTGCGCATGGAAGGCCAGCCGCCGGTGATCGCCGAAGTCGTCGGCTTCTCGGGTGACCGCGCCTACCTGATGCCCACCGGCGACGTGACTGGCTTGGCCAGCGGTGCGCGCGTGGTGCCGCGCCCGTCCCCGGTGGTGCCGATGCTGCTCGGGGCCAAACGCCACCCGTGGCGGCGTAACGAAGACCGCACGTTGCACCTGCCTGTCGGTGACGGGCTGCTCGGCCGCGTGGTTGACTCGCACGGCCATCCGATGGACCGCAAGGGCCCGCTCGCCAACGTGCACAAGGAACCGCTGACGCGCCGCCCAATCAACGCGATGGACCGCGACCCGGTGCGCACCCCACTCGACACTGGCGTGCGCGCGATCAACGCAATGCTGACCGTGGGCCGCGGCCAGCGCATTGGCCTGTTCGCGGGCACCGGCGTGGGCAAGTCGGTGCTGCTGGGCATGATGGCGCGCTACACCGAAGCCGACGTGATCGTGGTGGGGCTGATTGGCGAGCGCGGCCGTGAGGTCAAAGAATTCATCGAGGACATCCTTGGCGAGAGCGGCATGAAACGCTCGGTGGTGGTGGCCGCGCCGGCCGACTCGCCACCGCTCGTTCGCATGCAGGGCGCAAGCTACGCGACCTTGATCGCAGAACACTTTCGCGACCGCGGCCTGAACGTGCTGCTGCTGATGGACTCGCTCACACGTTACGCCATGGCGCAGCGGGAGATCGCGCTGGCAATTGGCGAACCGCCGGCCACCAAGGGTTACCCACCGAGCTGCTTCGCCAAGCTGCCGCAGCTGGTGGAGCGCAGCGGCAACGGCATCAAGGGCGGAGGTTCGATCACCGCGTTCTACACCGTGCTTTCTGAAGGCGACGACCAGCAAGACCCCATCGCCGACGCCGCACGCGGCATTCTCGACGGCCACATCGTGCTCTCGCGCGAACTGGCCGAAGCCGGCCACTACCCGGCGATCGACATTGAAAAATCGGTATCGCGCGTGATGAGCAATGTGGCCTCGGCCGACCACATCGACGCGGCGCGGCGCTTTCGCCAGTTGCACGCGCGGCACAACAAAGCGCGCGACCTGATCCAGCTCGGCGCCTACGCACCCGGCCACGACCACGATCTGGACACCGCCGTGCGCCTGCACCCACCGATGACGGCCTTGCTGCAACAAAGCATGCACCAGCCCGCCACGCTCGAAGCCAGTCTGGCGAATTTGCACAGCGCGATCGGCGGCTGAACTTTGTCTTTCCCTGTCACGGAACCCAAGCCCCATGACCTCTTTGCACCCGCTCACCACCCTGCTGGCCCAGACCGAACGCGAACGCGACATGGCGCTGGCCAACCATTTGCGCGCGCAAACCGCGCACAGCGCCGCCGTGGCGCAAGCCGAGCAGTTGCTGCTGTACCGGCGCGAGTACGAGCAGCGCTGGCACAAGCAGTTCGCAAGCGTTTGCAAGATCGAACTGGTGCGCTGCTACCAGGGCTTTGTCGAGCGCCTCACGCAGGCCGTTGAACACCAAGCACGGACCGCTGAGCAAACGGCCACGCAGGCCGAGCGCACCGGCACCGAGCTGCTGGCTGTTGAGATGCGCTGCGCTTCGGTGCGCCGCCTGATCGAGAAGCGGGTGCGCGACGTGCGCGCCGATGCCGAGCGGCGCGACCAGAAGCAGACCGACGAGCAAGCTTCACGCGCAGCTTGGGGCCGCAACGCGGGCCAAGATGCACCACACGCAGCCTGAACGGGGAACCGCGATGCAAGTCACACCACCCTCACCCCAAACCTCAGCCCCAACACCGGCGCAGTCAGCTGGGAAAAAGCCCGCGAGCCCAGTGCAAGCCCCATTTGCGCAACTGCTGAGCCAGAGTCAATCGGCCCAACAGCCTTCACCCCCTGAAACGGCCCTACCCAGCGCAGAGCCGGCTGCCAGCGCCGAGCACGGCACCACAACCAAGCCGCGCGCGAAGTTGCTCGACAAGGCCACGGCGCCGCGCGCGGCCGAGCGCCAAGGCAAGACCGATGGGCGTGAGCGGGCAAAGGCCGAAACGCCGGCCTCCGATACCGATACCGAAGCCAGCCGCGCGACACGTGCCGAAACAAACGCTGCCGAACCGAGCCTCGCGCCCTGGCTTCTGGCCTTGCAACATCCAACCGAAGCGCCGGTGATTGCCGCCGGCACCACGGCCGGCGCCAAGACAGCGGTGTCGGAGCGGGGCGAAGGCCTGTCGCTGGTAGAAACCGGGAACACGTCGCTTGCAAGCACCAAGCCAGGCGACGACGCGAAGGCGCGCCTCGACCCCGCTGTGGCCACGCAGCCGAACGCCGCCGCATGGGCCGCTGCCAGCAGCGCCGAAAGCGCCAAAACACCGCGCGACGCGGAGTTGAGCCATGAGGAACAGCGCGATGCCCGGCCAATCTCGACCGATGCCGCAACGAGCACCGCCGCGCTCGGCGCGGCCGGCTTCAACCCGCTGGTCGGCAGCGCCCGCGACATCGCCGCGCCGCTCGCCGTGAATGTGCCCACGCCGCTGGCATCACCCGAGTTCGCCCAGGCGCTCGGCGTGCAGGTGAGCGTGCTCGTGGCCGACGGTGTGCAACGCGCTGAGCTGCAACTGAACCCGGCCGAGATGGGGCCGGTGTCGGTGCAGATCGTGATCGATGGCACGCGCGCGCACGTTGACTTCGGCGCCGACTTGGCCGCCACCCGCCAGGCCATCGAATCAGGCCTGCCGCAACTGGCCGGCGCGCTCAGCGACGCTGGCTTCACGCTCACTGGCGGCGGCGTGTCGCAGCACGCCGGCGGCCGCAGCGGATCGCAGGAATCGGCCGATGGTGACGGTCGGGGCAAAGACAAAGGCAGCAGCGCAAACCGCGGCCTAGAAGCCGGCGCCGTCGAGGCGGGTGCGCAGCGCTTGCGGCGCACGGTGGCGGCGGGCGGCCTTGACCTCTATGCCTGACCAGCGCTTGAACCAGACCTGAACCGGGCCTGCCCGGAGCGGTGTACTGAACAGCAAAAGCACCGCTTATCCCGGCTTCGCACAAGGCCCGAAATTTCCATAATTTCCCTCATGCGAGTGCCCGTGCGCCGCCCCCTGCGGCGCTCGCCCGCACCTCGCCGCTGAAGGAGAAGAGATGTCTGCTGCCCCCGCCACCGACGCCGGCGCCGCCGTGCCCGCCAAGAAGGGCAAGAAGAAGCTGATCATCATCGTCGCCGTGGCGATGCTCGTTTTGCTCGGCGCAGGCGGGGGTGCAGCGATCTATTTCAAGAAGAAAGCCGCCCACGCCGCCGAAGAAGCGGCCGCGGCCGAAGAAGGTGGCGGCGCCAGAGAACACAAGGCCACCAAACGCGACCCCAAGCACCCGCCAGTCTTTCTGCCGCTCGACCCTTTCGTCGTGAACCTGGCCGACAAGGAAGTTGATCGCTACGCGCAGATCGGCATCACGCTCGAACTGCAAGACTCAAAGTTCGGCGACGAACTCAAGCTCTACATGCCGGCGATTCGCAACGGCATTCTGATGATCCTGGCGCACAAGACCTCTGCCGAACTGCTCGAGCGCTCGGGCAAGGAAATGCTGGCAGCGCAAGTGCAGCGCGAAGCGGCCCGCACCATGGGCATTGAAGTGGCAGAGCCCGAAGCCGTGACCGAAGCGAAACCCGATCAGCCGGAGACCCCCAAGGGAGAAGCCGAAGACGACGAAGAGAAGAAGTCGAAGAAGAAAGGAGCCAAGAAGGCTCCGAGCGAACCCAACCCGATCGTGAACGTGCACTTCTCGAACTTCATCATCCAATGAACACGCCCGTTCCAACAGCAAACGCAAGGCACCGAGCGGCACACGCGCTGGGCGAGGGGCGCGCATGAGCCAGCCGATTCTTTCGCAAGACGAAGTTGACGCACTGCTGCAAGGCATCACCGGAGACAGCCAGAGCCTGGAGCCGGAGACGGCGGGCAAGGGCTCGATTCGAGGCTACGACCTGGCCAGCCAGGAACGCATCGTTCGCGGGCGCATGCCCACGATGGAGATCATCAACGAACGCTTTGCCCGCAACATCCGCCTGGGCGTGTTTCACCTGATCCGCAAGAGCCCGGAAATCTCGATCGGGCCGACCAAGGTGCAGAAGTACAGCGCTTTTTTGCGCGAGATTGTGGTGCCGACCAACTTCAACATCGTCAGCGTTAAACCACTGCGCGGCTCGGGCCTGATCGTGTGCGACCCAACCCTGGTGTTTGCGGTGATCGACGCGCTGTTCGGCGGCGCCGGCAAGTACCACACGCGCATCGAAGGGCGCGACTTCTCGGCCACCGAGCTGCGTGTGATTGGCCGCCTGATTGACGTGGTGGCGGCCGAGTACAAGAAGGCCTGGCACGGCATCTACCCGCTTGAGTTGGCCTACCAGCGCTCTGAGATGCAGCCGCAGTTCGCCAACATCGCAACACCGAGCGAGATCGTCATCACAACCAGCTTCACACTGGAAATTGGCGACAGCAGCGGCGCCATCCACTTCTGCATTCCGTACTCGACGCTGGAGCCGATTCGAGACATCTTGTACTCGACCGTGCAGGGCGACGCCGGCGAGCCTGACCGGCGCTGGGTGAACCTGATGAAAGAGCAGATCCAGTCGGCGGAGGTGGAACTGGTGGCCGAGCTCGCGCAGGCCCCAGCCACGGTGGAACAGCTGCTGTCGTTCAAGCCTGGCGACTTCATTGAGCTCGAACTGCGCCAGGCCATTCAGGCCAAGGTGGCGGGCGTGCCGGTGTTCGACTGCCACTACGGCACCTCGAATGGCAAATACGCGCTGAAAGTCGATCAACTGTTGACCAACCCGACCCCGGGCTGGATGGGAGAAGCTAATGAGTAACGACGACTCCGCGCCCGCGGCCGACGACACCGACGCGATGGCGGCCGAGTGGGCAGCCGCGCTCGCAGAATCGAAACCGGAAACGGCAAGCGAGGTGCAGACCGATCAAGTCTCGCCCGCCTCGTTCCAGAACTTCAGCCCAAGCACCGGTGGCACGGCGGGCAACGACATCAACATGATCCTGGACATCCCGGTGCAGCTCACCGTGGAACTGGGGCGCACGCGGGTGCCGATCAAGCACATCCTGCAGCTCGCGCACGGCTCGGTCGTGGAGCTCGAAGCGATGGCTGGCGAGCCGATGGATGTGCTGGTCAACGGCTACCTGATCGCTCAGGGCGAGGTCGTTGTAGTGAACGACAAGTTCGGCATTCGCCTGACCGACATCGTGACGCCCAGCGAACGCATGCGCCGGCTGAGCAGGGCCTGATTTGCGATGGCAACGGGTTCCTGGTTGTCGCCACTGCTGTGGTTCTTCGCAATCATCGCTTTGATCCCGCTGGCGCTGTGGCTGCTCAAGCGCACGCCGGTGGGTGCAAGCGCCGGCCAAGGCGTGACGCGCGTGATCTCGACGCTTGCGCTCTCAACGAGCCAGCGTGTCGTGACGATCGAAGTGGGTCAGGGCGACGCGCGGCGTTGGCTCGTGCTGGGCGTGACACCGGCCAGCATGACCACGCTGCACACCATGGAGCCGCAGGCCGATGCGCCGGCCGGGGCCACTCTGGCGGCTGCCACGCCGCCCGTTACGGCCTTCGCACAACTGCTCGGCAGGCTGCGGCAAGACAAGGGGCTGGCCAGTGAGCGCTGAACGATCTTCTTTCTCTGCGGATGCGGGTGCGAGGAATTGGGGCGCGCTATGCGTCTTTGCGGCTTTTTCGGCGCTGCCTGCGGCGGTATCAGCACAATCGTCCGGCGGCGCAACGCTGCCGCTCCTGGTCGGCCAGGTCGCCGGAGGCACGAGCTATTCGGTACCGATCCAGACACTGCTGTTCTTCACCGCGCTGAGCTTTCTACCGGCGGTGCTGTTGTTGATGACGGGCTTCACGCGCATCGTGATCGTGCTGAGCCTGTTGCGCCAAGCCATAGGCACGCAGGCCGCGCCGCCCAACCAGGTGGTGGTGGGCTTGAGCCTGTTCCTGACCTTCTTCGTGATGAGCCCAACCATCGACAAGGTGTACGCCGAGGCTTATCAGCCCTATGCGGAAAACAAGATTGCGTTCGACGAAGCGCTCAAGCGCGGCGAGGTGCCGATGCGCGCATTCATGCTCAAGCAAACCCGCCAGGCAGACGTGATGCTGTTCGCCAAACTCGCCAAGGTCGACCCCGCGGTAAAGACCGCCGACGTGCCCTTCAAGGTGCTCGTGCCCGCCTTCGTGACGAGCGAACTCAAGAGCGCTTTTCAGATCGGCTTTCTGATCTTCATACCGTTTCTGATCATCGACATGGTCGTGGCCAGCGTGCTGATGAGCCTGGGCATGATGATGCTGAGCCCGGTCTTGATCGCCCTGCCCTTCAAGCTGATGCTGTTCGTGCTGGCCGACGGCTGGAACCTCTTGCTCGGTTCGCTCGCCGCCAGCTTTGCAAGCTGAACTCGAAACTTTCTTGCGCTGAAAACTCACGAGCAAAAACCATGGACGCACAACAAGTCTTCATCCACGGCCAGGAAGGTCTGTACATGCTGTTGATGGTCGCCGCGCCGGTGCTGCTAACGATTCTCGCGGTGGGCCTGATCGTCAGCATCTTTCAGGCCGCCACGCAGATCCACGAAGCCACGCTGTCTTTCGTGCCGAAGGTGGTGGCGACCGTTGCGGTGCTGGCGGTGGCCGGCCCCTGGATGCTGAACACGCTGGTCGAATACCTGCAACGCACCTTGCAGGCGATTCCGTCTGTGGTGGGCTGACGCAGCCCGCACTGAGCAGCTGAGATGCTCACCTTCACGGAAGCCCAGTTGCTGGGGTGGATCACACCGATCCTGTGGCCCTTCTTGCGGGTGCTGGCGTTGTTCGGTTCGCTTCCGGTGGTGGGTCAGCACACCGTGCCGGCGCGCATTCGCGTGGCCCTGGCTTTCCTGATCGCGTTCTGCGCGCAGGCCACGCTGCCCGCCATGCCGCTGATCCAGCTTGACTCGCCGGTTGCAGTGCTCGCGGTGGCGCAGCAGATGCTGATCGGCGTGGCGCTCGGCTTCTCGGTGCGTATTGTCTTCAGCGCAGTCGAGTTCGCGGGCGAACTGATTGGCCTGCAGATGGGTCTGAATTTCGCCGGCTTCTTCAACCCAATGACGGGCGGCGAAGCCACCGCAACGAGCCGCTTCTTCGGCATTTCGGTGAGCTGGTTGTTCATCGTGACCGGCGGCCACCTGATGTTGATCGCCGCGGTGGTGCAGAGTTTTCAGGTGTTCCCGGTTGGTCCCGAGCCCTTCGCGTTCTTGCGCGCGGTGCAGCCACAAACATGGGGCGCCGAGATCTTCCGCCTCGGCCTGTGGATCGCGCTTCCACTGGTCGGCATGCTGCTGCTCGTCAACCTGGTGCTCGGCGTGATTTCTCGCGTAGCGCAGCAGATGAACGTCTTCGCGATCGGCTTTCCAATCGGCGTCTCGGTCGGTCTGATTGGCGTGCTGGTCACCTTGCCGATGATGCAGGTGCCATTCACGATGGCGCTGGAGCGGATGCTTCAGAACTTTCAGTAAAAGCACGGCCGGTCTGAGCGCGCACGGCAATCATCACCTGCCTGGCCTTCACCTACCTCACCCCACACTGCTGGCTCGACACGGCGGTGCTGCTCGGGTCGATCTCGGCCCAGTAGCCCGAGGGCTCACGCGCGGCCTTCCGGGTCGGCGCGACGGCCGTCAGTTTCGATTGGTTCTTCGCGTTCGGCTACGGCGCGCGGGGCCTGCACGGCCTGTTCAAAGACCCACTTGCATGGAAGATTCGTGTCGCCGTCGTCGCGCTCGTGATGGGGGTGATCGCCACCTCGCTCCTGTGGGAGATCTGAATAGAAAACGGCCGCCACCGGCAGCCGTTTCAACTCAGCGATTCGCTGTCTCTTGGTCTGTTATTTGATCGTGATCCAGCGCCACTCAAGCCAGTTGTCGGCACGGTGCACGACCTCCACGTTCTGGCGTGCCGCCCAGGGAATGAGCTGGCGGTGCAGCGGCAGGTGGTGCACCTCTGCGTTGTGCCGCTTGAGCGCAGCCTTGATCAGCTCCTGGCGCTTTTTCGGGTCGGCTTCCTTGCTCGACGCCGCCGCCAGTTCGTCGAGCTTGGCATCGGTGTATTGGCCAAAATTCCACGCACCCACACCACCTTCACCGCGGTTGCGCAGCACCGGCGTGAGCGTGCTCTCGGCGTCAGTGCTCGCGCCACCCCAGCCCAACATGTACATGGAGGTGTCGTACTTCTGCACTTTGGGGAAGTAGACCGCGCGCGGCATGCCGTTGACGCGCACCTTCACGTTCACTTTGGCCCACATGGCAGCCAGCGCGAGGCAGATCTTCTCGTCGTTGATGTAGCGGTTGTTCGGGCAGTCGAGCGTCACTTCGAAGCCGTCGGCATAACCCGCGTCGGTCATCAGCTTCTTCGCGCCTTCAAGGTTAAAGGGGCGGCGCGTCTCGATTTCCGGGTCGTTGAACGCGGCCAGCGGCGACGGCGTGATGCCGCCGGTCGGGTAGGCTTGGTTGCGCATCAGCCGAGTCTTGAGCGTGTCAATGTCAATTGAGTCGTAGAGTGCCTGGCGAACCCTGATGTCTTTGAACGGGTTCTTGCCTTTCACGTTGCTGTACAGCAGCTCGTCGCGGCTTTGGTCCATACCGATGAAGACGATACGGTTCTCGGGGCCGTCGATCACCTTCACGCCGCTGGTGTTGCGGAGCTTTTCAACGTCGGTCGGGGCCGGGTCGAGCACGAAGTCGATCTCGCCCGAGACGAGCGCGGCGGTGCGGGTGGCGTCGTTTTTGATGGGCGTGTAGACCACTTCCTGCACGTTGCCTTCGAACTTGCCCCACCAGTTCGGATTGCGCTTATAGACGGTCTTGGTGTCGGGGGCGCGCGAGACCAACACGAACGGGCCGGTGCCGTTGGAATTGAACGAAGCGAAACCCTCTTCCTTGTTCTTGAAGTCAATCGGCTTCAGGGCCTTGTACTTTTCGCACCAGGCCTTGCTCATGATCTGGATCGCCGCGAGATGCTCCAGGAACACCGGGTTGAAGTCTTTGAGGGCGAACTCGACCGTGAGCGCATCGACCTTCTTCGGCTCGCCGACCGCATTGGCGTAGACCTTGATGTCGGACGTGCCCTCGCGTGCACGCAGGACCGAGAACACCACGTCGTCGGCCGTGAAGGGCGTGCCGTCGGCGAATTTCACATTAGGGCGCAGTTTGAAGCGCCACAGCGTGGGGCTGACCACCTGCCAGCTGGTCGCGAGGACCGTGTCCATGCCAAGCTTTTTGTCATAGTTGACCAGGGCTTCGTAGACCTGGCCATTCATCGAGTTCGTCATTGACTCGTTTTGCGAATGCGGGTCCATGGTCTGGGCATCACCTTGCGAGGCCCATCGCAGTGTTTGGGCCTGGGCAGGGCCCAGGCTGAGCGCGACCAGCAGCGCGGCAGAAAACATCAGCTTCATCTCGGCCTCCGTAGAGTGGTGTGTGGCCGCAGTTTAAGGGCCAGACCAGAGCGCCCGTGTGCCGGCGCGCGCCCGAGCGTCAGGGCTTTTGCGAAGCGGTGCGGCGCGCCTTCTCAAGCACCTCGGCACCGGCCCAGAGTTCTTCGAGGTGCTTGAACTTCCAAACCTCGTTCGATTCGCGCGCGGTGATTCGGTCGCTGCAGCCAGGGTGGTTCAGGTCCACCAGCTCGGGCGACAGCGGAAGTTGCGCCTTTGTCGAGAAGAACACCTTCACCTGCGGCGACGCCAACGCGCCCGGGTTCTGTTGCGCAACCACCGCCAGGCGGCCCGACTGCAGGCGCACCAGCGAGCCGTTGGGGTAGATGCCCAGACTCGATACGAAGGCATGCATGATCTGCGAGTCGAACTGGCCTTGTTGGGTCCACTCGGCCATCCGGGCGATCGATTCTCCCGGGTCCCAGCCGACCTTGTAGGGGCGGGCCGACGAGATGGCGTCGTACACATCGCAAACCGAGCCCATTCGGGCGTGCACCGATAACGCGTCGCCGCTCAGGCCGCGCGGGTAGCCTTTGCCGTCGGGCCGCTCATGGTGGTGCAAGCAGACGTCGAGCGCCACCGTGCCGGCGCCGCCGCCGAGCAGCAGCTCGTGGCCCCGCTCCGGGTGGGTCTTCATGAGCTCGTATTCGGCGTCGGTCAGCTTGCCCGGTTTGTTCAGTACCTCAAGCGGCATCAGCGCCTTGCCCATGTCGTGCAGCAGCCCGGCCAAGCCGGCGCTGCGGCCCTGAGCTTCACTTTGACCGAGCTGGCGCGAGAGCGCCACCATCAGAGCGCACACCGCTACCGAGTGCATGTAGGAATAGTCGTCGTGCGTTTTCAGCCGCGCCAAGCTGATCAGCGCGCCCGGGTTGCGCCAGACCGAGTCCGTGATCTCACCGACGAGCTCCGCACACCGCTCGGTGTTCATCGTCTTGCCCATCCGGGCCTCGCTGAAAAGCGAGAGCACGGCCGCACGCGACTTGCTGACGAGCAGCGTAGCGCGGGTGAGTTCCTCGTTCATCGAGCTGGGCGCGATGGGAAGTGCCGGCGCTTTGGCTTCCGCAACTGGCGCCTGCGCCGTGTCAACGGCAGCAAGTTGCACCGCGACCGGCGCCGCCACGTCGAGTCCCTTGGCGTTGTCGATCAAGCACTCGGTGATGCCGCTTGCGAGCAGCCGGGCGATGTCGTCAGGGTCGGTCAGCAGGAACTTGGTGCGCCAGAATGGGTGATCAAGCCACGGGCCACACAGCTCGTGCACATGCATGCCCAAGCGCAGTTCCGTGATGGCGATCTTCTTGAGCATGGGCTGGACGTGCACCGTGATGCGGATGAACCTCGATATCGTCCATCCCGGGCCGGAGTTGAGCCAAGCCGGACGCCCAAAACAACAAAGGCCGCTGGGTTGCAGCGGCCTTCACGATTCGGCGTTCGTTCTCAGCGCCAGCGCGATTGCGCAACCGTTCTGAGTTCGCTCGGCAATGTGGCGATATAGCCGGTCACGAGCTTCAGCTCCGCGTGCGTGAAGGTCCTGGCCATGCCCATCATGATCGGGTTGTTGCGGCCTACGTGCGGGTTCTTGTCGGTTTGGTAAGCCTTGAGCGCTTGGTACAGGTAGTCGGCGTGCTGGCCAGCGAGCTTGGGGTAGCTTGGGTCGATCGGTTGGCTGAAGTTCGCACCGTGACAAGAAGCACAGTTGCCTTTCGTCAGAAGCTCGGCAACGGCAGCAGAAGGTGCAGCAGCGGTCTTGGTGTCGGGCGCTTCGCCCTTGGCCTGCTGCTCGTAGAACGCGGCCAAGTCGGCCATGTCTTGGTCGGTGAGCGAGGTGGCGACGGCGCGCATGGTTGGGTGCTTTCTGTCGCCCTTGCGGTAGGCGGCGAGAGCCGAGGCGATGTACTTGGAGCCCTGCCCCGCGATCATCGGCACCTTGTAGACCTCGGGGAAGCTGGCTTGGTAACCGGGGATGCCGTGGCAGCCAATGCACAAGGTAGCCTTCTTCTCGCCGGCCTTGGCGTCTTGGGCCTGCACCTGGACGGAAAGGCCCATACCGGCCAGCGCGATCAATAGCGAGAGAAGCTTTTTCATGGTGGCAAAAGGCGGTTTTTTCCAAGCAAACCGCGATTATAGGGGGGCACCCTTATACTGGTTTGAGACCCCGACACCACCGTCTCACGAGACCGCGCAATGAAGTTTCAAGGCTCAGAAAACTACGTCGCCACACCCGACCTGATGCTGGCGGTGAACGCCGCCTCGACCCTGAAGCGCCCGCTTCTTGTGAAGGGCGAGCCCGGCACCGGCAAGACGATGCTGGCCGAAGAAGTGGCGCTGGCGCTGAAGATGCCGCTGCTGCAATGGCACATCAAGAGCACAACGAAAGCACAGCAGGGCTTGTATGAATACGACGCCGTGAGCCGCCTGCGCGACAGCCAGCTCGGTGACGAGAAGGTGAAAGACATCCACAACTACATCGTCAAGGGCGTGTTGTGGCAGGCCTTCACCGCCGATCAGCCGGCGGTGTTACTGATCGACGAGATCGACAAGGCCGACATCGAGTTCCCGAACGATCTGCTGCGCGAGATCGACCGCATGGAGTTCTACGTCTATGAAACTCGCGAGCTCGTGAAGGCGGTTCACCGGCCGCTTGTTTTCATCACGTCGAACAACGAGAAGGAACTGCCCGACGCGTTCTTGCGCCGCTGCTTTTTCCACTACATCAAGTTTCCCGACGCCGAGACCATGAAGGCCATCGTCGAGGTGCATTTCCCGTCGCTGAAAAAAGACCTGCTCGCGGCCGCCCTGAGGAATTTCTACGACGTGCGCAGCCTGCCGGGTCTCAAGAAGAAGCCTTCGACCAGCGAACTGCTCGATTGGCTCAAGCTGCTGGTGGCCGAAGACATCCCACTCGAGGTGCTGCAAAGCAAAGACCACACGGTGGCTGTGCCGCCTCTGGTGGGGGCGCTGTTGAAGAACGAACAGGATGTGTCGCTGTTCGAGAAGCTTGTCTTCATGCAGCGCCACAACCGTTGACCATGGCGAACTGGTTGTCGCCGGTTCTTCTCGTTGGCACGCACTGCTCGCTGGAGCCGCTGCTGCCCGAGCATCACGACGAGCTGGTTGCCGCCACCCGCGACGGCGAACTGTGGAAACTTTGGTACACCGCAATTGCCTCGCCCGAAAGCATGAGCGCCGAGATCGCGCGCCGACTAGATCTGCAAGGCAAGGGCTTGATGCTGCCCTTCACCACACGCGATGCGAGCGGTCGTGTCGCGGGCATGACGACCTACATGAACGTTGACGCGACGCACAAGCGTGTCGAGATCGGCTCCACCTGGACGGCTTCGCGCATGCAGCGCAGCCCGTTCAACACCGAGTGCAAGCTGCTGCTGCTTGGTCATGCATTCGACAGGCTCGGTTGCATCGCGGTCGAGTTCCGCACCCACTGTTTCAACCAGCAAAGCCGCCGCGCGATCGAGCGGCTTGGCGCCAAGCTCGACGGCATTCTTCGCAACCATCAGCGCGCCAGCAACGGCACGCTGCGCGACACCGCCGTCTACAGCATCACCGAGAGCGAATGGCCCACCGTGAAAGCGCACCTGCGCTGGCAACTTGACAAACCTCGCTGAGGAAACGCACACCATGGCCGACAAGAAAAGGCCGCTGACGGTCGAAGCGTTAGGGCAGTTCGAGCGGGTCGGCGGCATCAGCCTTTCGCCTGACAGGGCACAGGCGGTTTGCTCGGCCAGCCTGGCCTCACAGGAAGTCGGCTATGAATTGCTGAACGCCACGTGATAGGAATGGAGCCCCGCTGAGCGGTTCGCATCTGGGTCCGCATCGCCTGCTCATTGCGAGCTCGATGCAACAAGGCCGTCTGTAGAGTGGCAGTCTGTTCTCTGTCTGGGCATCGCCTTCGCTCGCACGTCTGGCAACGATCCAAACTCAAG
>JBBRPV010000040.1:0-37717 GCA_038227445.1 Burkholderiales bacterium | reverse complement strand
GGCGCGCAGCAGGTCGAAGGGCGTGCCGTGTTGGCTGCAGTGTTTCACCACCAGGACCGGCTGCAAGGCAGCGCGCACCAGGATCAACGAGCCGTCTTCGGCGACCAGCACGTCGCCCCCGCGCACGACGCTGCCGCGAGGCAGGAAGACGCCGAGCGCACGGCCGCTGGAATCGATGGCATCGAAGCGGCTCTTCTGGCGCACGTCCCAGTCGAGCTCGACGCTCGCTGCGCGTTTGACGAGGGCGGGCGCGAGGCCGCGCGCACCGGGAATGAGCTTGTTGACGACCAGCATGTTGTGATTCTTCTGGCTGCGTTGACCCGTTACGTCGGCTCGTGGTTGCGCGCCGCTGCCACTGCTTTGGCCGGGTGGATCAGCGTGCGCCGGCCATCGGCGGTTTTCTCGGCAGTGCCGATGATGATTTCGATCAGCTGCGTGGGCGTGAGCCGGGGGTTCACCGTCAGCATCTTGGCTGCCAGGTTCGTGACTTGCGGCGCCGCCATCGAGGTGCCCGAGAGCGCGACCCGCTCGCCACCCGGAATGAAACTCTCAACCTGGTATCCGTTCGCGTGCACCTTCACCGTGGGCCCATAGCTCGTGAAGGAAGCTTCGTCGCCGGCGCGGTCGACGGCACCGACCGTCAGCACATTCGGCAGAACGATGTTGGCTGGCGAGTCTTCGGCGAAGGAGGCGTCCTGGTTGCTGTTACCGGCCGCTGCGACCCACAAGATCTTCGGCGCGCTGGCGAAGCCTTTCACGAGAGCCTTGTGGAACAGCTCGAAGTACTCGCGCGCCAGCGTCTTGCGCTCTTCCGGCGTGTTGCCAATGCCACATTTTTCGAGGTCGCTCTCGATCGCGCTCACGCTGCCACTCCAGCTCATGTTCACGACCCGCGCTTTTTTGCGCTTGATGAACTCGATCTCGGAGCTCATCGCTTTCGCGTCGTTCTCGGCCTGCTCACGCGACGGACAGGGGTCGGGTTTGAGCGTGGGGCTGAACTCCATGCGCACGTTCATCACGCGCGCAAAAGGATTGCCGTCGAGGGCGATGCCGGCCACGTGCGTGCCGTGTTCATACTGGCCAGTGAGCGTGATGGCCTCTATGGTGGCCTTGTACTCGTCGGGCTTCAGGCCCGACAGCAGCTGCTTGACCTCGGCTGCTTGGGGACTGTCTATGTTGGCCTCCAGGTCGGAAAAGCCCTTGCTGCGCGCTTTCATCAGCGGCAGCTGCGATTGGAGTTCGGCCGGAATCGGCGCCAGTGTGCTGTTCGAAGGCGCGCCGTACTTGTCGAAGGCGATGAAGAGCGGCTGCTGGTCGCTGCCGAGCAACTGCTGATGCTTGAAGAGCGACGGGTCGACGCCACTGTCCCACACCGCCACCACCACCGGCGTTCCGCCCTTGCCGGGCGGCAGCGTCACGTTGCGCGCAGCCCAGATGTCGGCTTTCTCGACCTGGTTGGCCTGCAGATAGCGGCTGAAGGTTTCAATCATCGTTTGCTTGAGCGGCAGCCGCACCGCCAACGCGTAACGCGCTGACACGATGCCCGGCGCCAGGTCGGAACTGAGCGAGCCGGCCTGGTCGACGATGGGCTGCAGCACACTGCGCACGTTGCCGAGCACCAGCGATTCGCCAACCAGCTCGGCACTCGCCTTGAGCCGCTTGATGTCGTTGGCGATCACTGCATAGGGCATGGGCTTGAGAGTGGCGCTGATGCGGTCGTCAACCCCGTTGGCGTACGCCGGATCGGCACCGCCCTGCTGGCGCGATTCGATGACCGCCCGCACCTGGAGGCCGGAGAGCAGCTTGTCGGCAGGTTTTTCTTGCAACGCACGAATGGTTTCGACGCGGGCCAGCGCGGCGGCGTCTTTGGCTTCGAGCACATCGAGCTGCAGCAGGGTGTTCTGCAGCTGGCGCAGCGTGGCCTTGTCGGCGATCTCGTAACCGGCAAGCACCGCTTCGATGTCGCTGCGCAGCTTTACCGCGAACGGCCCGAAAGCTGCTTCGTCGCGCACCAGCGACTCCAAGTTGCCGCTCACCGGGTAGGTGTATCGCGGCAAGTCGGCGGCCTTGTCAATGCGCGGTTTGCCCTGGGCCAACGCGGCGCCGCAGAGCAGCAAAGACAGGGACCAGATGATCAACTTGGTTGGCATGTCATTCACTCCGTTTTGTGATGTCCGGGCAACCCTAACCGAAGAGGCGAGGGCTGGGAAGGGCCTGTAGACCGAGCAGCGACCTTACTGTGCACCTGAGTTGGCTTCGGTTGGAGTGCCCAAACTGGCGCGCAACAGCTTCCAGCAATTCCGAGTGCGCAAGGATGTTGCCCGGCTCAAAACAAGAAGTACTTCTGCGCCATCGGCAACTCGGTGGCTGGCTCGCAGGTCAGCAGCACGCCGTCGGCGCGCACTTCGTAGGTCTGCGCGTCGACCTCGATGTTCGGCGTGCCGCTGTTGTGAACCATGTGTGCCTTGCCGATCTTGCGCGTGTTCTTCACGGCCTCGGTGCGGCGTTTCAGGCCGAGATGCTGCGGCACGCCGGCCGCGAGGGAAGCTTTGGACATGAAGGTGATGCAGGTGTCGTTCATCGCGCTGCCAAAGCTGCCGAACATCGGCCGGTAGTGCACCGGC
Source organism: Burkholderiales bacterium (assembly GCA_038227445.1). Taxonomy (GTDB): domain Bacteria; phylum Pseudomonadota; class Gammaproteobacteria; order Burkholderiales; family Burkholderiaceae_C; genus LMDS01. The sequence goes on along the minus strand of JBBRPV010000040.1, from coordinate 35,093 downwards.
TGCGGCGTGGGAATGCTCGCATTCGGGTCGCCCATCGCGGCGGCGGCGATCATGCCGCCCTTGATGATCAGCGAGGGTTTCACGCCGAAGAAAGCCGGCTTCCAGACCACCAGGTCAGCGAGCTTGCCAACCTCGACCGAGCCGACGATGTGCGAGATGCCCTGCGTGATCGCCGGGTTGATCGTGTACTTGGCGATGTAGCGCTTGACGCGGAAGTTGTCGTGGCGCGCGTTGTCTTGCGCCAGCGTGCCACGTTGCGCTTTCATCTTGTGCGCCGTCTGCCAGGTGCGGATGATGACTTCGCCGACGCGCCCCATCGCCTGGCTGTCGGAACTCATCATCGAAAACACGCCAATGTCGTGCAGGATGTCTTCGGCCGCGATCGTCTCGCGCCGAATGCGGCTTTCGGCGAAGGCCAGGTCTTCGGCGATGCTGGCGTCGAGGTGGTGGCACACCATCAGCATGTCGAGGTGTTCGTCGATCGTGTTGACGGTGTACGGCATCGTCGGGTTCGTGCTCGAAGGCAGCACGTTCGGCAGCCCCGCGCATTTGATGATGTCGGGCGCGTGCCCACCACCGGCGCCCTCGGTGTGAAAAGTCGCAATCGTTCTGCCTTTGAACGCGGCGATGGTGTCTTCGACGAAGCCCGACTCGTTCAGCGTGTCGGTGTGAATCGTCACCTGCACGTCGTGCGCGTCGGCCACGCTCAGGCAACAGTCGATTGCTGCCGGTGTGGTGCCCCAGTCTTCGTGCAGCTTCAGGCCGTAGGCGCCGGCTTCGAGTTGTTCCTCCAGCGCGCCGGGAAGGCTGGCGTTGCCCTTGCCCTGGAAGCCCAGGTTCATCGGGAAACTCTCTGCCGCCTTCAGCATGGAGTGAATGTGCCACGGCCCCGGCGTGCAGGTGGTGGCGAAGGTGCCAGTGGCCGGGCCGGTGCCGCCGCCCATCATCGTGGTCACGCCGCTCATCAGCGCCTCTTCGATCTGCTGCGGGCAGATGAAGTGGATGTGGGTGTCGATGCCGCCCGCGGTGATGATGTTGCCTTCGCCCGCGATGATCTCGGTGCCCGGGCCAATGACGATGTCGATGCCGGGTTGCACGTCGGGGTTGCCGGCCTTACCGATGGCGCTGATGAGGCCACCCTTGATGCCGATGTCGGCCTTCACGATGCCCCAGTGGTCGATGATCAGCGCGTTGGTGATGACGGTGTCGGCCACGTCTGCAGCCAGCCGCTGACTCTGACCCATGCCGTCGCGAATGGTCTTCCCGCCGCCAAACTTCACTTCTTCACCGTAGCCGCCGGCTTTGAGCGTGTGGTCGTGTTCGACCTCGACGATCAGGCCGGTGTCGGCCAGGCGAACCCTGTCGCCTGTGGTCGGGCCGAACATTTCCGCGTAAGCGCGGCGGTTGATCTTGGCCATGGTCAGAGCGCTCCCTCGACGCTGACGTCGATGGGTCCATTCACGAGGCCGCGAAATCCGTAGGCTTTGCGCTCGCCGGCGTAGTCAACAAGTTCGACAGTGCGTTGCTGGCCGGGTTCGAAACGAACCGCCGTGCCAGAGGCGATGTTCAAGCGCGTGCCGTGTGCGGCGGCACGGTCGAAGCGCAGGGCGGCGTTCGTCTCTGCAAAATGGTAGTGCGAGCCGACCTGGATTGGCCGGTCGCCGCTGTTGTCGATCACCAGTGTCAGCGTGCGCCGGCCGGGGTTGATTTCGATGTCGGGGCCGTCGGTCAGCAATTCGCCGGGGATCATTGAGAAGCTCCTGCTCAGGCAATGGGTTGGTGCACGGTCACCAACTTGGTGCCGTCGGGGAAGGTGGCTTCCATCTGGATCTCTGGGATCAGCTCGGGCACGCCGTCCATCACGTCGGCGCGGGTAAGCCAGGTCTTGCCCTCGCTCATCAGCGAGGCCACGCTTTTGCCGTCGCGAGCACCTTCCATGATCGCGGCGCTGATCATGGCCACGGCTTCCGGGTAGTTGAGCTTGAGCCCGCGCGCCTTGCGGCGCTCGGCCAGCAGCGCCGCCGTGAAGATCATCAGCTTGTCTTTTTCGCGCGGAGTGAGTTCCATGGCAGGTCGTTAGCAGAAGGCGTACCCGATGCTAGTGCAGTGCCGCGCGCTGTCCGGGACTTCGAACCGCGCCTCTGTGCCCTTGGTGTCGTTGCAAACCCGCGCGACACCTTGGTCTCGCTCCAGTTTGCGTGCAGGCGCGGGCCCAAACACATCGGTTTTAAAGCTGGCGCCAAGCACGAAACACCGCACTGGCGCCTGCCTTCGCGCCGATAGACTGGCTCGTTCCCATGCGCCTTGCACCAACTCGGACCATGAGTTCACCGCTGCCGCTCGCCGTGCCCACCACTGAGGTGGCGTCGCGTCTTGGCCACTGCCTGCTGCTGATGGCGACCCTCGTCCCGTTGCTCGCCGGCCTGTTCGCGGTGCTCTACCACCAGGGTCTGCTGGCGCTGCTCGCAGCACCCGCTCCCTGCGTAACGTGCGCCAGACGCAATGCAGCACTGGCACGCCGCTTGCAGGTCCCTCGCCCAAACCATCCACAGGAGAGCGACCCCATGAACCCATCCCGCCGCCACGCCGGCAAATCCCTCACGGCCATCGCATTGGGCATGGCCGCCCTCGGTTTCAGCCCGTTCGCGAGTGCTGCTGACACGATCAAGGTCGGCGTCTTGCACTCGTTGTCGGGCACGATGGCGATTTCGGAAACGGTGCTCAAGGACACCGTGCTGATGGCCATCGACGAGATCAATGCCAACGGCGGCCTGCTCGGCAAGAAGCTCGAGCCCGTCGTTGTTGACCCGGCGTCGAACTGGCCGCTCTTCGCAGAAAAGGCCAAGCAGCTGATCGGGCAAGACAAGGTCGTTGCGACCTTCGGCTGCTGGACCAGCGTGAGCCGCAAGTCGGTGTTGCCGGTCTTCGAAGAACTCAACAGCCTGCTGTTCTACCCCGTGCAATACGAAGGTGAAGAGCTCAGCAAGAACGTGTTCTACACCGGAGCGGCGCCAAATCAGCAGGCCATTCCTGCAGTCGAGTATTTGATGAGCAAGGCCGGTGGTGGCGCCAAGCGTTGGGTGCTGCTGGGTACCGACTACGTGTACCCGCGCACCACAAACAAGATCTTGCGCTCCTTCCTGCACAGCAAGGGCGTGAAAGACGAAGACATCGACGAGAAGTACACCCCGTTCGGCCACTCCGACTATCAAACCATCGTTGCCGACATCAAGAAGTTCTCGGCCGGTGGCAAGACCGCGGTGGTGTCCACCATCAACGGCGACTCCAACGTGCCCTTCTACAAGGAACTCGGCAACGCCGGCCTGAAGGCCAAAGACGTGCCGGTGGTTGCGTTCTCGGTCGGTGAAGAAGAGCTGCGCGGTGTTGACACCAAGCCACTGGTTGGTCACCTGGCGGCCTGGAACTACTTTCAATCGATCAAGTCCCCGGCCAACACTGAATTCATTAAGAAGTGGAGCGCCTACGCCAAGGCCAAGGGCATCGCTGGCCACAAAGACAAGCCGCTGACCAACGACCCGATGGAAGCCACCTACATCGGCATCAACATGTGGGCACAAGCCGTGAAGAAGGCCGGCAGCACCGACACCGACAAGGTGATCGCCGCGATGGCTGGACAAACCTTCACCGCACCCAGCGGCATCACTTCGAAGATGGACGAGAAGAACCACCATCTGCACAAGTCAGTGTTCATTGGCGAGATCAAGGCCGACGGCCAGGTCAATGTGGTCTGGAAGACGCCAGGCCCAGTCAAGGCCGAGCCGTGGAGCCCGTTCATTCCCGAGAACAAGGGCAAGAAAGACGAGCCTGAGCTGATGGCCAAGAAGTAAGAAGGCGCTCGCCAGCCCGTGATGCGTTGGTTTTTCCTGTTGATGGCTGTGCTGGTGCTTGCCGCACCAGCACAGGCCCTCACACCAGCCCAGGCTCGCGCGCTGGCCACTGGTGAGGTCGAAGCTCGCATCGCGGCGCTCAAGGGCGTGATCGCCACGGCCGATGACGCTACCGTGGCGCTTATCCAGGCCATGTCTGACGACGCGGTGAAGTTCACCGAAGTCGCCGTGATCGTGATGAAAGACGGCAAGGGCTTCGACCCCGTCACCGGCGCCGAATTGACGGTGCCCGACAAAGCCGAAGACGTGATCAACAACAACCAGATGCGCGGTGAACTCGACACCGCTCTGGCGTCGATAAAACTCTTCTCGCCCGACAACAAGGTGCGTGCCGAGGCCGTTAAAACGCTGCAGGCCGATCCCGACGAAAGCAAGCTGCCGCTGGTCGCCAAGGCTTACGCGGCCGAGCAGGTGGCGGCCATCAAAGACGCGCTAGGCGCGGTGCGCTTCGCGATTTTGCTGGGCAGTGCCGACAAGGCCAAGCGCCTCGAAGCGGCCAAGGCGCTTGGCGCCACCGGCACGCCGGCCACCAAGGCGCTGATGCTCGACCGCCAGAAGGTCGAGACCGACGCCGACGTGAAAGCCGCTATCGCCGTTGCGCTGAAAACCATCGAACAGCGTCTTGCCTGGGGCGAGCGACTCGGTGTGATCTTCACCGGCATCAGCCTCGGCTCGATCTTGCTTTTGGTGGCGCTGGGCCTGGCGATCACCTATGGGCTGTTGGGCGTCATCAACATGGCGCACGGCGAGTTGATGATGATTGGCGCGTACGCCACCTACGTTGTCCAGAACCTGTTTCGCAGCTACCTTCCAGGCGCGTTCGACTCCTACCTGCTGCTCGCAGTTCCGGCCTCATTTTTCGCTGCGGCACTCGTTGGTGCTGTGCTCGAACGCAGTGTGATCCGCTGGTTGTATGGCCGGCCACTTGAGACGCTGCTGGCCACCTGGGGAATCAGCCTCGTGCTTCAACAAGGCGTGCGCTCGATCTTCGGCGCGCAGAACGTGCCGGTCGAAAATCCGGCCTGGCTCTCGGGCGGTGTGGCCGCGATGAGCAACCTCACGCTGCCCTACAACCGCATCGCGATCATCGCTTTCTCTGTGCTGGTGCTGGCGGGTGTGTCGGCGCTGATCGCTCGCACTCGGCTCGGCCTGTTCGTGCGCGGCGTGACGCAGAACCGCAGACAAGCCGCCTGCCTGGGCGTGAACACCGCGCGCATTGATACCTATGCCTTTGCGCTCGGTTCGGGCATTGCCGGGCTCGCGGGCTGCGCCCTGTCGCAGGTGGGCAACGTGGGTCCCGATTTGGGGCAGGGGTACATCGTTGACTCGTTCATGGTGGTTGTGCTGGGCGGCGTCGGGCAGCTGGCTGGCACGGTCTACGCGGCCGTCGGCCTCGGTGTACTGAACAAGCTGCTTGAAGGCTGGCAAGGTGCGGTGCTCGCGAAGATCATGGTTCTTGTGTTTATCGTGCTCTTTATCCAGAAGAGGCCGCAGGGCATCTTCGCCATGAAGGGTCGGAGTGCCGAAGCGTGACTGCATCAACGTCAACGTCAACACGAGTGTCACCATGAGCGCCGTACTGCCGGCGCCCAGCGCCACGATCGGGCCGCGTATTGGCTTGATGAGCGGCAAGCGCTGGGGCGCGGTTGTGCTCGCCTTGCTCGTTGTCTCGGTGGTGGTGCCGGTGCTCAACTTGATGGTGCCGCAGGGCAGCGCTTTGCACGCTTCCGACTACGCTGTGCAGCTCGTCGCCAAGATCATGTGCTACGCCATCTGCGCTTTAGCGATGGACTTGATCTGGGGTTACACCGGCATTCTCTCGCTGGGCCACGGTGTGTTCTTCGCGCTCGGCGGCTATGCGATGGGCATGTACCTGATGCGCCAGATCGGCAGCGACGGCCAGTACCGTTTGCCCATGCCCGACTTCATGGTGTTTCTGAACTGGAAGGAATTCCCGTGGACTTGGGCGGCGAGCGATTCCTTCATGGCGCAGATGCTGCTGGTGGTGCTGGTGCCGGGCCTGCTCGCCTTCGTGTTTGGCTACTTCGCGTTTCGCTCGCGCATCAAGGGCGTGTACTTTTCGATCATTACGCAGGCGATGACCTACGCGGCGATGCTGCTCTTCTTTCGCAACGAAACCGGCTTCGGTGGAAATAACGGCTTCACCGACTTCAAGCGCATTCTGGGCGCGCCAATCGCCACGCCGTCGATGCGCATGACCCTTTTCGTCATCACTGGCTGCACGCTGATCGGCTTTTACGTGATGGCGCGCTGGCTGGTGGGCAGCAAGTTCGGGCGGGTGCTGCAAGCCATTCGCGACGCCGAGACACGTGTGATGTTCACCGGCTACGGCCCGCTGCGCTACAAGCTCAGCGTCTGGGTTATATCGGCCGTGATGTGCGGCATTGCCGGAGCGCTCTACGTGCCGCAGGTGGGCATCATCAACCCGGGCGAGATGTCGCCTGCGGCCAGCATCGAGATCGCGATCTGGACCGCCGTGGGCGGGCGCGGCACGCTGATCGGCCCGATCGTTGGCGCCTTCTTCGTCAATGGTGCAAAGAGTTGGTTCACGCAGGCTTTTCCGGAGTTTTGGTTGTACTTCCTTGGGGGCTTGTTCATCCTCGTGACCCTCTTTCTGCCGCAAGGAATCATTGGGCTCGTGCGCCGCAAAAAGGAACTCGCATGACGCCCGATCTGATGGCCGCCGGCGCGCGCACCAAGGCGGCCCATGAAGGCCGGCCGATGCCGAGCACCACCGAGTCTGGCGGGCGCGAAACAAGTTATGGCCGCATCGCCACAGGCGAGCTGGACGTGACGCACGGCGCGATCCTCTATCTCGACGACATCACCGTCAGCTTCGACGGCTTCAAGGCCTTGAACGCGCTCTCGCTGTCGATCAGCGCGGGCGAGATGCGCTGCATCATCGGACCAAACGGTGCCGGCAAGACGACGATGATGGACGTGATCACCGGCAAGACCCGGCCCGACCTCGGGAAGGCCTATTTCGGCTCCACCATCGACCTCTTGCGCCTGCGCGAGAACGAGATCGCGCAGGCAGGCATCGGCCGAAAATTTCAAAAGCCCACGGTGTTCGAACGGCTCAGCGTTTTTGAGAACCTGGAACTCGCGCTCAAAGCCGACCGCGGCGTGCGTTCGTCGATGTGCTTCCACCTTAACTCCGAGCAGCGCGACCGCATCGGCGCCATGTTGACGCTGATTCATCTGAAAGACAGCGCGCAGCGTGTTGCCGGTTTGTTGAGCCATGGCCAGAAGCAGTGGCTTGAGATCGGCATGCTGCTGATGCAGGACCCGAAGCTGCTGCTGCTTGACGAGCCAGTGGCCGGCATGACCGACGAAGAGACTGAACGCACCGCCGAACTCTTTCTCACGCTCGAAGGAGACCACTCGCTCGTGGTGGTTGAGCACGACATGAAGTTCATCGGCGAACTCACGCAGAACGGCAAGAACGGCAAGAAGGTGACGGTGCTGCATGAAGGCAGCGTGCTCGCCGAAGGTTTGCTCAGCGAAGTGCAGGCGAACGAAAAGGTCGTCGAGGTCTACCTTGGTCGTTGAACGAATAGAAGCATGCTCAGAGTAGAAGGCGTCAACCAGTTCTACGGCGGTTCGCACATCCTGCGCAACGTCGGGTTCGAAGCCAAGGCCGGCGAGGTGACCGTGATCCTCGGCCGCAATGGCGTGGGCAAAACCACGCTGCTGAAAAGCCTGATGGGCGTGGTGCCGGTAAAGACCGGCAGCATCCTGCTGGAAGGTTCGGAGATCACGAAAGACGCGCCTTACGGGCGGGCGCGCAAAGGCGTGGGTTATGTGCCACAGGGCCGCGAGATCTTCGGCCGATTGACGGTTCAAGACAACCTGTTGATGGGCTTGGCCTACAAGAGCGGCGGCACGCCGATACCGGCCGAGCTGTTTGAGCTTTTTCCAGTGTTGAAGCAGATGGTCAATCGACGTGGTGGCGACTTGTCGGGCGGCCAGCAGCAGCAACTCGCGATCGCCCGGGCGCTGGCGGCCGGCCCGAAACTTCTCATCCTCGATGAGCCAACCGAAGGCATCCAACCGAGCATCATCAAAGACATCGGGCGAGTGATCCGCATGCTGGCTGACAAGGGGATGGACGGCGGCCAGAAGATGGCGATTGTGTTGGTCGAGCAGTTCTACGACTTCGCCGCCGAACTCGCCGACCAGTACCTGGTGATGGAGCGCGGCGAGATCATTCAGCGCGGCCGCGGCAGCAACATGCAGGCCGAGGGCGTGCGGCGCCTGATGTCAATCTGACTGTCGGTGCCGGTGCCGGTGCCGGGCCGTGTGGCAGCAGCGTCCGCCACCTGATCGGCTTGCCGGCTGATTCAGTGCGAGCCGCCTCGCAGCCCGTGAGACACTGTTTGTCATGACATCTTTTCGCTTCTCCCGCGTTCTCACCGGCAGCGTGCTGGCCCTCATGCTGACATCCTGTGCCGAACTGTTGCCGCGCAGCCAAAGTCAACAACCCACGGCTTTCGAGAGTTACGAGGCAGCGGCCAGTGCGCTCGAGCAGGCTGTGCCATACAAGACCACCGTGGGCGAACTCAAGGCGCTCGGCTTCAACATTGAAGCCAGTGCGAACGTGACGCAGATTTCGTACCCGCAGTTGATCGCTCGGCTCGCCCCGAACTCGTCCGTTCCGCTCGAAGCGTTAGACGCCGGCTTGCGCGATTGCATCTTGGCGCGCCAAGAGTGCAGGGTCTACGAATTCCGGCTTTCACACGAAACGCGCCGGCGCGACGGCAACTTCTGGCTCGACTTCCTGAACTTCAGGCGGCAGACCACGATCACCGGCTGGCGTTTCGAAGGCCTGCTGGTCGTGCGCAACGGCATGCTGCTGTTCCGCAGCCACGGCGGCGAGCCGCGCACCTCCCGCACCGAAGTTGAGGTGCGGCCACTCGGGCCGTTCCAGCCCGCCGGAGAGTCGAGCGGAGGCCTGCTCCTGCGCTGACTCCGGCGCCCGCTCAGGGCGTGTCGGTCAGCTCGCTGATCTGGCGGTTGCTGGCCCCTTCGATCACCACCAGCATCTTTACTCGCGCTGGCGTGGTGCTGTTGACCACTGGGATGAGCAGCAGGTCTTGGTTGTTGCCAAAGCTGATCGTGCCGGCGAACAGCACGTCGGTCTTGCTGCCGGCGGTGGTCACGCGCAGCTGGTATGTGCCGCCGTCGATGCTTCGCGAGTCGTCGCCTGAAGGCGGATTCGAACTCATGAAGGCCGTCGCCTCGATGAAGGGCGCGACGGTGTTGATGTCGGTTCCGGCGGCGTTCAGATAGAGGTCGACGCTGCCCTTCGTATAGTCCCCGCCCACCACGCGCACGCGGGTGCGCTCGCTCGTCAAGTCTTTGTTGTAGGGATCGTTAATGGCGTACACGCCGCTCGTGGTGGCCGAGGTTTGCAGCACCACGAAGCTGTATTTGTTGCCCAGCTCAGAATCTGTGGTGGCGGTGTAGATGAGCTGGTTGGCGCCCACGTCGCGCACTGCGTAGTGGGTGTCGAACTGCTCCGGCACGTCGAAGTAGTTTGACTCGTACTTGTAGCCGACGTCGGTGGCGTCGTTCAGCGCGCGGTCGTTTCGCAGCAGCGTCACGGGCGCGCCGCCGGGCGAGGCGTGCACGATGCGCACGGCGGGCTCAGCCAGGTCGAGGCTGTCGAACAGGTCGCTGCCAACGCCGCAGGCTGCCAGCAGCGCGGTGCTGGCCAACGCGAGATTGAGGGCGTGTTTCATCGGTTCGGTCCTTCTGTCGGCAGTTGGCCTCCCACTGTACGTGAACCGGGGGCAGCCGCAGTGCTCACACGACACAAGGGGCGCAGAGGCCGTGAACCCGTCGCGCGCGCTCAGGATGAGGCGATGCCCGCCGCTAAACGGCGCAGGGCGCAACCACTCTCGCGGCTGCGCCCTGCCATGAACCCGTTCGGGTCAGAGAACCGGAATGCTGGTCGCAGCGCCCGTGCCTTCAACCTTCACCAGTGCGCTCACACCAGCGGCGGCTCCAGCGTCGGGAACCGTCAGGATCAAGACGTCCTGGTTGTTGCCGAAGGTGAGCTGGCCGGAGAACACCACGTTCTTGGTGCCTGCCGTGGTCACACGAACCTGGTAGGTGCCGCCCGGGATGTCTTGCGAATCATCACCCGACTTCGGACCCGAAGTTTTGTATGCGGTGGCGGCAATCAGCGGCACCGCGGTGCCGATGTCGGAATTCACCCCGGTGGTCATGTAGACGTCGATGTTGGCAGCGTTGAACGAAGCGTTCATCACACGCAGCTTCGTGCTTGTGCTCGACAGCGGCTTGTTGTATGGGTCGTTGATCACGTACAGCGCGTTCGTGGTGAAACTCGCCGGCAGCGCGACGATGGTGTACTTGTTGCCACGTTTCGGGTCAATATTTTCAGTGCCCACGGTCACGTCGCTCGCTGTGGTCTTGACGACCCAGTCGGCGGCGGACAGGTCGATGTCGTAGTAGTTCGTCGCAGACTTGTAGGCCACGTTGGTCGCCTGCGTCTGGAGGACTGAGGTCGCGCCCTGATTGCGGTACAGAGACACGTTTGGAGCCAGCGGTGATGCGTGCACGAATCGCACGGTCGGGTTGGCCAGGTCGAGGCGGTCGGCCAAGTCGTCTCCACCGCCGCAGGCAGCGACGAGGGCAAGTGGGAGGCAAGCGAGTGCAAATTTCAAATATGGCTTATTCACGTGTTGCCTTGTTGGCAGTTTCAGAACGAACAACTGTAGGTTCGGGGCGCAGGCCGGCGTGTCAGGCAATGTGATCTTGCTGTGTCGGACAAGAACGCTCGCAGGCGAGAAGCGTGACCTGCACGCACAATGCAGGCCCTTGCGCCACAGGCTGCCCAACATGATCGTCGTTCACCACCTCAACAACTCCCGCTCGCAGCGTGTGCTGTGGTTGCTCGAAGAACTCGGCGTGCCTTTTGAAATCAAGAAGTACGAACGTGATGCCAAGACCATGCTCGCGCCGCCCGAGCTGTGCAAGGTGCATCCGCTTGGCAAGTCGCCCGTGGTCACCGACGGTGACGTGACCGTAGCCGAGTCGGGCGCGATCATCGAGTACCTGCTTGAGCGCTACGGCAACGGGCGCCTCGCACCGGCCGTCGGTACGCCCGAGCGGCTGCGCTGGCGCTACTGGATGCACTTTGCTGAAGGCACCGCAATGTCGCCGTTGCTGATGAAGCTGGTGTTCGAGCGGATCAAGGTCTCGCCCATGCCGTTCTTCGCTAAGCCCATCGCGCGCGGCATCGCCAACCGCGTGCTCGGGCTGATGGTTGAACCGAACTTGAAGCGCCAGCTCGACTACATGGAGGCCGAACTCGGCAAGACTGAATGGTTCGCCGGCAACGAGTTCAGTGCTGCCGACGTGCAGATGAGCTTCCCAATAGAAGCCTCGGCGCAGCGTGCCGGGTTGGATGCGAGCCGGCCGAAGCTGATGGGCTACCTGAGGCGTATTCATGCGCGTCCGGCCTACAAAAAGGCGCTCGAGCGCGGTGGGCCGTACAGTTTCGCGAACGATTGACGGTGTGCGGTGGCGTCACGGCCGAGCGTGGCCGAGGCCGTCGGCAATATCGCGGGCAGTTCCGCAAAGACCGGGGCCCCAGTGTGAGGCGAGCGGGCACCTCAGGAGCGTTAGCGCGTGCGCGCTGGCGCCGCGTCGCAAATCAACTCTGACTGACTCTCACTGGCTCTGCCTAACGCACCAGCGTGACCACATTGGGCGCCACCTGGCGCAGCAGCGAGGCCTGAACCGTGCTCGCCTGGGGCGCCTTGCCGGGCTGTGGCTTGGCATTGCCTTCCCGCAAGACCCAGCGTGACTGGCTGCTCATCGTGCTGAGGAGCGACTGATCGAGCCGGATCCGAAAGTCGTGCTCCTTCAGCTGCGCCTGCGCCGAGCCGGTAGAGTACCCAAGCCTCGTCATCAGCACCTGCTTGGCGCGGTCAGGCTGCTCGGCGATCAGTCGTTCCGCGCGCACCAGCGCGCGCAGCAGCTTCAGCAAAGTCGCTTCACGCGAGACAACGGCGCCTTGCGTGGTGATGAGCCCGAAGTGCTGTGTGTACACGCGTGGGGTGGGCAGCATCAGGCCGCCCTCGCCCAGGGCGATGAGCGCATTCGCCGCCACGGGTTCCCAGATGGCCACCGCATCCACCGCGCCGCGCTCCAGAGCGGGCGCAAGCTGGTCGGCGGCAAAGCCGACGACCTTGATCGTCTGAGGGTCGATGTTGTGAAACAGCAGCCAGCTGTCGAGAAAGTACTGCGCTGAGCTGCCCAGCACGGTGCCAACACGCTTACCCGCCAAGTCAGCGGGCAGGAAGATTCCCGAGCTGCTTCGACCGACCAGCTTGATCTGTTGAGACGATGTGCTGATCGTCGCGATCAGGGCTATGTCTGGATGCGAAAAACTGTTGAGGGTCGCAACCAGCTCTGCCGCCGTGGCGACTTCGGCCGATCCGTCGGTCAACAGGCGAAAACAGTCACGGCCGCTGCTGCACTTGAGCTGCTTGACGGCCAGGCCTTCCCTTTCGAACAGACCTTCGGCGTCGGCCACGTAGATCGGAAGCGACACCGGCCCGTGGGAGACCGCCAGGCTGAGGGACTCGCCCGCAGCCATGCCGGCGTACAGAACCACGGTCGCGGCCATGGCAAAGCGAAGCCCCAGGGGCCCGATCACAGCTGGCTCTCCTTGTCTGGCCTAGCCAAGGCCACGCGGTATGTGGCTCTGCCGGCGGACTTCGCGGCGTACAGCGCTTCGTCTGCCTGGGCCAGCAATGGCGCCGCATTTGTATCCTTTTGCGAGGGATCGTGAAAGGCAATGCCTACGCTGGTGGTGATGCAGAGTTTTTGGTCGGCAACGTGCATCGGCAAACTCACGTTGTCGACGATCTTCTGCGCAATGGCTTGCACCTCGCAGCGCTCGTGCAGGCCTTCAAGAATGATGACGAATTCGTCGCCCCCCAACCGAGCCACCGTGTCGGTCGCTCGAACGCTGGCCACCAAGCGAGCTGCAAATTGTTTCAACACCTCGTCACCCGCGGCATGGCCGAGCGTGTCGTTGATGGATTTGAAGCGGTCCACATCCAGGTAGAGCAACGCCAACGCGCCTCCGGTGCGGTTGGCGCGCGCCATCCCCTCGGGGATTTTTTCATTGAATTGATGCCGGTTCGGCAGGCCGGTCAATGTGTCGAATCGCGCCAGGGCTTGCAGCTGGCGCTCGACCGTTTTGAGCGCGGTGATGTCGGAGCTGAGGGTGTAGATGCCCTGCACGCTGCCGTCTTGTTCGATGTCGGGAACGTAGCTGGTGTGCGTGGTGCGCGACACGCCGCGCGTGACGGCTTCGTTCTCGAACTCGACGCGCTCTCCACGCAGTGCGCGCTCGATGTACTGGCGCCGCGGCTCATACAGCTCGGAGCCGACCACGTCGCGCACGTGCATGCCCAAGAGCGTCACCGGATCAGCGCCCAGCCAGCTGCGGTAGGTTTCGTTGGCGAAGCGCACACGCTGTTCCTTGTCGATGTATGAGATGAGCACTGGCAGGTTGTCGGTGATCTGCCGCAGCTGCTGCTCGCTGCGGGCGCGGTGCCGCTCGGCCTGGCGAACGGCCGTCACGTCGAAAGACATGACGTAGAACCCGCGAACCGTACCGCCGTCTGTCATGTCGGGCACCAAGTGGGCCTGGAAATACGCCTCGCGCTCGCCGCCATGACGGCGCCCTTCGAACGGCGCAAGTTCCCCCTGAAGCACGCGCCTTACATGGGGCTCGTAAATCGCGTAACTCTCTTCCCCCAGGCCCGAGCGCAAGGTGCCCCGCCGAATGTCTTGCGCGTCGATTTGGTGGAATTTCAGCAACGTGGCGTTGGCGTAGACGCAGCGTTCCTCGGCGTCGAAGTAGCCCACCATGGCGGGAATGTTGTCGGTGATGTCGCGCAGACGTTTTTCGCTGTCGTGCAGCAGTGCCTCGGCCCGCTTTCTCTCAGTGATGTCTCTGAGGAAGGCCGTTGCGGAGTAGCCGGTCGCCTCTTTTACAGCGGCAACCGACAGCTCGATCGGAATGGCGTGGCCGTCTTTGTGCAAGGCGGTGAGCTCGACGCGCTGATTGACCACGGCCCCTTCGCCTGTTGCCACAAACCGCTTCATGCCAGCGTGGTGGCCTTGGCGGTGCTCCGCGGGTATCAGTATTTCTGCCAGTGACCGGCCCAGAACCTCGTCTTTCGTCCACCCGAACGTGAGCTCTGCTTGTCGGTTCCATTCTCGGATGTGGCTCTGTGAATCGATGCTGATGAATGCGTCGGGCGCGTGTTTGAGGATGCTTCGCACGCGCTGTTCGCTTTGCGCGCGCAGCAGATCGGCTTGCTTGATGGCGGTGACGTCGACTGCCATTGCAAAAATGCCTATGACCTTGCCGTTTTCGTCGATGTCGGGGATGTAGTCCGTCATCAGGTGAATCGTGTGATCAGGGATCAACGCGACACGCTCGAAGTGCTGGCGCTCGCCGGCCAGGGCCGCGGCCAGATGCGGCTTTACCAGCAGGTAGTTGTCGGGGCCCAGCGCGGCTTCGACCGTGCCACCGAGCAAGGCACTCGTCTCGATGCCCAGCAGTTGCGAGTAGTGGGCATTGACGAAACGGAATTTCTCTTCCGGGTCGATATACGAAATGAGGGTGGGCAGGTTGTCGGTAATCATGCGCAGAAAACGCTCGCTGTGGGCTTGGGCGATTTCTGCCTTCTTGCGTTCCGTGATGTCGATCACCAGAACGTAGAAGCCGGCGACGACACCATGGTCGTCCAGGTCAGGCAAGTAGTCCACCAAATCGTGGGCGTCCTGCCCGTGCTCGGTGTGGTGGCGCTCGAAAGATCGCCGCTCTCCGCGCAACACTCCGTTGATCTCGCTCTCGGCATCAGCGTAGCCCTTGGCCCCCACAACCTCGCGCAGCGTTTTGCCCAAGAAGCTTTCGGGCTCCGCGCCGAAAACGGTTTTGTAGTGGGCGTTGACGAAGCGGTAAACCTGGTCCCGATCAACGTGGGCAATCAGGACGGGCAGGTTGTCCGCGACCGCTCGCAGTCGCTGCTCGGAGCGGCGACTCTGCTCGACGCTTCGAGCCAGCGCCAAGGTCATCTCATCGAATCGACGCGACAGTTCACCGAACTCATCGCGCGTGTCAATGGCAACCCGCACGCTTAAATCGCCGCGCGACACCGCTCCGGTGGCGTCGGTCATGCTGCTCAAAGGGCCCAGCACGCGCTTCCGAATGATCACTGCCACCATGGCAAGGAGGGCCAGCATGGCGAGGGGAGTCAGCACCGCCAGGGTCTGGAAGCTTTTGTTCGCTGACTTTCGATGCGCCGCCGCTTCTTGGTACCACTGAAAGGCGAGATCGCTCATGGACTGGGTGTTTGTCAGCAGCTGATCGATCAGCACCTCTTTGCGTCGCAGCGTGAACGGGGCCTCGTCGCTTGGCAGCTCTTCCAGGCGCCTGAACAGCGGCGGCAGGGCCTGCGTTACCGAACGCAGTTCCTTGATCGCGGCACCGGTGTCCTTACTGGACAACACGGTGAGGATGGTGGCGTGCCGCTGGTGCCACTGCTGAGCTGAACGCCATTCCGAATTGCGCGCGTACTCTTGCGTCAGCACCAGCAAGCCCGACACCTCGTGAGACGCCGTCTCCGCCCGTGCTTGGGTGAGGCTGGCAGCGTCTTCGTCGTAGGCGGCGCGAGCCACGAGCCACGCGGCCACACATGCCAAGACGAGGGTGCCGACAATGGCCGACGTGAGCTGAGTGCGGATACGCATGAAACTTCAGCGGCCTACGCCCACCGCAGTCGGTTTTACGGTCTTCAGCGGAGCGGTGTGCAGGATGCCCAGAAAGTTTGGCGATGCGGCCACTTTCACATGCTCGGCGCGACGTGCCCATCTGGCCTCCCCTTCCAAGGTGGTGATCAGCGACTGCTCCAGCGCAAGGCGGAAGTTCAGCCCCGACCACACCCAGTCGATGAAACCTTGATCAAGTTTCAGCCGGGCGCGAAGAATCGCTTTGGCGTCTTCGGGTTGCTCAAGGATGAACTTCTCTGCGCGTTCAACTGCGCGCAGCACGCGCACGAGATCCGCATCACGCGCGCCGACCAGCCGGCGCTGTGCCACCAGATTGAAGGTGAGGAGGTAGCCGCTGTTGGGGGGCAACACGATGGCTCTGCTGCCCAGCGCCCGGGTGGTCAGGTAGGCGTAGGGCTCCCAAACGGCGATGGCATCGACGGAGCCCGCCTGCATGGCCTCGAGCATCTTCTCAGGCTGCAAACTCACCAAAGTCACGTCGCGAGGGTCGACGCCGACAGTGAGCAAATACAGCTCTAAAAAGTATTGGCTAGACGCGCCAATGACAACCCCGACGCGCTTGCCCGCCAAGTGCGAGGCGTTGGTAATCCCAGAGCTGACCTGAGCAACCAGCTTCACGTCCTCGCTGGTGGTCACGAAGGTTCCCAGCACCGCGAAGTCGTTCCGCTCAAAGGCGTTGAAGACAATGGGCAGGTCGCCGGAGGTCGCGAGATCTGCCTTGTTCTCAAGAAGTTGTTTGATGCAGCGGTGCCCACCCGTGCAGTCGGACAAGCGCACGTCGATGCCCTCTGCCGCAAAAAAACCTCGTTCGCTGGCGATATAGATCGGCAGCGAAAGCGGCGTTTGCGCCACCGCGAGGGTGATCGGCTGCGGCGGTGCGGCCGGCGCGGCCGTTGCCACCATTGCCAGGCTTGCCATCGCGACTGCACGGGCCAGTGCGGCGCGCAACCGGCGGGTGATTCGAGGTGGGCATTGGCGCAACCGGAGGGCAAGTAGGTGCATGGCATTTGGGCAAGAGTGAGCAGATGCACGCGAGCGCTCCCGTGCCCTCGCATGATCCGGCCTTGCCGCTACGAAGAAGCCTGAAACAGGCCCCCTTTCAAGTCCCTTTTCAGCGTCGTTGGTCCACGCTACGGCTCTGCGCTGCACGACGACCGCGACGTTGCAGATTCGATCAAAGACGTGCTTGCCAGGGGCCGTTCAGTTCGACCCGTTCAACTGCTGCAAAACCCTGCCTGAGTACGCGCACGATGTGCGGATCGTTGTGCGCCAAATGATCCAGTTCGGCACGCCGTTCCCGCTGCGCCGTGCGATTCTTGGGTGCCGCGGCTCAGGTTCGCCACACACGCGGGGTGCAGCTCGCGAGCTGCCACGCAGTGCGGCGCCACTGTGTCCACACCGTGCTGAGCAGGTTCATCAGCGGCTCGACCCGCGGCGCCAGCACGCGCAGAACGATCACATGGTCGGGCAGCGCCGAAGCGCCAGCGGTGGGCCGAAGCGCGTGGCCGTCGATCAGCGCGCGCGCGGCGTCGAGCAATGAGTCGCGCCGCAGATCGGGCAGCTCGGAGCCGCTGGCAAACCAGAGCGTGCCCATCACGCGGTGGCCGGCCCAGCCGAGGGGTGAGTCGAGCAGGCGTGTGTCGCTGGCACTCACCACGCCGCGTTCGAGCCAGCAGCCTGGCACTTCGATGCTCTGCTTGAACGAGCCGCGCTCGAAGGGCTGGTTCGACGTGGGCAGTCCGAGCGCGAGCACGTCCCAGCCGATCATCTCGGCGCCCGGCGCGAGCGTGAAGCGCATTCGGTTTTCGGCGATGCAGCCGCTGTAGGCAATGGTTTCCAGCGGCAGCCACTCCAAACGCGCGCCGGCGCTCACCGTGGCCTGCAAGGTCTGCACCGCCGGCGCGCCGGTGCTGCGATAAAAGCGCGTGGCGCCAGCGGTGGTGATGAGTGCGTGCGTGCCTTTGGCCAAGCTCACATCGACTGCAAGCTCGTCACCCCCGACGATGCCGCCCGGCGGGTGCACCAGCACGTTGTGGCATACCGCTGGCGCTTCGGGGTAGAGGCTCGCGAGCACCCGCAGCGGGCCTTCGTGGCGGTCGTGCACCACGGTGCGCGGTGCATCGCCGTGAGGGTCACGCCGGTAGTTCAGGCTGAGCGATCCAAGCCAGCTCATCCGGCGTCGCCATGCTGCGAGATCTCGTGGTCGCGCACAAGGAGCGATTCGCCGAACGGGTGGTGGCCGACATCGGCTGCACGCTGCGCGCTGGCGTTGGCGTTGGCGGCGCGCAGGTGGCGCTGCATGGGCTCGTTGTAGGCCAGCCAGACGTTTTGGAAATCGACAAAAGGTTTCATCCGGGCGCTCAAGGTTTCAACGGATTTGTTCGATCAGAGACCGCAGCGCCCGCTGGTATTGATCGGGCACCTCGCGGTGCAGCCCGCTGTGCGAGCCGCCTTCGAATTCGACCCAGCGGGTGCCCTTCGGCGCAGCGTCGCGAAGGCGCCTACCGAGTTCGACCGGCACGGTCTTGTCGGCCGTGCCGTGCAGCATCAGGATGGGCGCGTCAACGGCCTTGATCTTGTCGATGGAATCGAACTGTTGTGTGGCGAACCACGACGCGACGGTGCCCAGCACGCCCACCGCCTTGGCCACGTCGGGCAAACGCGGGAAGCTCGATTCGAGGATCAGCCCGGCGTAGTCGCTACCCGCGTGCATGTGGCTGGCGAGTTCGACCGCAACGCCGCTGCCCATCGAATGGCCAAAGAGAACGCGATTGCGCGGGTTGGGCTCGCGCCGCCCGAGTTCGGCCCACGCGACCCGGGCGTCGGCGTAGATCGTGGCTTCGGAAGGAATGATTGCCGTGCTGTTGCCCCAGCCGCGGTAGTCGACCGCCAGCACCGCGAAGCCGGCTTCGCGCAGAGCCTCGATCTTCGGCAGGTTCTGGTAGAGGTTGCGAAAGGTGCCGTGCAGGTACAGCAGGGCCGGTGCCTGCGCGTTGGCGTGAGGCAGCCACCACAGGTGCAGTTGTTCAGTGCTGCCGGGTGTGGCGCCGGGCACGTCGAGCGTGAAGGCCAGGTCGCCGGGGCGCAGGCCAGCGAAGTTGCTTGGCTGGCCTGGCGTAGGGCGAAACACCAGCTCGCGCTGCTTGGCATCGAGCCAGGCACAGCCCACCAACGTTGTGGCCACGCCGCAGATCAGTAACATGCGCACGCCGTTCCTCCAGCGCCGCCAGAAACGCAGCAGGAATCTGACGACAATGGCGCCCATGGAATTTTTCAGCCCTTTTCGCATTGCGCCTCTGGTGGTCACCATCGCTTGTTTTACTTCAAGCGCTTGCGCACAAACCGGTGCCTCGCCCAGCGCCGCTGCACCGGCCGGCGATGTTTGGCGTGTGACGGCTTCGCCCTACACCTACCATTTTTCGCGTGATCCTGACCATCGTCATGTCTACATGCTGGGGCTTGAGAAACAAGACCCCGAGGCCTACGTCATCGGCGGCAGCCTGTTTCAAAACTCCTTCGGCCAGCCCAGCGCCTACCTCTACGGCGGCAAACGCTTCGATGGGCTCACGCGCTACGAGCCGCTGTTCGTGCAACTCACCGGCGGTTTGCTGTACGGCTACAAACCGCCCTACGACAAGAAGGTGCCGCTCAATTACAAAGGCTTCTCGCCCGGCGCTGTGCTCAGCGTGGGGTGGCAGTTCACGCCGATCATCTCGACGCAGGTCAACTTCTTGGGAAACTCGGCGCTGATGGTCCAGGTGTCGGCCGACCTTCGCTAACGTCGGGAACGCCGCTAGCGCCACCAACGCCGGCCAGCACGGCCTTAGCGCACGCACCGGAGCCATCACTTGTGTGCGGGCACGGTGGCGAGCGCGAAGACCGCGGCGACAGACGGGAACAGCGCGCGGCGCGCTAAGGTGAGCGTGGTTCAAGAGCGCTCCAGCAGGGTTGTCAGCGATGCGGACATAGAAGCAAATTCTGTGCGCGCAGCGCAGGGCATTGCGCCGAGGCGCGCTCGCAGGCTTGGCGTGTTCAGTGGCGCAGAGCCGGGCCGGAAAATCGCCGCCCAGCGCGGCCCAGATTGGCCGCGATCATGGCCGCGACCAGCGTGACCAGCCACGAAAAATAGATCCACAGCAAAAACAATGGGAGCACTGCAAATGCCCCGTACACCGCCTTGTAGGTGGGCAGCTTGCCGAGGTAGGTGGTGAAGCCGCGCTTGCCCAGCTCGAACGCGGCGCTGGCGATCAAGCCGCCAACGATGGCGTGGCCGAGCCGCACCTTGGCGTTCGGCACAAAGTAGTAGAGCCCTGTCAGTGTGGCCATGCCCAGCATCAGCGGGCCCAGGCCGAGCACGAACGAGAGCGATGGCGGCAGTGTTCCGACCAGGCCCATCGACATGCCCAGCACGTATGAGCTTGCCCACAGACTCAGGCCCAGCACCGGCGGCCCAATGGCCAACATCAACGCATACAGGCCGAGCCTTCTCAGTAAAGGTCGGTTCTTTCGAACCTGCCACATCTGGTTGAGCGCGTTCTCCACGGTCAGCAACATCGCGATGGCCGTGGCCAACAGGAAGAGCGATCCGAACCACGTCAGGCCGCTGGCGTTCGCGGCAAAGGAGTTCAGGTACTTCAGCACGGTGCGGGAGATGTCGGCCGGAAGCAGCCCTCCCAACAGGTACTCTTTGATCGCGTTCTCAAACCTGCTGAAGACGGGCCAGCGCGTGAACAGCGCGAAGCTCACGGCCAGCAGCGGCACGATCGACAGCAAGGTCGCGAACGTGAGGCTGCCGGCCACCTGGGCCAGGCGTTCCTTGCGGGCGCGGTCGAAGGTCGAACGAATCAGGCTGAACATGGGTTTTGAGGTCGGGTGGGTCGGCAGGCTGCGCGGGGCGAGTGCGGCACTCGCGCTGCAAGGTGATTGTGCTGGGGCGCCTGGGTCACCGCGGCCCGAGGCGGCGGCGCCGCTCGGCGCAATATGGGCCTTGGCGTCAGCAGGTAGAGCAATGGTCCCAGAGCCAAGCCACGGCAAGCCAAGCCACGGCAACAGCGACGCCCGCGGCACCGCCTGCACGAGCGACGTAAACAGCAAGGTGCTGATGAGGGCGGTGCCGAAGCCGATGGTGTTGGTTGACCCGACCGCCGGCGGGTGGCGACCCTTCACTGCGACCGACGCAAACGAAAAAACGCCCGCGTGATGCGGGCGAGATGCGAGCGAGATGCGGGCGAGATGCCTGAGTCAGCCGATCAGCTCAACAACCGGCTGGTTTGGTAAACGACTCGACGATCGTCACGACGCCACGCCGGCTGACCGTGCCCTTCGCACCCACGCCGATGCCTTGATCCGCGAAGCCACGCCAGATCAGGCACTCGCGTGCTGTGCCCGCTACCGCCTGCAACATGCCATCGCGCATGTTTTCGAAAGCGGGCGTCGCCGGCGTGAAGTTCATGCCCTGCACGAAGTCAGTGTGGGCATCTGCGCTGGTCAGGCCGGCTGAAAGGTAGTTCTGGCGAACCTTCCACATCGCGGCGGCGTAGATCTCGCCGTCGCTGTGCACCTCGGCGCCGGTGACGGCCTTGTAGGTGAGCGGGTAACCGGCGTAGCTGTAGCGTCGAATGCCCGCAGGGTTGCTGTAGGCGTAGTCTCCAACGATGGGCCGCCCGAGAACCATGAAGGCGTTGGTGTCGGAAGCACCTTCGCCGACCGCGCCGGCCAGCGGGCCGCTCATGCCGCCAATCATTCGCGAGGTCAGGCCGTGGCCGTACTCGTGGAAGACGATGCCGGCGTCGAGATCGCCGTCGATCTGCAGCGGCTGCACCGTCTTCTGGCGCAACGTTGCCGCCTGGCCCGCCTGACCGCGCAGGCTCGACCCGCTGTTGTAGGAGACCATCACGCTCGGGATCCTGATGCCCGAGTTGCTACCGCCCATCGAGAAGAAAAAGTCAGGGCTGACGGTGTCATTGTTGATGACGACCACCGCGGTGGCGCCGGCCTTCTGCGCGTTGAATACTTTGTCGGTGAAGGCGCAGTTGCCCCGGTTGACGATCGCGACCTTGCCTCTCACCGCGTTGCCCACTGTGGCGCAGGCGTCGAGCGGCACGGCCGTAGCCAGTCCGCCCGTGAGGCCCGTTGTGCTCAGCGTCGCGCCGAAGCTGGCCGGCAGCGCAGCGTAATTGCTTCGTCCCACCACCACCTCGTGAGTGGCGCCGCCACCCGTCCACAGGTACATCTGCATGCGTGGCGACGACCCGTCGCGGGGCGTCGCGAAATTGGCGTTGTCGGTGCCGCTGCCGTCTTGCGCCTCGGCCAGCACGGGGTCGTTGCCCAGGCCGCCCTTACCGAAGTTGTTGGTCTGGAAGTTGCCGGCGGCCTCGTCGAAACCGTAGCTATAAAGGATGTCGTGGATGAGGTTGGTCAAGTAGAAGAGGTTCTGCACCGCCACGGCTTTGTTGCCCGTGGTGTCCGGTTTGGCGCTCAGGTCGACGACTTGCAGAAAGTTGCCGCTGGTGACCGCGAAACCCCCGGCGTCGGCCGCGTTGTTGGCATCGGCGTCGAGATAGGTCTTGGTGTTGTTGCCTTGAATATTGACACTCGTCTGAGCCCCGGTGCCAAGCCAGCCCGCAGGCGACTGGGCATTTCCCGTTCCAGGTCCATTGACCGAGGTTTGCACGCTGCGCAGCGGGTCGTCCGCGAATACGCGGTAGCTGTCGCTCCCCGTGAGCCGCTCAACGTTGAGCACCCGCCCATCGCCCCCCACCAGGGTGTGGTCGAGAAGATTGGTGCTTCGAGTCCACGTCTGCACGAGCCAGCCTTTGGTCATCGAGCCGTCGTCGTGCGGGATCGCCACCGCGCTCACCGTGGGTGCGTTGTAGAAGAAGCTGCCACCCTCAAAGGACTCGGTCAGCCCGCTGCGGCCTTTGGAGCGGAACTGTGCCTGCACGCCCGGGTGCACCTGCGCCATGGCCGTCTTCAGCGCGTCGAGCGCCGAGCCGCGTGGCGGCGCCAGCGCCTGCGAGGGAACCGGCGCCAGGTGATCGATCAGATGCACCAACTGGCCATTTCGATCAAAGGCCGCTTTGACGTAGGCGCCATGGACCGGGAGCCCGCCCACGTTCTGCTCGTAGTTCTGGTGGGTGACACCATTGCGCCCTGCTGATCGGCCCGCGGCGACAAGTGAAGTTACCGTTGCGCTGTCACGCCCATTCGCGCGCAGCACCGTCGCCGCCGCTTGCATCTTGGTCATCAAGCCAGAGGTCAGGGCGCTGCCAAGTTCGGCGCGGTAGACCGCAGCGTCGGCGCGGTGGTAGCCGGGGCCGATTTCCTGTGACCAGGCACCCCCGGTCGTGGCCAGGGCTATGGCCAACCCCAGTACGGAGCGGCTGATCGGAACCAAGGGGATGCGACGGACCATGAGGTGCCTCCTGAATACGGGTTGAAGAGTCTCTACATTTTGAGTCGTCCGCCTGGCCGGCATGATCGGGTAAACCAAGGTAATGGTTGTGGCACCCCGCGAGGCGGTGGCGCCCACCTTCTGCCGCCCCGGGTGCCCACGTTTCGCACGCTGGAGGCGTGCCGGATCTGGAAGCGCCGATATCGGGTGCTTGATGCCTAAGTGCTGTTGTTGGCGGCGCGGGTGTGGCCGACTGTTCAAGTTTGTCTGCAACCGGCGCAGACCAGAAGGCAGTGGATACAGCGGTTGGAAAGCGGGAATTCGATTGGCCGTTACCCGGATCACAGCGGCTAAATCGCCGGCTCTTCGTTGGATATTGACTGGACGCTGAGCGCATCTACGCCATGGGTAGGTCACTGTTGATGTTGCATGCGCCCCGAGGTGCCGTGGTCGTGCGTGCACCCGCTTGACCACGCCTGACAATCGGCTGATCGCTCAGGCATTTTTGAGCGGTTTGTTGCCCGCCACCTCCAGGAGAAAAGACCATGACCTCACACCTGTACACCCAATCGATTCCAGTCTTCAAACAATTGCTGACAGCGATGAAGACCATCCTGGCACAGGCCGATTCCCACGCTGTGGCCCATGCGATCGAGCCAGATGCGTACCTGCAAGCGCGCTTGTTCCCCGACATGTTTGCCTTGCTCAAACAAGTGCAAATTGCGGCGGACTTTGCGCGCGGTGTCTCTGCACGCCTTGCGGGCGTTGCGGTACCCAGCACTGAAGGCCATGAGAGGACCTTTGCAGACCTGGACGCCATGCTGACGCAGACCCTGGCATTCTTGGACAGCCTGAACGCCGCACAATTTGACGGCAGCGAAAGCCGCGAGATCGTCTTGCGCCCCGGCACACCCAAAGAGAAGAAGCTCAGCGGCCAAACCTATCTGGTGAACTACGGATTGCCGCAGTTCTTCTTTCACGTGACCACCGCCTACGCCATCCTGCGCCACAACGGTATCAAGATCGGCAAGAAAGACTTTATGGGCGCGTACTGAGCAGAGCACGCCCGGGCACGCGCCGTGCAGCCCGCCACCAAGCCCATCCTCTACTCCTTCCGCCGCTGCCCCTACGCCATTCGGGCGCGGCTGGCGATACAGGTGTCTGGCACGGCGGTGGAGCTGCGCGAGGTCGTGCTGCTTGACAAACCGGCAGCACTCATCGCGGCGTCACCCAAGGCCACGGTGCCGGTGTTGCAGTTGCCTGGTGGCACGGTGCTGGAAGAGAGCATGGACATCATGCGCTGGGCGCTCAACATCCATGACCCCCAAGGGTGGCTGCGTGTCGAGGAGGCCGGTGAAGTGCAAGCCTGGGTCGAACTCAACGACGGGCCCTTCAAAGCATTGCTGGACGGCTACAAATACGCGTCACGCCACCCTGGGCGCGACGGGCACGACTACCGCGATGAAGCCCTGGCCTTGATGTTGAAGCCATTGAACAAGCGGCTGGGAGAGCGGCGTTTTTTGCTTCGTGAGTCAAGCTCTATAGCCGACATGGCGCTGCTGCCGTTTGTGCGCCAGTTCGCGGCTTGCGACAAGGCCTGGTTTGAAAGCGCCCCGATCACACAATTGCAAGGCTGGTTAACGCAGCTCACCGCCACGCCACTGTTCGAATCGGTGATGGCCAAGTGCAGCCCTTGGCGGGCGGGTGATGTGATCAGGTGATGTGATCAGGTGATGCGATCGGCTAGTGGGGCTTGCCACCCCTCCTTGACCCAAGCGCGCCGGCCGATTTCAACGGCAGAAGTGATGTCACTCCTGCGGCTGCCAGCGGCGCGTCCTCCCGTTGACCGCGGCCATGTCCACTGCGTTTCAATGGATTGAGGTGATCATGTGCAGCTGACGAACAACAGCAAAGAGCATTGGCAAGCAATCGAACATCGCGCGCCGGCGTGGTGTAAAAAGCGGACGTGCTGTAGTCGGCTGGTCTATCGCATGTCTGCGCACGCCCCTGCATGCGGTGATCGGCTTTGCAGAACTGGTGGAGCTGACGGGCAGCAAGGAGCCGGCCAAGGTCGAGAGCTACGCCCACCAAATTCGATTGGCTGGCGAACACATGCTGGCCTTGGTCAACGACCTGCTGGACCTCGGACGAGCTGCCGTTGGAGGCCTCGGCTTGAAACTGCAGGCCCTGCCGCTGCGTGCCGCCACCGAAGAAGCGGTCGACTTGTTGCGAGGCTTGGCGAATACACACCGACTGTCCATGCAAGTCAACATAGACGACAGCGTGATGGTCATGGCTGATAAATCACGCTTGCACCAGGTACTTTTGAACCTCGGGTCGAACGCCATCAAGTACAACCGATCGGGCGGATCTGTCCGGTTCTTGTTGCACCCAAGCGAATCGGGCCTGGTCGGGATGACGGTCGAAGACACCGGCATCAGAATGACGCCGGCGCAAGCGTCACGGCTGTTTCAGCCCTTTGATCGATTAGGTCTGGATCGCACGCCCATTCCGGGCGCGGGACTGGGCTTGGTCATTTCGCGCAGCCTCATTGAGGAGATGGAAGGCTCACTGTCCGCGCACAGTACGCCTCAAGAAGGGACGCGCGTCCGCATACAGCTTCGCCAGTCTGCCTAGTGCAGCGTTGCGCTCTGCGCGGCACTTAAAACCGCGCCTGGCCACTGGCCCAAACGCATCGGTTTTAAAGGTGCCGTGAAGCACGCAGCACTGCACCAGCGGCCGGCGATCGTCGGGACGGCGTGCCTCAAATGGAGCCGCCGCCCGCCGCGCAGTCAAGCACGTACCGCTGCCTCGATGGCGGCGACGTCAATCTTCCTCATCGGCATCATTGCCTCGAAAGCGCGCTTGGCCACCTCACCGCCCTTGACCATTGCATCGGTCAGAACGCGCGGAGTGATCTGCCAGCTGATGCCCCATTTGTCTCGACACCAGCCACAGAAGCTTTCCGCGCCGCCGTTGGCCACGATCGCGTTCCAGTAGCGATTGGTTTCTTCCTGGTCGTCGGTTGCCATCTGGAACGAAAAGGCCTCGCTGTGCTTGAACCTCGGCCCGCCATTGATGCCGAGGCACGGGATGCCGGCAACGGTGAATTCGACCGTCAGGGCGTCTCCCGCCTTGCCGCCGGGATAGTCGGCCGGCGCCCGATGGACGGCGCCGACACTGCTGTTCGGGAAGGTCTGCGCGTAGAAGCGGGCGGCTTCTTCGGCATCGCGTTCGAACCAGAGACAGATCGTGTTCTTGCTCATTTGAGTGGGCTCCTATTGGTAATCGCGGGGCAATCACTTCGGGGGCATTTGCGACGCGTCCATGAAAAAAGTTTCCCAGACGTGGCCGTCCACGTCTTCGAAGCTGCGCCCGTACATGAAGCCGTGATCCTGCGGCGGATTGACATCAGCCTTGCCCCCGTTTGCGCCCGCGGCGAGCACGACGGCGTCGACCGCCTTGCGATCGTCCGCGCTCAGGGCGAGCATGACCTCACTCGCCTGGAGCGCGTCGGCGATGGGCTTCTTGGTGAAGAACGCCCACCTGGCGTGCGTCAGCAGCATCACGAAAATCGTCTCGGACAAGACCATGCACGCCCCCGTGTCGTCGGAGAACTGCGGGTTGTTGACGGCGCCGATCACCTCGTAGAAGGCCTTGGCCTTTGGAAGGTCGCGAACGGGCAGATTGATGAAGATTTGCTTGGGCATGGTGGGCTCTAAACAATGGGGGTGATGTACGCAAAGGATATGCGGTTCTTTTTGCGGCAGGCACATGGGCTAGGGCGAACAAGCATGCGCGGTTTCGACACCGCGCAAATCGCGGCAAGCGGGTCGCTCGTCGGGGTCGCCGCACTGCGCCTCACTGGCGTGTGCTCGCTGTTGTCGGTCAGAGCGCTTGGTGGCCGCAAGACCGACAGTGGTCGCGACCACTTGGCCGCGCCCTGCCAGCCCGGCTGGGAGGGTCGCCGATGGCGACGGAAGCTTCGAAGCTACTTGGCGCGCTTTCGTATTTCATAGACAAACGCCCCGAAACTCCCATTCTCATAGCGGGCAAATATCCTTCAGCCCGTCGAGCGGAGTTGCGCAGACGGTGTAGCCTACAAAACTCACCCGCAGGGCCTGCCCTTGATCTTCAAACCCACACGTTGGTCCATTCGCAGCCAGTTGCTGGGGCTTGTGCTGCTCAGCCTGCTGCCCGCTGTTGGGCTGTCGGGGTGGTTCCTGTTCGATCTTGGCGAGCAGGCGCGCAAAGGGGCCGACCGCGAGTTGCTGTTCCAGGCAGTGGCAACGGCCGAAAACATCGGACAGGAGATCGAAGACAGCCGCCTGCTGCTCGAGCGGCTGACCAGACGCGACGAAGTGCGTGCAATGGATCCGCAGCGCTGCGATCCTGTGTTCAGCAACTTCGGTGACACCAACCCAGGCTACACCACGCTGGGGCTGCGCCGCCTGGATGGCACCAGTGTCTGCTCGTTCTTGCAGCCGGCGCCCAGCGTGCAGAGCGTTGTCACCTCGCGCTGGTTCGCGCAAGGGCGCGCTGCTCCTGGCTTGTACGTCGGCGACGCGTACCAAGGGCGAGTGACCCGCCGCTGGACCGCAACGCTGACGCACCCGGTACGCGACGAAGCCGGCGCGGTGGTGGGCCTGCTCGTGACCGCGCTCGACCTGGAGACGCTGAACCGCCGCGTCAGCAACCCTTGGTATGAGGGCAGCATCATCGCCGTCGTTGACGGCAGCAAAAACGTCTTGCTGCGCTCGTCTGATTTCGCCTCGCGCGTTGGGAAGCCGGTAGCCCCGAACTTTGCCGCGCGCCTTGACGAACAGGCGGCACGTCGGGACCCGTTGCACTTCAACGAGAAGGGCGTCGACGGCGTGGCGCGCCGCTACGTGACGGTCAATATTCCGGGCACGCCCTGGCGCGTGAATGCCGGCCTGCCAGAGGAGAAGCTGGCAAGCGCCGCCCGCGCAGGCTTGCGGCGCAACGCTGCGGTCGGGGTGGTGCTGCTGGCCGCGGCGCTGGCGTTGGCCTGGTGGATCGCCGGGTTTATTGGCGGGCCGGTGCGCCGGCTGGCCGCGGTGGCCGCGGGTGTGGCCGAAGGCCACACCGAGTTGCGCGCCACCGCCGATGGGCCAATCGAGTTGGCGCAGGTGGCGAAGCGCTTCAACCAGATGCTCGACGCCCGCGCGCAGGCCGAAGAACAACTGCGCCAGAGTGCGGACAGAACGCGCCGCATCTTGCGCGCCGCAGCCGTGGGGCTGTGGGAATGGAATCTGTTGACCGACTCGGTGTATTTCTCGCCGGAGTGGAAGGGGCAACTCGGATACGCCGATGACGAGATCGCTAATCGGTTCGACGAATGGCAAAAGCGAGTTCACCCCGATGACCTCGCGCGCGCGATGGCCGCGGTGAGCGATTTTCGCGACGGCCGCACGGCGCGCTACGCTGTCGAAATACGGCTGCTCCATCGAGACGGCTCTTGGCGCTGGATCTACGCCGAGGCCGACCTTGAGCGCAACGACCGGGGCGAGCCGGTGATGATGAGCGGCAGCCAGATCGACATCACAGTGCGCAAGCAGGCCGAGGCGGCAGCCAGCGAGCTGGAACGCCGGTTCCGCGAGTCGCAGAAGATGGAGGCGGTGGGCACGCTGGCCAGCAGCATCGCGCACGACTTCAACAACATCATCGGTGCGATCCTGGGCAACGCGGCGCTGGCCGGCCATGACCTGCCAGCCGACCACCCGGCCGCGCTGAGCGTGGCGCAAATCCAAGTGGCCGGGCTGCGCGCGCGCAGTCTGGTGCAGAAGATCCTGTCCTTCACCCGGCGCCAAGCGCCGCAGATGCAGGCGCAGCCGCTGCGCGCGCTGGTCGAAGAAGCCATCGAGCTGCTGCGCGCCACGCTGCCCAGTGGCGTGACGATCAGCCGCGTGCTGCCGGTCGAGCCAGTGGTGGCGCTCGTCGATGCAACACAGGTCAACCAGTTGCTGATGAACCTGGGCATCAACGCCTGGCACGCGCTACTGGGGCAGGCAGGGCAGATCGAGGTCGGCCTGGAGGCGGTGAGCTTCGACGCCCTCACGCCGCCGCCGCGGCCGGGCCTGCGCCTCGGGCTGGCCGCCCACCTGTGGGTGCGGGACAGCGGATGCGGCATAGCGCCCGAGGTGATTCAACGCATCGTCGAGCCGTTCTTCACCACCAAAATGACCGGCCAGGGCACCGGCCTGGGTCTGGCGGCGGTGGCCGGCGCGGTGCAGTCGCACGGCGGCGTGCTCGACGTCGACAGCACACGAGGGGAGGGCAGTTGCTTCCACATCTACCTGCCGGCCCTGGAAGCCCCTGCGCTGGCGCCCTCCGACAAACCAGCCGAACACTTCACGGCACCAATCGCACCCACCGCACCCACCGCACCCGCCGCGCTGGCCGCCAACGGTCAACGCGTGATGTTCATCGACGACGACGACGTCATGCGGCTGGTGGTCGAGCGCATGCTAGAGCGTGCCGGTTTCCGCGCGAGTAGCTTCGCCGGGGGCGCCGAGGCGCTGGCCGCGCTGCGTGCCGCGCCGCTGGACTGCGACCTGGTGGTCACCGACTACAACATGCCGCAGATGTCGGGGCTGAATTTGGCTCGCGCGGTCACCGAGTTGCGCGCCGATCTGCCGGTGATCCTGACCACTGGCAGCCTGACCGACGAGCTGATCGCCAGCGCGCTGAAGGCGGGGGTCAGTGCGCTGGTGAACAAGGAGCGCGCATTCGAAGACCTGGTGCCGCAAGCGCTGCTGGTGCTGGCCAAGGCTGCGCGCTACGGCCCCGTCGCAATGCGGTTGTAGTGACGGCGCCTCGTCGTGCTCGGCGCCACCGGCACCGGCACCGTCTTCAAGTCACTTGTACGCGAAGACCGTCGCCAATTGGCCAAGAGCGTGAATCCGGAGCCGTTCGCCCTGTCTGTTGACACCCCGCGCGCCGACTTTCTGGAGCTGCTCCGGATTCACGCTCCCTGCCACAACCAGCCCGCGCTGACGGGCTGCTCTGCGGCCACTCGCATGCCTCGGCAGTCCCCACGGCCGCGAGCACCGGCCCGCCGAGCCTTGGCATGATGTTGGTTTCACCCTTGCGAGCGCCTGCAGGTGGCCACAGAAGGAAGGCCGCGTTCGGCGCGCGCGCGACGCACGGTTCCGCTTGAGGCGTGAAGAAGCTGGCGACATCGACAAAAACGGGCGACCAACTCGGTCGCCCGACCAAGACCAGAGCAAGCCTCTCAGCTCAGTGCAGCGTCCACAAGGCGGTCAGGTTGGAGATGCGCAACTGCCGTTGTGTGCGAGCAAGAAGCTGCAAAGAGGTGAGGTACCCGCCAGCAGCGTAGCTGTCAATCAAGTTTGAATCACAGTGACTGTCAGCATCTGATTGCTTACCGCATTTCACGGTCGCCTGACGCACCGTCAAGGCCAGCGCCGAAACCGCTTGGCAAGCAAACCAAATGGCCGCCAGTGCATCGGCGGCTGCCGTCAAGGGCGGTGAGATGGTGGGCCAGGTGGTCAGCACCATGCAGGCGATCGCCACGTCGTCCAAGAGGATCTCCGACATCATCGGCGTCATCGACGGCATCGCATTCCAAACCAATATCCTGGCGTTGAACGCTGCCGTGGAAGCCGCCCGTGCAGGCGAACAGGGCCGTGGCTTCGCTGTCGTGGCCAGCGAAGTTCGCAGTCTGGCCGGACGGTCTGCTGAAGCGGCCAAGGAAATCAAGTCTCTGATCAGTGCCAGCGTCGAGAGGGTCGAGGTTGGCGCGCGCCAGGTCAACGATGCCGGCGCCTCCATGGGCGAGATCGTCTCGCAGGTACACCGGGTGAGCCAGATGATCAGCGAAATCTCTGGCGCTGCGGCAAAGCAGTCGTCAGGCATCAGCCAAGTGGGTGATGCAGTGACGCAGTTGGATCAGGTGACCCAGCAAAATGCAGCTCTGGTGGAGGAGAGTGCCGCCGCTGCTGAGAGCCTAAAACATCAGGCAGTCGCGTTGGCAGAGGTGGTCAGTGTCTTTAAAGTGGCCGCAGGCCGGATCACAACCGCAGTTTCGATCAACACGCCGGCTGAGGCCAACCATGCAACGGCAGTACGCCGAAGTCCAGGCGCCACCAACGTAGCGCGTCCGGCCTTTCGGGCGAAGTCGGTGGCCACGTTCAAGCCGGTGACAGCGAGGGGCAATGCGACGGGCACGGACGACTGGGCAAGTTTCTGAAGCAGACTTCAAGCGCCGACTCTGCGGCAAACAATCTAGAAAATTGAGCTTCGGTTCGGAGTCGACAGGCCCTTTTCACTGTTGGCGGGCGCAGCGGATGGATGGGCATCGCAGCCGGGTGGTCTTCGCGCATCGAACCTATTGCCACTGAAGGTCCGGGGCGGAGAAGCGCGGACACCCGATCGGAAAAGCGGCCAAGGTCGGGCAACGGTCGTCGCCGTCGTTCACGATCGAAATCTGACCCGCTGCAGACAGACTTGAACAGTTGGCCACACCGTCGCTGCCAACGACAGCAGTTGTCCGGGAGGACGAGTACAGGCTCGGGCCAAGGTCATTGACGTCAACCAGCCTGTCGACACCCCGAGTGGCAGCTTCGTGGATCTGCTCCGGC
Organism: Burkholderiales bacterium; assembly: GCA_038227445.1. Lineage (GTDB taxonomy): Bacteria > Pseudomonadota > Gammaproteobacteria > Burkholderiales > Burkholderiaceae_C > LMDS01. The sequence goes on along the minus strand of JBBRPV010000040.1, from coordinate 3,300 downwards.
TTCACGCTCCCGGCCGGGAGCAGGCAACGAAAACCGCGCAGAGAAGCCGCCATTGGGGCGGCACCGGTGCGCCGCCATTCAACGACCTTGAGCCCCCGGGTGGCGGAGCCGCCATGGCAAAAAAATCTCGCCAAACCCTCTTGAAACCGATTTTGCGAGCCCTAATTCGCAAATCAAGCCGGCTGGTCCTGGTCTCCTGCCAGTGTCAACCACTGTTTTGGAGGACGAACCCATCATGTACGAATCGATCCTGAATCACCCGAACAGCCTGGTCGGTCAGTTCGAACGCCTGCGCCGTGAACTCGACGACGTGTTTGGCGTCTCCGGCCTACCCAGCAGCATCCGCTCCGTTGCGCCGGGTACCGTCCCGGCGGTCAATGTCGGGCGCACATCCACCAGCGTCGAAATCTACGCGTTCGCGCCTGGCCTCGATCCGTCGAAGATCGATGTGACGCTCGACCGGGGTGTTCTGCGGATATCCGGCGAGCGCGCCGCGGTCGTCCCCGCAGACAACCCCAAGGTGCACGTCTACACCCACGAACGCGGCACGGGCAGCTTCACGCGGGCGATCTCCCTTCCAGATGACGTGGACCCAGCCCACGTGACCGCGAGGTACCGCGACGGCGTGCTGCAGGTGAGCGTCGCCCGCCGCGAATCCGAGCAGCCAAAACGCATCACCGTGCAGTGAACACCGACAGTCAAGGAGAACCCATCATGAGCGACAACAAGCAAGTCACCCGTACTGGCGCCGGCGCGGGTCTGGGCAACGAGACCGAGCTGCAACGCGCCGTGCTGCCCGCTGTGGACGTGTTTGAGGACGCCTTCGGCATCACGCTGCTGGCCGACATGCCAGGCGTTCCGAAAGACCAACTCGAGCTGAAGATCGAGGGCGATGCCCTGCTGATCGAAGGCGGCGTTCAGGCGCTGACGCCGGAAGGATTGGAAGCGGTGTACGCGGAGATCCGCGTCCCGCGCTATCGCCGCAGCTTTACCCTCAGCCGCGAGCTCGACACTGCGCGGATCGAGGCCAACTTGAAGGACGGCGTGCTGACCCTGCGCATCCCGAAGCAAGCCCACGCACAGCCGCGGCGGATCGCCGTTAACGCCGCTTAACGGCGATCGACGGCGATTGATGGCGATTGATGGCGGTCTTGCGCAGCACGTGACGCGAACCTTCCAAAGGAGGAACCCTGACCAGGCTTGCGGCAGTCGTGCTCGCTGCACCGCAGTCAACACGTCGTGAGCCTTGCAGGGAGCTTCGGTTCGCGATACCGTCGTCAGAGGCTGCGCTGGGTTGTTTCGTCGGACCTTCAAACGCACCGGCGCGGCCTCTGATTTTTGCCGTCTATGGGACAGTCATCCAGTTTGGGAAGGGATTGATCATGTCTTCACGATTCAGCTCTTTGCTCTCGAAGAATGCGGGCCGGGTCTACAGCCCATGCAGACGAGGTGGCGGCTTGCCGCCCATGAGTGAGTCGCAGATCCGGGCGTATCTCGCTGCCCGTGACGTTCTGCGAAGTATCCAACGGGCATCACGACAGTTTCCCGAAGCGAGAGAGGAAGACAGGTGTTGTCGGTCTTCGTCAATGCAAGCCCGAAATTCTTCGATCAAGGGTGGCAGCGATCCAATAGTTGAAAGGGCTTGAGGATGAACGACCATCTCACACCGGCGCCAGTTTCAACCCGCCTCGATCAATCGATCTTCACGATACTTGGTGGCACAACAATTCCAGATCGTGCTGCGATCGTGCGCGCTCACTGCCGAGAGGGGTCGCGGGTCGAATTGCGCAGGCACGATGGGGTCGATCCAACCGGGGCCCGCATCGATGTTTGGCTAGAGTGCAAGGCGGTCTTGGGGCTCGTTAAAGCTTGGAAGAAGATCGGCTATGTTCCTGAGGCAACTGCCGCCGATCTTCCACCGGGCGGCGATGCAAGTTCCAGCGTCGTCGGGTATGGCACTGTGAAATCGATGTACGCCCCGATGGGCCGAGACGAGGCAGTGGTCATCGTTGAGATCGGCCCACAAGCGCATGGGTAGCGGTGGTTGGCAAGGTAGTTGTCGCCGCGAGGGCCTGAGTCAGGCTGCTGTGGGTCCTGTGCTTGAGCGACCAACCCAACGTGAGGCAGTCCGAGACCGTCTACCCCGCGATCACGATGCCGTGGACCCCAATGGTTCTCCATTGAACCCGAACTGGGTCTACCGAGTCTTGACAGGTGCAACACCCTCCGCGCGCGACGTCTGCAGCTGGAGCGTAAAGATCGGGGGCTTGCCGACATCCCAGAATGCCAAGGTTGAGCAGCGAGGATTGATGCTGCGGCGACTTGAGGAAGCTGAAAAGGCGGCGAGCTCGCCGGGTCGGTGACGCGGCGTTGCGTTCTGATTGCGGAGCCTGCCGGCGTTGCGTACCTCCCGCCACGCTGGGAGGGAGCGGCCGCTTGAAAGTCATTCACTCGATCTGACCTGATCGTCAAGCCCGCTTCAAGTCCAAAGAGCTGGCGCGCCGGGGAAGCCAGAGGATGCCATGACGCCGCTGGACAAGCTGGCGAGAGTCGATACTCGCAAACAAGTCGTAATCGTGGCTAAACAGGGCGAGCGCGAGTTGCCTTTGTCCAGTTGCAGATCAAGACGGCCGAACTGGCCGCTTTACTCCTCTTCACGACCTATGGAGCAGCTTTGACCGGCGCCTTTGCGGCCTTCACCTTACGTGGCTTACTCTTCGCCTTTGCGGCGGGGGTGCTTGCTGCCGGCGCGGCTGCCTGAGAGGCTTCGTAGTTCTTGAGTGCTTCGGTCATTCGCTCCTCGCGCGGGGACAGGTCGACCGGCGCCGGAGCGACGACGGCGGATGGCGGAAGCGGCGCTGGCGCGTTTTGGGGTGCAGGCAACCGCGCCGGAGTCGGCGATGGCGTCGTCACTGGAGCGCTGGTGCACGCGCCAAGCGAGGCAGTCAGCAGGGCCAGCAGGCCAAAGCGAAGGCAGGGTTTGTTGGTGATCGTCACTCTTAATTCTCCGGGAATGCAAAGCAGGGTTGGAAGGGACCCGCCGAGATGCGTTGGCGTCTCGGCGGCAGGGCTCGCGGTCACGAAGTGCCTGGGGCCGGCGTGGTTCAAGCGGGGGACGGGGGCATCTGGTACCCAGCGCAATCCCGTCTCGCCCCTAGAAGTGACCTTGCCCCTGGAATCCGTACCCCATAACCGAGTCACGAATTGACTTGCCTTGGTTGATTGGCAAGCCAGTCTTGCTCGAACTTCATCGGGCTGACGTATGCCAGCGTCGAGTGCAACCGGGCCCGGTTGTACCAG
>JBBRPV010000039.1:0-37950 GCA_038227445.1 Burkholderiales bacterium | reverse complement strand
TGCCCACCCTCGACCAGCCGCACCGCTTCCTGCCTAAACTCCAACGTGTAGCGCGCCCGCACTGCTTTCTTCATTGCCGTTCTCCTTGCTTGCATTGAATCACCTCAGCAAGGGGTACGTTTTTCGGGGGCAAGGTCACTACAGACCTGCGGCTCTCACGAGGAATACATACTCGACTTCTCCAATACGAGAAGGGTTACGCCATTTGGCATGCTTCTCGCCTCCACCGAAATTCAACGGTCCGCAAGCGCACATCCAAATGCAAAGTTTTCTTGTACGAACTTTGCGCACATGACCTATGCCGCGCATATGGGCTTCTTCAAAGCCTTCGGCCACGACTTCGGCAAGTCTCCCGGCCAAGCACTTGGAAGTAAGAACTACATACCTCTCACGATGCTCCGAACAGAAACGCTTATCCGCGATGCCGCGATGAGTGGTCGCGAAGTCGGGGACGAAATCGAGTCGCAGAGCAAGCGAATGGCCGAGACGCTTGTTGGGCAAGACACTGGAGATGCTTTCGAAACGCTCTCCTATTCAATACGAGAACTCGTTCGAAATGTCGTTGAACATGCGCAAACAGATCGCCTCGGCATCTGCTCACAGTATTGGCCGAGCAAAGGCCGGGCCGAAGTTTCAATCATTGATCGCGGCATCGGCCTGAGAGAGAGCCTCGCAAGCAACCCACATATCGATGCGTCAACCGACAAACAATCGATCAACTTTGCGCTGATGCCAGCGGTTTCTGGCAAGGCCTTCAAGGGTGCATCTCGTCGCACGACGCGAGGGCCTTGGGTCAATTCAGGTTTCGGCCTCTACATGACCAGCAGAATTTGTAGAAACGGTGGCAACTTCTTTGTTGCTACTGGCGACACAGGCATGCTTCTAACCGCAGGCAAGGGTGGCAAGAGGTACTTCAATATGTCTCTTGAAGGCACCGCCGTTCGCATGACCGTGCGAACAGATCAAGTAGCAGGCCTCAAAGACTCCCTGGCTCGATACCGCGAAGAAGGCTACGAAATTCAGAAGAAGTACGCTGAGATCGTGCGTATCGACCCGTCTTCTGCGTCACTAATGCTCTCGGAAGACTTCAATCTCACGTGTTGGGATCGACTTCTTAAGAAGATCAAGGTGCTCACATAGATGTGGCCAACGTAGCCGTTAGAACTTAGAGAAGTCAGGCTTGCGTTTTTGGAAGAAAGCGCTGAAGGCTTCCTGGGCTTCCGGGCTGCGCAGCCGCTTGCTGAAGAGCTCGCTTTCGATCGCGATGGCGTCGAGCACGCTTTGCGCGCTGGCGCGGCGCATCAGCGTCTTGCTCTCCCGCACGGCACCTGGCGGTAGCGCATTGAAACGCTCGGCGATGCGGCGCGCATGGTTCACCACTTCGCCCGCCGGCAACACTGCGGTGGCGATGCCGCACTCAACGGCGTCGGCGCCGGTGAACGGGTCACCGAGCAGCAGCTTCTCGGCCGCGCGCACGTTGCCCATCATCTGCGGCACGATCAGGCTGGACGCGAACTCAGGCACCAGACCCAGACTCACGAAAGGCATCGCCAGGCGCGCTTCGTCGCTCACGTAAACGAAGTCGCAGTGAAGCAGCAGCGTGGTGCCGATGCCGATGGCCGCGCCGGTCACGGCGGCGATCACGGGCTTGTCGCAACCAATCAAAGCGCGCATGAACATGAAAACAGGCGATTCGGCGCTGCCGGGCGGGCGCTGCATGAAGTCTTCGATGTCGTTGCCCGAGGTGAAAATACCGGGCTGGCCTGTGATCAAAACGGCGCGCACCGCGCCATCGGCCTTGGCGGCATTCAAGGCCTCGGCCATCTGCTGGTACATCGCCCCAGTGATTGCGTTTTTCTTTTCCGGGCGCGCGATCTCTATCGTTGCCACACCATTCAATGTGGCGGTCTTGATGCTCATGCTGCTGTCTCCTGCTTACAGTGATGGGTGTTCGTGATCAGGCCACTTCGGCCCAATGGTTGGCCAGATGCATCAGGTGCGCACGCGTGTAGTCGGCCTTGCCGAGCGTACCGTAGGCGAAGTGCGGCATCAGCGCTCCAGTGTGGCGCTCGAAGGTTTGCAGCGCACTGGCGATGTGGTCGATGGCCGGCGCCAGCGCTTGCCCTTGAGCGATGTCGGGCGCGCCCGGAATCGGCTCACTCAGCTTGTGCGTCATCTGGCCGCGCGCATTGAACAGTGAAAAAGCATACGCGCCGAGAGTCGCGCGAAACCAGGCGGGTTTTGGCTCGGGGAACCCGCTGATGGAAAATTCGATGCTCTGCGCCACGTGGTGAAGCATGTGCGCCACGTCCCACGCGCCGCTCGCACGCGTGGCCTGGCCCGTCAGCTGCTCCAGCGTTTTCAGCGCCGCGCTGACCGAAGCGAAGCGCTCTGAATTCAATGGCGCCGGGTGCACCAGGCTCACGAGCACCGGCGCAGCCAGTGCCCCCACGCCCACGACGAGGCCGACTCGCCGCAGCACGCTGCGGCGCTCAGCGCTCATCGGTGCGGGCCTGGAGACTCCGCTCCTAGACACGCTCAAAGATGCCCGCCGCGCCCTGCCCTGTTCCCACGCACATCGTCACCATGCCGTACTTCAGGTTGTGGCGGCGCAGCGCGTGAATCACGGTAGCAGCGCGAATCGCACCCGTGGCGCCCAACGGGTGGCCGAGCGCGATCGCGCCGCCCATCGGGTTGACCTTGGCCGGGTCGAGGCCAACGCTGTTGATGACGGCAAGCGACTGGGCCGCGAAAGCCTCGTTAAGCTCGATCCAGCCAATGTCGTCGAGCTTCAGGTTGGCGTAGCGCAGCGCGGCGGGTATGGCCTCGATCGGGCCGATGCCCATGATCTCGGGTGGCACGCCGCGCGCGGCAAAACTGACGAACTTCGCAAGCGGTGTCAGCCCGAATTGCTTGACCGCCTTCTCGCTCGCGAGGATCAACGCACCGGCGCCGTCGCTGGTCTGCGAGCTGTTACCGGCCGTGACGCTGCCCTTGGCCGCGAACACCGGGCGCAGCTTGGCCAGGCCTTCGAGCGAGGTGTCTGCACGCGGGCCTTCGTCGAGGCTGACGGTACGCGTCTGCAGACCTTGTTCGCCTGACTCGAGATTCGGGAAGCGCGAGACCACCTCGATCGGCGTCATCTCGTCGCTGAACTCACCGGCGGCCTGCGCCTTCATGGCCCGCAGGTGCGATTCGAGCGCGAACGCGTCTTGCGCTTCGCGGCTGACCTTCCACTGGGCCGCCACCTTCTCGGCGGTGATACCCATGCCGTAGGCGATGCCGATGTTCTCGTCACGCTCGAAGATGGCCGGGTTGAACGAAGGCTTGTTGCCGCCCATCGGTACCAGGCTCATTGACTCGGCGCCGCCGGCGATCAGCACATCGGCTTCGCCAACGCGGATGCGGTCGGCCGCCATCTGGATCGCGGTGATGCCAGAGGCGCAAAACCGGTTCACGGTCACGCCGCCGATCGGGTGGCTGAATGCCAGCGCAACGGCCACGCGCGCCATGTTCATGCCTTGCTCGCCTTCGGGAAACGAGCAGCCGATGATGGCGTCTTCTATCGCCTTGGGGTCGAGCGATGGCACCTGCAGCATCGCGCTCTTGATCGCGGCCACCAGCAAGTCGTCGGGCCGCGTGTTCTTGAAATAGCCGCGGCCCGACCGGCCGATCGGGGTGCGCGTCGCCGCGACGATGTAAGCCTCTTGTACTTGTTTCATGACTGCCCCTCGTTCGATGAGTTCATCGCCCGCTCCCCCGAGGGAGTGCGCGCCGGCGTGTCTGTGCGACCAACAGGCCCCAGCGAGGCCTTGGCCCGGCACTCGGGCCGCTTGGCGTAAATCACGGTCGTTTTCATTTGCGTGGCTCCAATCAGTTACGCACCGGCTTGCCGGTTTGCAGCATGCCCATGATTCGTTCTTGCGTCTTCTCGTGGTCGAGCAGCGCACAGAAGTGCTTGCGCTCCAACGCCATCAGGTATTCCTCGCTGACCATCGAGCCGGCATCGACATCGCCGCCGCACACCACGTCGGCAATCAATGCGGAAATGTGGAAATCGTGCGCGCTGATGAAACCGCCGTCGCGCATGTTGGCCAGCTGCGCTTTGATGGTGGCAATGGCGTTGCGCCCGGCCACCGGAAACAGCGTGCGGGCCGGGGCGCGGTAGCCTGAGTCAAACATGGCCTTCGCCTGCTGCGATGCCACGTACAACAGCTCGTCCTTGTTCGGCACAATCACGTCGCTCCAGAGCAGGTACCCGAGCTTGCGCGACTCGATTGCGCTGGTGCCCACCTTGGCCATCGCGGCGTTGGTGAAGCCGTCGGACAAGAACTTGAAGATGTCGGCGTTCGCATTACCAGCCGAGGCCATCTCTGCCGCACGGCGCGCAATGTAGGTCAGGCCGCCGCCGCCCGGGATCAGGCCGACACCAACTTCCACCAGGCCGATGTAGCTTTCCATTGCCGCAACACGCTTCGCGGTGTACACCGCGATCTCGCAGCCGCCGCCGAGCGCCATTCCGCGAATCGCCGCCACCACCGGCACCGTTGCGTAGCGAATCCGCAGCATGGCGTCTTGCAGCTTCTTGACTTCGGGAAGGATGCCCTTGCCACCAGACTTCATGAACACCGGCATCAGCTGCTCAAGGTTGGCACCGGCCGAGAACACGTCGTCGGGCGACCAGATCACCAAGCCCTTGTATTCGCGCTCAGCAAGTTCAACGGCCTTCGTCAAACCCTCGACCACGCCTTGACCAATAAGATGGAGCTTGGCGGTGATGCTCGCGATCAGCACCTCGCCGTCGAGCGTCCAGACACGCATTTCTTCGTTCTTGAACACCTCGGTGCCCGACTTCAGCGCTGCGGGCGCGCCGGAGCCGAGCACCGACTCGCGGAAGTGCTGGCGCTGATAAACCGGCAGCGTGCTCGGCGCGACCCAGCGTGCGCGCGCTGCGCTCCAGGAACCCTCGGCGTGGTGCACACCTCCATTCGTTGCCACAGCGCCTTCGAAGACCCAGGCGGGCAGTGGCGCCTTGCTGAGCGCCACCCCGTTGTCGATGTCTTCCTTGACCCAGTTCGCAACCTGCGTCCAGCCCGCCGCCTGCCAGAGCTCGAACGGACCTTGGCTCATGCCGAAGCCCCAGCGCATCGCGAAGTCGACGTCGCGCGCGCTCTCGGCGATGTCGGCCAGGTGCACGGCCGCGTAGTGGAAGCCGTCGCGCAATATCGCCCACAAGAACTGCGCTTGCGGGTTCTTCGATTCACGCAGCAGCTTCAGGCGTTCGGCTGGGGGCTTTTTCAGGATTCGGACAACGATCTCGTCGGCCTTGCCGCCGCCGGCCACGTAGGTGCCGCTTGCCGGGTCGAGCCGCTGGATGTCTTTGCCCACCTTCTTGTAGAACCCGGCGCCAGTCTTTTGGCCGAGCGCGCCTTGTTCGATCAGCCTTGCCAGCACCTTTGGTGTGGCGTAACTGGGAAAGAACGGGTCCGAAGCCAAGTTGTCTTGCAGCGTCTTGATCACGTGCGACATCGTGTCGAGCCCCACCACGTCGGCGGTGCGGAAGGTGCCGCTGCTGGCGCGGCCAAGCTTCTTGCCCGTGAGATCGTCAACCACGTCGAAGCTCAGACCGAATGTCTCGGCTTCTTTCATCGTGGCGAGCATGCCGGCGATGCCCACGCGGTTGGCGATGAAGTTGGGCGTGTCCATTGCCCGCACAACGCTCTTGCCGAGCGCTGTCGTGACGAAAGCTTCAAGCTGATCGAGGATCTCGGGTTGCGTTGTTGGTGTGTTGATCAGCTCGACCAGCGCCATGTAGCGCGGCGGGTTGAAGAAGTGAATGCCGCAAAAGCGCGGCTTGATCCCGTCGGGCAGCACTTCAGCCAGCTTCGTGATCGACAGCCCCGAGGTGTTGCTCGCAACGATGGCGTGCGGCGCCACGACCGGCGCAATCTTTTGATAGAGCGCGAGCTTCCAGTCCATGCGCTCGGCAATGGCCTCGATGATCAGGTCGCAGTCTTTCAGCAGGTCGAGGTGTTCTTCGTAGTTGGCCTGCTGAATGAGCGCCGCGTCTTCTGGAATGCCCAGAGGCGAGGGCTTGAGCTTCTTCAGCCCTTCTATTGCCTTGATGACGATGCTGTTCTTCGGGCCTTCTTTGGCCGGCAGGTCGAACAGGATCACGGGCACCTTGCAGTTGACGAGGTGGGCGGCGATCTGCGCGCCCATCACGCCAGCGCCAAGCACGGCCACCTTGCGCACGGGGAATCGGTTCATTCTTGCTCCTTCAAATTTGAAAATCGGTGCAACGCCGGGTCGCCCCAAGCGGCACGGGCTCGCCTGGGCGGACAGTGCCGATGACGCCTGCGGGTTGCTACTCGACGCGGACCCAGGTTTGTGTGCGGCCGAGCATGGGCGCGCCGATGTAGCCGCGCACCGCGAGCGTCTTGCCACCTTCGGCCGGGGTCAGGCGCACCTTGTAGGTCTTGCCATTGTTGGGGTCGAGGATCTCACCGCCGTCCCAGCGACCCTGGTCGGAATCGCTCTGTTTGACGCCCCTGATGAGCACCATGCCAACGATGGGCTTGTCTTTGCGATCGTCGCTGCACAGGTCGCAGACCGCGTCAGGCTTGGCACTCGGGTCGAGCAATTTTTCGAGCTGGCCGGTGAAGACGCCGCCAACTTCGGTGATGCGGATCAGCGATTTCTCTTTCTTGGTCCCGTCGTCAATCGTCTTCCACAGGCCCACAGGCGTGCTCTGCGCGTGGGCTAGTGTCACGAGCAGGCCGAGGCTGAGTGCGATGGCGAGCTGTCTGGTCTGGCGAATTTTCATTGTTTGCCTCCTTGGGTTTTTTGAAACTGCATTCAGAACAAGGCCTCCTCCATTTCCATCAACGAAGCTGAGCCGGCACGAGCGGTACGGATGAGTGTCGCCGTTTCCGGCAGCAACTTGGCAAAGTAGAAACGCGCGGTCATCAGCTTGGCTTTGTAGAACGGGTCGCCGCCATCAACGTTCTCCAGCGCCACCTTGGCCATGCGGGCCCAGAAGTAGCTGAACATTAGGTGGCCGCAAATACGAAGATAGTCGACCGCCGCGGCGCCCACTTCGTCTGGGTTCTTGAGGGCCTTCATGCCAATCTCGGTCGTCAGCTTGGTGACCTTCTCGCCCAGCTCAGCGAGTGGGTTGATGAACTCCTGCATCGCCTCGTTGGTGCCTTCTTCCTCGACGAACTCGGCCACCAATCTGCCGAACTTCTTCAGCTTCGCGCCGTTGTCGCCCAGCACCTTGCGCCCCAGCAGGTCGAGCGACTGGATCGTGTTCGTGCCTTCGTAAATCATGTTGATGCGTGCGTCGCGCACGAACTGTTCCATGCCCCACTCGCGAATGAACCCGTGTCCGCCGAAGACCTGCATGCAGTGCGAGGTGGCAATCCAGGCGTTGTCGGTCAGGAAGGCCTTCACGATCGGGGTGACCAGGGCCATCATGTCGGCGCACTCGGCGCGCACTTCGTCGTCGTCGGTGGCGAGTTCCTTGTCGAGTTGCAGCGCCGCCCACATCGCGAGCGCCCGGCCGCCTTCGGCGTAGGCACGTGCGGTCAACAGCATCTTGCGAACGTCGGGGTGCACGATGATCGGATCGGCCGCCTTGTCGGGTGCCTTCACGCCTGACAGCGCACGCATCTGTAGGCGATCTTTGGCATAGGCTGCAGCGTTTTGGTAGGCCACCTCGGTCAGGCCGAGCGACTGCATTCCAACGCCCAGACGCGCTGCGTTCATCATCACAAACATCGCGGCCAGGCCCTTGTTTGGCTGGCCCACCAGCGTACCGACCGCGCCGTCGAGGTTCAGCTGAGCCGTGGAGTTGCCGTGGATGCCCATCTTGTGCTCCAGGCCACCACAGTAGATCGGGTTGCGCTCACCGAGCGAGCCGTCGGCGTTGAGCTTGAACTTGGGTACGACGAAGAGCGAGATGCCCTTCGAGCCCGCTGGTGCGTCGGGCAAGCGCGCAAGCACGAGGTGGATGATGTTCTCGGCCATGTCGTGTTCGCCGGCCGAAATGAAGATCTTGTTGCCGGTGATCTTGTAGGTGGCACCTGCCTCCCCTTCTTTTTCAAAGGGGATGGCCTTGCTGCGCAGCATTCCGAGGTCAGTGCCGCAGTGCGATTCGGTCAGGCACATCGTGCCGGTCCACTGTCCGCTGGTGAGCTTGGGCAGGTACAGCGCCTTCTGCTCGTCGGAGCCGTGCGCGTGCAGCGCTTCGTAAGCACCGTGCGACAGGCCCGGGTACATGGTCCAGGCCTGGTTTGCCGAGTTCAACATCTCGTACACGCACTGGTTGACCATGTGCGGCAACCCCTGTCCGCCAAAGACCGGGTCGCAGCTCAGCGCCGGCCAGCCAGCATCAACGTACTGCGCATAGGCTTCCTTGAAGCCCTCAGGCGGCTTCACTTCGTGCGTGGTTTTGTCGAGCACGCATCCCGCCTCGTCGCCGCTCTGATTGATCGGCGCGATCACAGTGCTGGCGAACTTGCCAGCTTCTTCGATCACCGCATTGATTGTCTCGACATCGATGTCAGCATGCGACGGCAGCGCCTTCAGTTGATCGACAGCGTTGAGCACCTCGTGCATCACGAACTGCATGTCGCGCAGGGGCGGGGTGTATTGGGTCATGTGAACTCCTGAATGGAAAACCAAGGTTACCGGGCGGCGCGCTTGGCACGCGTTCGGGGCGCTTCGGAATGCGCGGGGATGTAATGCGAAAGAGCGTTCTCGAAACCGACGCGCGCGCGCGCCTCAGCCCCGGGGCGACGCAGAAAACGGGCGTCGTGGTGCAGCGCCAGGATCAGCCCGTGTACTTCGAAGAGCAACTGCTGCGCGTCGGTGTCGGCGCGCAGGTGGCCCTCTTCGATGGCGATGGCGATCGCACGCACCAGCGCAAGATGCCAAGTTTGCACCATGCCGACGAGCGCGTCGCGCACCGGGCCGGGTCGGTCGTCGAACTCGACCGCACCGCTGATGTAGATGCAGCCGGCGTCGATCTCGACCGACACACGCTTGAACCAACGGTCGAACAGTGCGCGAAAGCGCGGCAGCCCGCGCGCTGCAGCCATGGCGGGCTCAAAAATCTCTTCGGAGAACTGGGTGTGGTACTCGCGAACCACCGAAATTTGCAACTCTTCACGCGAGCCAAAGTGCGCGAAGACGCCCGACTTGCTCATCTGCGTGACTTCAGCCAGCGCGCCGATCGACAAACCTTCAAGGCCCATTTGCGAAGCCAGCGCCAACGCGGCTTCTAGAATTGCCGCACGGGTTTGGCGACCCTTCAACAGCGAGCGCTGCGTGCTGTTGGCGTCCCGAGCGGGTTCGCTGGTGGTCGATGCGTTGTCTGTCACGGCAAGTGGTGCCCCGGGGTTGGTGGTTAAATCGAACGGTCGTGCTATTTTGCAGAAGATCGGTGCGCTGCGCCGCTAAGCCAGTGCTGATTTCCGGTCTTTTTCTAGGTATTTGCGCCTAGGCGAGCTTGCTTCTGCCCTTCTCGGCGGTCGGTCGGTTGACGGCCATCAAGCACGCCACCGCTACCATCGCCCCGAGTTTGGCAAGGGGTGAGCCGATGAAGATCGCGGTGGTGGGCGTGGGGGCGGTGGGCGGTTTTCTGGCTGCTCGGCTGGCGGCGGCCGGGTTCGAGGTGGCGGCGCTGGCCCGCGGCGAAACCCTCGCTGTGCTCCGCGAACGCGGGCTGCTTCTGCTGGCGGCCGGTCAGGAAACAAGCACATCAATCCGCGCCAGCGACAACGCGCACGAGCTCGGCCGGCAAGACCTGGTGATCGTTGCGCTGAAAGGGCCGGCCCTGGCCGCCGCAGCGCCGGACCTGCAACCGCTGCTCGGCGCGCACACCGTGGTGATGCCGGCGATGAACGGCGTGCCGTGGTGGTTTCTGCAGGCCGGAGGGCCGGCGGCCACGGCACAGCGCCTGGCCAGCATCGACGCCGACGGCCGGGTCGAGGCGGCGATCCCACTCGCACGTGTGCTCGGCTGCGTCGTGCATCTCACGTGCTCGAGCCCGCGGCCCGGCGTGGTGCAGCACGGCTTCGGCGACCGGCTGATCGTGGGTGAACCGGCGGGCGGTGCTTCGGCGCGCACGAGCGCGGTCTGCGCTGCGCTTGCCCAGGCCGGCTTGTGTGCCGAAGCCAGCGCAGACATCCGCCACGACATTTGGTTCAAGCTGTGGGGCAACATGACGATGAACCCCGTTTCGGCACTGACCGGCGCCACCACAGACGTCATTCTCGACGACCCGCTGGCGCACGATTTCATCCTGCGAGCGATGGACGAAGCAGCGTTGATTGGGGCGCGCATCGGTTGCCCGATCACGCAGTCTGGCCGCGAGCGCATGGCGGTTACGCGCCAGCTCGGCGGCTTCAAGACCTCGATGCTGCAAGACACGCAGGCTGGCCGCGCCCTTGAACTCGACGCGCTCGTGAGCGCGGTGCACGAGATCGGCACGCGCTTCAATGTCGCCATGCCGCACATCGGCGCACTGCTCGGCCTGACGCGCCTCATGGCCCGCGAGCGCGGGCTCTACCCGCCCTGAGTTGAGTGACACGCCGATGACGGGCGCAAGCAGCCGCTGGGGCCGCCTAGCAGAATTCATGCCTTGAGCGCATGATGGGGACCTTAGGGAATACTCCTTCACGCATTACGCTAAATGCCTCATGGAAGTACTGCAACTCGACATCTCCGGTCGGCCGCAGGCCTGGATCTCCTCCAAGGAAGCAGCCGTAATCTACGCCAGCGATGGCGTCGCTTGGACACTTGGCGACACTTTCTTCGTGCTGCGCGGCGGCATGCAACGCCGCACGGGTTTGCAGTCACGCATCGAGGTGCACCCGATCATCGCGGTGAAGGGCTCGGTGCCGAGCAGGGCCTGGCGGCAAACGCCAGCGTTGTCAAACCCGAAGCTGTTCGCACGCGACCGCGGCATCTGCGCCTACTGCGGAGACCACTGCCACTTCGACGTACTGACTCGCGAACACGTCATTCCCACCTCGCGCGGCGGACACGACACCTGGATGAACTGCATCACCGCCTGCCGCCCGTGCAATGGCCACAAGGGCAACCGCCTGCCGGAGGAGGCGAACATGTCGCTGATCTACCTGCCCTACGTGCCCAACCTGCACGAAGACATGATCCTGCGCGGTCGGAAAATCCTCGCCGATCAGATGGAATTCCTGCTCGCCAGTGTGCCAAGGCACAGCCGACTTCACGCTTAGCCGGCGACGCCGTCGCCCGCTCGACAGTTCCTCAGGCGCCCAAAGGAGAGAGGACCCCGAGCGTCAGTTTTCGGTCTCGCGCTCGACGCAGTGCCCAGAGTCCTGAATCGTCGCCCGCTCAAATCCGGGAAAGTTCCTAGTCTGCGCGCGCGGCTCATCGTTGACATAGCAAGTCGCCCGCCAGTCGCAGCGTGCCATACGTGTCGCACTCTGGGGCCTTGTTGCGAAACAGGGCATAGAGCCCCGTTGACGCCGTGGGTTTGCTCGATGGCCCGGGCGCACCTGCCGCCGTATGCGCCTTCGGTGTGCAGCGTCTTCAGGCTCAGCACTTTGGCGCACGCCAGTGCAGCGACATCGCCGGCAGCGTCGCGGTCTTCGGCACACCGCACTTGTGGTGCGCAGGCGCCGCCGACTATGTCACGGCATCCGGGACCGCAGTGCCGCCACGGTCGGCGGACGGCGTTCTGCACGCCGCAGCCCGCAGTACCATTAGCCGCACAACGAAGCACTGGCGAAAACTTGTCGTTCGGCTCAAGCACCGACGCTGCTTGCCGATATTGTTTGTGATGAGCGAAAAACCGAGCAACCGTCCAAAATCCACGCGCAAGGCGCATGTTGCTGCCGTGCGTTGGTGGGCCTGGGTCGGAGCGGCGATTCTGTCGCACGTGGCGCTTCGAGCGGCCGCCGGCCCCCAGGACACGCAACTGCTGCAATACCTGGTCCCGGCGCTCTTCATCGTGGTCGGAGCCGCCACTCTGCGCGCGCGGCGCGCCACCGGCGCAGCGCCCGGCGGCAACAGCGACTCGGTCGACGTGCAGACCCTGCGATGGCGCGAATTCGAAACGCTCGTGGCGTTTGCCTTCAAGCTGCAGGGCTATCACATCAGCGAAACCGGTGCTGCCGGCTCTGACGCCAGCGTTGACCTGATGATTCGCAAGGAGCGACAGACCTACCTAGTGCACTGCAAAGCCTGGCGTGCCGAGAAGGTCAGCATCGAAACTGTGCAGACAGCCAGGGCGGCGATGCAAGCGCGAGGCGCCGTCGGCTGCTTCGTGCTCAGCGCAGGGCGGTTCAGCCGCGAAGCCGCTGCGGCCGCGAACCTCTACAACATCCGGGCCATCGCTGGCCCGGCCTTGCAGGCTTTGTTGCTGCAAGGTCGAGCGCAGGCAGCCCGCGAGGAACGGGCGCAAGGGGATCCAACCGGCATCGAACCCGCTCAAGTCGCAGTGCCACCCCCGGTCGCTCCGGTCGCTCCGGTCGCTCCGATTGCCAAGGTGCGGTCAGCGCCGTCCGAATCGGCATTGGCCGAACTGGCTTTGCCTTGCCCTTTGTGCGGCGGCGAAATGAAAGCGCGCACGGCCAAACGCGGTGTCAACGCAGGCCACCATTTCTGGGGCTGCATTCGGCATCCTGACTGTCGCGGCACGCGCCGTGTTCGCACGCACTGTGCGCCTGCCCGCCCTGCTACCGATCCATAGGCAGAACGGGTTTTCGTCAGGGCCTGTGGAACCCAGCGCCGTGCATCAGCCAGTAAGGCTCTCATTCAGGGTGGCGGGCGCTGCTGGCTTGGGCGAGGTGGTCGCTGGTCTTGGCGTTCCAGATAAACGGCGTGGGGTGTCGCCGATGATTCCCTCACCATGCGGGCCACAACCGCTGCGATGCGACTCACCGTGTTGCGCAGGTCGCTTCTTCGCGAACGCCAGACGCCGACGGAGGCTTGATGCGCTCGCTGGCTCTCAGCCCACCTTCAACGGGCCGCGTTCGCGCAACGCCGCGATGACCTGGCGCAGGCGCTGCCGCTGTGGCTCGCCGAGCGCCTCTCGGCCAAGCGCAGCGGCCAGCCACTGGTCGGGTGTGAGTGCAGCCTGCGCCACGGCCGAAGGCCGCGCCTCGAGCGCAGCCTTCATGGCCTGCAACTTCAGCGCGCGGCGCGGCCCGTCAAACTCAGGCGGCGACTCAAGCCCGAATGCAACCTCGAGTCGCAGCAACAATTCGTCGGTAGGTGCGGTGACCGGTTCCGGCTCGCCCTTCGCCACGCTGTTCAGCGCAGCGCGCCGTGCCAGCACTTGTTCCCACAGCGCCGGCAGCAACGTGTGCCCAGCCCAGGCCTGCTCCAGCGTGGCTCGCGCCACCGCAGCGCTTGTTTCATTTTCGAGCGCCTCGCAGAGCGCCAGCTTGGCTGCCAACGCATCGCAGACCGCGTGCCAACTGCGTTGACCGTGCGACGCCAGCTGGCGCTGCGCGGCGTCACGGGCAGTACGGAAACCCACGTCGAGCGCCGCGGCGTCGCTGCGCGGAGCGGGCCCGACGCGCTGCCACTGCGCGTCGACCTCGGCGAGCGTGCGCTTGAGTTCGGCCGGCGCCGCATCGGCGGGCAGCGCCACGAGCCGTGCGATCAGCGCGGCGCGCTCGGCACCGTGAGCCTGGAACTCTGCTTCGCGTGCGTTGAAAACCGCGTCACGCGCCGCGAACACGGCGTCGGTGCCGGCCTTGAAGCGCCCCCACAACGCGTTTTCAGCAGCGCGCGCCAGCGGCACGGAGGCGGCGTGCTGCTGCCACTCAGCCTGCAGCTCGCGCACCTTGCCAACAAATTCGCGGGCCTGTGGCTCGATCAAAGCATGGGCTGCCAAGGCCTCAGCGCGGGCAATGAGCCGTTCGCGCGCTTGCTCGGCTCGATGCCGGGCATCGTTCAGCGGCACTTCAAGCCGCGACACCGCGGCCACCATTCGGTCGTGCAGCGCGCCGCGCTGCTGGTGCGCAACCGTGTGTTCGAGCGGCCCGAGCTTGCGCCATTCGGTGTGAAAGCGGTCGAGCGCAGACGACAGTAGCTTCCAGTCGGGCGCCACGTCGCCGGCCGCTTCATCGGGCAGCGCCAGCGCGTTCAAGGCGTCGACGAGCTGGTCGCGCGTCAGCAGGTTTTGCTGCCGCGCTGCGCGCTGCACTTCGTGCCACGCGGCCACAGGCTCATGGGCCACCTTTAGCGCAGCTTCGAAGCGCTGCCACAGTGCACGGCTGGTCGCGCCACCGAGGCGGTCGAGCTCTTTCCAACGCGCCCGTAGCTCGTCTATCAGCTCGGCGCGCTGCCGGATCGAGAGCTTGACACCGCCTGGCCCGGCCTGGCCAGGCGCCAGCGTGGCGAGCGCTTCGACCTGCAACACCAGCTCGTCGCGCGCGAGGCCACCGCCCCAATGCTGCCAACCTTTGAGCCGGGTGTATTCGGCCTGCACGGCTTCTATGCGCGCACGCTGCGATGCGGCCTGCGCGCCGGCGTGCAGCAGCTCGTCGATCCCAATCAGGTGTCGATGGGTGTCGGCCAGGTGGCCGGCGGCGAGTGCGGCTTCGGCCTGCTCCAGGGCCGTCGTCAGACTTTCGACCTTCTCGATTCGCATGCCCCGCGCACGGGCGCGCTGCTCGACCCGGTGCGCCTGCTTCGCGTCGTCACGCGCTTGCAGCAACAGGTCGTGCCGCTGCTTCAGCGCGGCAGCGAGCGCCGCGTCGGCCAGCGGCGCGAACTGCGACCAGCGCGATGCCGGGTCGCCGAGCGCGGCAGCGGCCGTGTTGGCGTCGGCCTGGGCTTCGACCAAAGCCTGTTCAGCCGGGGCCGCGCGCTGCGCGGCCGAGGGCGCTTGGAGCAGCGTGTCTAGCACGGCCAGACGCTCGTCGAGCTCGGCGCCAGTTCGCAACGCACCTTGCAGGGCCAGCTTCAGCGCAGCACAGGCGTCTACCGCCGGGGCGGCGTCGAGCGCGGTCTGCGCCAGACTCACGGCGCTGGAGAGCGCGCTGCGGCTTTCGCTGCCAGACGCCGCGGCGGCGAACGCCGCCTGCATGCCCGCCAACAGTTCGCGCGCTTCGACCGACCAGCGTTCAATCTTCAGCACCCGATCACCGCGTTCGCGCGTCAGCGCGCCGAGCTGCACCAGCAATGCCTCAAACTCGCCGCGGCGCTCGGCGTCGAGCAGCGTGAGATTCAGCGCGTGCCAGGCGCGGTCGAGCGCAACAAGGCGGTTCGATGGAATCAGCGGCTCACCCAGCAAAGCCCGGGCCGTGTCGATCAATCGCCCCGCCTGCTCAGCGGTCTCGCGCAGCGCCACCAGCGCAAGATGGCGCTGCTTGGCGAGCCGATGCACACGCCGGTCGTGATCGCGGTGTTCGCGTTCGGCCGTTTTCAATGCCCCCTCGCTGCCGAGTGCGGCCACAGCAGCCATCTTCACGTCAACCGGTGCACGCTCTCGCAACAGAACCAGCAGCGCCGTATCGTCACCCAAAGCGCTGTGCAAATTCAGCGGCCAATGGGTGGCCGCGGCCGCTTCGACAAGCTCGGGCCGGCCGGTCGCCGAAGGCAGCACGGCAGAGGGTTTGTCTTTCTTAAAGATCCATTTGAGCATGGGGCGCTGTAAGCCTAGGCTGGCAGGCGGGGCGCCTGCGAGCACCGATTCTGGCAGCTCGCCACGGCAAAAAACGCTGATGCTTTAGACGAGATTTTTCAGCGTTTGGCGAGTGAGCTCGCTGCGACTCGCGCCGTAGGCTTCTTCCTCGCCGGCATGCACACGTGGCCAAGCTGGCGTTGAACCTGGGCTGGCGCCTGCTCGCGCAAGAACTGGTCGAACGCTGCCGCCACTCGAGGCACCTGGCGCGACGCCAGGTGCATCACATACCAGTCGCGCGCGATCGGGTGCTGCGCGAATGCGCTGGCCACGGTCCTCAGCTCGGGTGGCGAGCGGCCCATGACCGCCACGTCGATCTCGTGGCCGGCAGGCTGGCGAACCACCTCGTCGCGGTGACCCGTCGCGTTCCACACGAAAGGACGAGGCGCCGAATCCGCTGCCAACAGACAGAGCCACGATGCGCCGAATCCGAGAGGCATTGCACCTGCCTGCCGAGCTGCGACGCCAATAAACACGACGCGACCCGCGCGGTATTGAACAAGGCTGCAATTTGCTCACACCCACACACGAAACAAAGTCGTTCGCAAGTTGCAATGTCCGCCAAAAGGCCATCTCCCTTAGAACGATGGGCGCCACGTGGGGATTGGGATGCTTTCAGCCGCCCCGAAAGGCGCCCTCGATGGGGTGAGCCACGATCCTGGCCAGCGTCAACAAGGACTCGAGCCACCGTGTTCCGACCGAGCCACATCGCCCGCCGGCGTCGGAAGCAGCGAGCGGACCTGACCGGCAAATCGGTTGACGTCAATAGGCTTCGATATGTAGCCATCGCATCCGGCGGTGCGCATCTTCGCTTCATCGCCCCTCATGGCAAACGCGGTGAAGGCCACGATCACGATGTGCCGGCTTGACAGCTCGGCCTTGATCTGGCGAGTCAACTCCAGCCCGTCTATGCCAGGCAGTTGAATGTCCATCAAGATCAGCTCCGGGCGAAAGGCTCCGATCTGTTGAAGTGCCTCACGGGCGTCGGTGGCTGATTCGACCTCGAAGCCGTCAGCGTTCAGCACCACCTGCGCGATGATCACGTTCATCGCGTTGTCGTCGACGATGAGCACCCGGGGCGCGCTCACTGCGGCACCTCGTCCAGCGCAGCTCCGAGCGTAGCGCGACATCGGCTTACGCTTTCAAGCATGTCTTCCATAGCACCGCCGCCCTTGGTCAGGATGGCCCGCACAGACCGCGCCAACATAGCGTACTCCTCATCGTCCAGTATTAGGCTGGTCCATATATACACGGGCAAGTGCCGCCATGCGGGCAGCCGTTGCAGCGCATCGAGCACCTGGAAACCGTCGAACCCGGGCATCATCAGATCGAGAATGATCGCGTCCGGTCGAATCTGGTCAATGTCTCGCAACGCGTCGCGCCCGTCGAGCAGGCAAACGGCGTCGATGTCGATGCTTTTAAGCGTTGCGAGCATCAGATCGAGCGCGCTCTGGTCGTCGTCGATCACCAACACGTTGGCGCGTCGGAGCTTCGACAACTTGAATGGCGCCATTGCGCGCACGATTTCGTCACTGCGGATCGGCTTGCAAAGCAAGTTGGCGATCGAAAAATTGGCGGACAGGCTTTCTGCGGGCATCGTCATGCCGACCACGGGCGTCGCATGGCTTGCACCTTGGTTGCGTATAGCTGCCAGCAAGTCGAGGCCGCGTTGGCGAGGCACGCCCAGGTTGAGTGTCAGCGCTGCATACCGAATACCGCGTGCCCTGCGCAAGGCCTCGTCGGCGTCGGACGCCGCATCCACCTCGAAGCCAGCATCCGCAAACGCCGCCGCGAGTCTGTCTTGATCCCGTTGGTCAGTTTCGATCACCAGGGCACGATCAGGCGACCTGATGGCGCTGCCCGGCGATTTGGCCCGAAGCGTATCGGTTCCATGAATTCGGTTCAGGACCAAATAGAACACGCTGCCCCTTCCAAGGGTGCTGCAAACTCCAACACTTCCGCCCTGCGCCTGCACCAGCCGCCGCGTCAACGCGAGACCCAAACCTGTGCCCTCGTGCTGCTTGCTGAAGCCAGTGTCAAGTTGCTGGAACTCAGTGAAAAGTCGGGACAAATCAGCCGCGGCAATGCCGATGCCCGTATCGCCGACTTCGAGGCGGAAATGCTCAGCGCCCTGCGCCCAGGCCCTGACAGTCACCTTGCCGCCTTCCGCAGTGAACTTGATCGCGTTAGAAAGATAGTTGTACAAAACTTGCTTCAACCGCGACGGATCGAGCCTGAGTTCGGCGATTGCAGGGTCGACGTGTGTCGTGACCACAATATTTTTGCGCTCGCTCACCATGTGCAAGATGTCTTTCACCTCCTTGAGCAGCGTCGGGAGGTCAACAGTTTCGGGGAAAAAATCCAGCTTGCCCGATTCGACCTTGGACAGGTCGAGCAGGTCGTTGATCAACTGCAGAAGGTGGCGTCCGCTGGTGCCGATGAGGCCAAGGTACTCGTGGTGCTGCGGCGACGCGGGTTTCACGAAACCCGCGTGGAGCAAATCTGCGAAGCCTATGACTGCATTGAGCGGCGTGCGCAGCTCGTGCGACATGTTGGCCAGGAACTGGCTCTTGAGTCGGTTCGCCTCTTGGATCTGGCGGTTCTCGGCTTCTAGGCGTTGGGCCTTCAGCCGCGCATCTTCGGCCTGGCGTTGCTCGGTGATGTCGCTCACGATGCCCACCATGCGTGTCGGCTTCTCGCCGTCGATCTCGTGCAGCGCACTGCCGTGCACGCTTAGCCAATGCACGCTGGCGTCAGCCCAGATCACCCGGCACTGCAGGGACCAATCGCGCAGCTCGGTGATCGCCACCTGCAAGGTCTGTTCGACCTCGGCCCGGTCGTGCGGGTGCACGTGGGCAATGAACTTGTCAAAGTTCCATTCGGCTTGCTTCTCTGTGAAACCGAAACAGCGGTCGTGGATCAGCGAATGCCCCGCGCGGCCGGTCTCGAGGTCGAGGACCCAGTCGCCGATGCGCGCGGATTCGAGCGTGAACCGCAGCCGCTCTTCACTCTCGCGCAACGCCGCTGCGTCGAGCCGCTGGCGCGTGATGTCTCGGGCGATCTTCGATGCCCCGATCAGCCGCCCGTTGCTGTCGCGGATCGGCGAAATGCTAACCGACACGTCCAGCAGTCGTTTGTCTTTGGTGAGGCGTTTGGTGTCGAAGGCGGGGACTTGTTGCCCTCGGTTCAACTCCGCCAGGATGCGCATTTCTTCGTCTTCCCGGTCAGCCGGAATGAGCATCTGCACGGGCTGCCCGATCGCTTCGTCGGGGCTGTAGCCGAACATAACCTCGGCGGCACGGTTCCAAGTCGTGATTCGGCCTTCCATCGTCTTGCTGATGATGGCGTCGCTGGAAGAGTCAACGATCGCGGCCAGCCGTGCCGACTCGGCCTCAGCGCGAACCGAATAGGTCATGTCGCGCAAAACGATGGCCAGGCCACGCACCGTGCCATCGCCCTGCAATGTCAGCGCAGATTGCATTTCCACCGCGGTCCGCCGGCCTTCGCGAGAGATGACGACGAGGTGAAGAACCGTGTCGACGGTCAGGCCCTGCTCAATCATCACTTCGACCGGACTTTTCAACGCGTAGCTCGGTGGTCGATCCTCACGCTCGAACACCTCCCAGAAACTCTGCCCTATGGCTTGTGCCTGAGACCACCCGGTCAGGCGCTCGGCAACGCCGTTCACTCGCGTGACGCGGCCCGCACGGTCAGTGGCAATGAATCCTTCACCGATGCTGGCCAGCGTCACCGCCAGGCTCTGCTGGACTTCGGCCAGGGTGTCTTCGGCCGTCAGGCGCCGCTGCACTTCAGCTTCGAGCAATGCGATGGTCGACTGCAGTCGCGCCACCGTGGGAACCTTCAAAGCCTTGGGAAGCAGCGGCCACAAGGCAATCGCAGTCACCAGCGAGATGCCGGCCGTTACCGCCTTGGTCAACGCCTGCAGCCCGTAGTCGGGCTGCCAAATGGTCCATACGTCCATCATGTGCGTGGTGCCGCAGGCCACGATGAAGGCGCAGAAGAGCCACGCCACCCCTGTTTTCAACGGCTCATCGCGTCGCCGCACGAAGCTGATGATGGCCATCGGAATGGAGAGGTAGGCGCCGGCAATCACCAGATCTGAAACGACCATGGTCCACAGAAGACCCGGAGTCCAGGTAAAGCAGTAGCCGTGAGGTAGAAAGCCATTGCGACCAAAGAACGATGCAAGCGTATCCATTCACCCCCCTCCCTTGATTACCCAAGCAAAGCGTACAGCTGCTGATGAGCCTTTCTGTGCACAAGTCACTGTAGCGCCGAGGCACCAGCGCCCACACCCATTGGAACCACTCGAGTGTCAGGATTATTCTGACGCCGGCACTGCCCAGGTCCGATTAGAAGCAACTTGTGGCGCAACGCCTTGGTAAAGCGTTTGAGGTTGATCGGCCAGGAGTCTGCGCGGCCGAACGATTACGCGGCCGGCTACCCGCCCGGCGGGTCTCAGCTGCCGCAGATTTCGAGTTCGGGCCTTTGTGACGATCCGTCGTTGATCAGCGGACTGGGCCTTGGCTCAGGGCTTTGCACGGGGGACTTCTGTCTCGTCCTGCCCTTCACATCGCCATCGTTGCCATCCGGCGCAGGTTCATCGCAGCGCAGACGAGCTTGAACTCGCAACACTCCGTATTCGAGCCGCGCATGCTGAACACGAGCCCGGCTCCAGGCTCTATTCGCTGGCCACGACCTCAGCTTGTCCTGCACCGCGTCGCTAGCGGTTGTCTTCGTCGGCCTGTGCCACCTGCCGGACGAAGCCCGCGTCGTGCTCGAATGACCTGATGCCACCCTGTCGTACCAATCTAAACGAACCAGACCTTGAGTGACGCCATCAAGACCATCGAGCTGCAGCGCGAGCCGCTCCGGCTACCGTCGCGTTCATGATCGGCTGCGCGCGGCCCGCTCCGGCGTGAGCCACAAGCGCGTGGAAAGACTGTACCGGGTGGTCGATTTTGCTGTGCGCAAGCGCACCGAGGCCAAGCGCCCTGTGGGGCTGCACAGGCCCTTGGAGGCTGCCAGCCACGCCAACGCGAGCGGGAGCATGGTGTTTGTCTCGGACAGCCTGTGCAATGGCCGGCGGTTGAAGTGCATGACCGTGGCCAATGATTTTCGCCCCGACTGCGTGGACATGGCTGTGGACTGCGGCATCGGAGGCCAGTACCTCACGCGGCGGCTGGATCCGGCGGCGTGGTTTCGAGGCTACCTGCAGGCCGAGCGCACCGACAACGGGCCAGTGTTCACCAGCCGGGCGTTCCTGCGCCGGGCCAAGCGGGCCGGTCAGTCGCCCAAGCTCGACGGCTAGCCCTCACTGTTGTCCTGCATCTGCCAGAAAATCGACCGCCAAACCGCTCTTCCAAGCCCGCCTCCTGCGTTCCAAGGTGCAGTTTGCTGCCGTTTTTTGGGTAATGGCGCTCGAGGCCTCATGGCGCACAAGGAACGATCAAACCGGGCATCCGTACCTGGCTCTGGTTGGACGAAGTGGGGATCCCCCAACCAGTTGCAGGATAGATTAATTCGTTTGCGTCCTCTTAAACCAGCACGAGGTTGTCGCGGTGGATCATTTCGGGTTCGGCGGTATAGCCCAACAGCTTCTCGAACTCGCCTGACGGCTTGCGCGCGATCAGTCGGGCTTCGCGACTGGCGTAATTGGTTAAGCCACGAGCCAGCTCCGCGCCCGCGAGGCTTCGTACGGCGATCACGTCGCCGCGGCGAAATTCGCCATGCACTTCGGTCATGCCGATTGGCAGCAAACTCTTGCCTTCGTCGCGGACCTTGCGCGCCGCGCCGTCGTCTATGACCACCGCGCCGCGCAGCTGCAAGTGGTCGACCATCCACTGTTTGCGGGCGGCGAGTTTCTGGGTCGGCGCGATCAACGCGGTACCGATCTGCTCGCCAGCGGCCAGGCGCACCAACACGTCGGGCTCGTGCCCGTAAGCTATGACCGTACTCGTGCCGCTGCTGGCCGCGCGCTTGGCGGCGAGCACCTTGGTGAGCATGCCGCCGCGACCGATGCTGGAGCCGGCGCCGCCGGCCATGGTTTCAAGTTCAGGGTCGCCGGCGCGCGCTTCGTCAATGAACCGCGCGCCGACGTGTTTGCGTGGATCTGAAGAATACAGGCCGCGCTGGTCGGTCAGGATCACCAAGGCGTCCGCATCGACGAGATTAGCGACCAGCGCGCCGAGGGTGTCGTTGTCGCCGAACTTGATCTCGTCGGTGACAACCGTGTCGTTTTCATTGATTACCGGAATGACGCGGTGTGACAAGAGCGTGAGCAAGGTCGACCGCGCGTTCAAGTACCGCTCGCGGTCAGCGAGGTCGGCGTGAGTGAGTAGCACCTGCGCGCTGCCCATGCCGTGCTCGTGCAGCTTCGATTCGTAAATTTGTGCGAGGCCCATCTGCCCGACTGCCGCGGCAGCCTGCAGTTCGTGGATTTCCTTCGGCCGCGTCACCCAGCCTAGTCGCTTCATGCCTTCTGCGATGGCACCGCTGGACACCATCACAACCTCGCGCCCGTGGCCGGCGAGCTGGGCCATCTGCCGGCACCAGTTGCCCACCGCGTCGGGATCGACACCACGGCCCTGATTGGTCACGAGGCTGGAGCCGACCTTGACGACGATGCGCCGCGCGCGCAGCAGCGCTTCACTCATGGCGCAGGTTTCGCTCCGGCCTCGTCGAAGCGGGGATCCGGGTCGTCAGGGATCACGTTCTTCAGTGCCGACACGTGTTGGTAGATCGCGCGGATCAGAGTGTCACAACCTTCGCGCGTGAGGGCAGAGATCTGGAACACCGGGCCCTTCCACTTGAAGCGTTTGACGAAATCCTTGACGCCTTTTTCCCGGTCTTCGGCCGGCACCATGTCCATCTTGTTGAGGACGATCCAGCGCGGCTTTTCGTAGAGCGCTTGATCGTACTTTTTCAATTCGCCGACGATGGCCTTGGCCTGCCCGACCGGGTCGACCGCTTCGTCGAAGGGCGCAAAGTCGATGAGATGCAGCAGTAAATGCGTGCGCTGCAGGTGGCGCAGGAACAGGTGACCGAGACCGGCGCCTTCAGACGCGCCTTCGATCAGACCCGGGATGTCGGCAACGACAAAACTCTGTTCGGGCGCGACGCGCACCACGCCGAGATTGGGGTGGAGCGTGGTGAATGGGTAGTCTGCGATCTTCGGCCGCGCGTTCGAAATTGCTGTAATCAGCGAAGACTTGCCCGCGTTAGGCATGCCCAGTAAACCCACGTCCGCCAGCACGCGCAATTCGAGCTTGAGCTTCTTCTGCTCGCCAGGCCAGCCCGGCGTCTTCTGGCGCGGTGCGCGATTTGTGCTGGTCTTGAAGTGCAGGTTGCCAAAGCCGCCGTCACCGCCCTTGACGATCAGTACCTTTTCGTCGGGCACCAACAGTTCAGCCACAACCTGGTTGGTCTCGGTGTCGGTGATGACCGTGCCCATCGGCATGCGCATGACGATATCTTCGGCAGCCGCGCCATACTGGTCGGAGCCGCGTCCGTTCTCGCCGCGCCGGCCTTCGTGGCGGCGCGCGTATCGAAAGTCGATCAGCGTATTGAGGTTGCGGTCGCCGACCGCAAAGACGCTTCCACCACGGCCGCCGTCACCGCCATTCGGGCCACCGAACGGCAGGAACTTTTCGCGGCGGAAGCTCATACAGCCGTTCCCACCATCACCAGCCACCACATCTATGGTGGCTTCGTCGACGAATTTCATGTTTCTTTGTCACTGCCCTGTGAAGGGTGCTTGCCAGAAGGCCGGCGGTTGACGATCAACCAGACGCCCACGCCAATGAGAATGAGCGGCGACCATCGCCGCAGCAAGTCTCAATCAAACAGCCTGAAAGGATGTGAGCGCATAGCGAATCAGCGCTCAAACGCAGAAGCCCCGGCGGGCCGGGGCTTCTGAATTTCTGACCGCTCGTGCAGCCGGAAAGTCACAGACTCTTGACGAACACCGTCTGGCGATTGCGCGGGCCCTTAATGGCGTAGCTGACTTCGCCGTCGACCAACGCAAACAAGGTGTGGTCCTTGCCGACTCCGACATTGGTACCGGCGTGGAACTTGGTACCGCGCTGGCGCACAATGATCGCACCGGCCGGAATCTTCTGGCCGCCGAACACCTTTACGCCAAGCATCTTCGGTTGTGAGTCGCGGCCATTCCGTGTGGAACCACCGCCTTTTTTCTGTGCCATGCTTGTAGCTCCTTGACTGGGCTTGTGGCCCGGTTATGCGTTCACTGCACCGATTTGAATCTCGGTGAAGTTTTGACGATGACCTTGCCGCTTTTGATAGTGCTTGCGACGTCGCATCTTAAAAATTCGCACTTTGTCATGCCTGCCATGAGCCACAACCGTGGCCACTACGCTCGCGCCTGTCACCAAGGGAGTCCCGACCTTCAGTTCGGCACCGACACCAATGGCCAGCACCTGGTCGATCATGATCTCTTGGCCAACATCCGCAGCGATCTGTTCTATTTTGATCTTTTCGCCTGCGACAACTTTGTATTGTTTGCCACCGGTTTTTATGACCGCGTACATATATCAGCCCTTTCGATTGACTTACCGCGCGCGCAGAATTAATCAACCGCGCAACGCCACTGCACAACGCGCAGAGCCGTCGATTCTAGCACGCAGTTCTTCGTCTTAGACTGACGTCG
Source organism: Burkholderiales bacterium (assembly GCA_038227445.1). Classification (GTDB taxonomy): domain Bacteria; phylum Pseudomonadota; class Gammaproteobacteria; order Burkholderiales; family Burkholderiaceae_C; genus LMDS01. The sequence goes on along the minus strand of JBBRPV010000039.1, from coordinate 13,573 downwards.
CCCCCGACTTTCGCCGTCGCTGCCCTAATGAGGTCGGCCTCGGGCCTCGGGCCGCACCGCTTTCTATAATCGCCAGTCTTACCCGAGCCCAGCGTGCAATCCACCTCGACCCCCTTCCTCGCGACAAAGTCGGCACCCAACGCGCTTCAAAGCATTGAGGCCGTGCTAGCTGCGGACATGCAGCAGGTGGATGCCGTCATTCGTCGCCGACTGGCGTCGGATGTCGGCTTGATCGACCAAATTGCGACTTACATCATCAGCGCCGGTGGGAAGCGCATTCGCCCGAAGCTCGTGTTGCTGTTTTCCAACGCGCTCGGCTTTGCCGGCGCAGATCGCTTCGAACTGGCGGCGACGGTTGAATTCATTCACACCGCGACCTTGCTGCATGACGATGTGGTTGACGAGTCGGCACTGCGCCGCGGACGGCAAACAGCCAACGCACTGTTCGGTAATGCCGCTAGCGTACTGGTCGGCGACTTCGTCTATTCCCGCGCTTTTCAGATGATGGTCTCAGTCAACCGAATGCGCGTGCTTGAAGTCTTGGCCGACGCAACGAACGTGATAGCCGAGGGCGAGGTTCTGCAGCTGATGAACATGCACAACCCGGACATCTCGGTCGACGACTACCTGCGGGTCATTCGGTTCAAGACGGCCAAGCTGTTCGAAGCCAGCGCTCGGCTTGGCGCGATACTCGCCGACGCGGAACCGGCGGTCGAAGAGGCTTGCGCCGCTTATGGTCGAGCCCTCGGCACGTCGTTCCAACTGGTCGACGACTTGTTGGACTACGAAGGCGCTACAGAACAGTTGGGCAAGAACGTCGGCGACGACCTGCGAGAGGGTAAGCCGACGCTGCCGCTTTTGCTCGCAATGGAACGGGGCACAGACGAAGAGCGAGCACTGCTGCGACACGCAATCGAGCATGGCGAGGTTGCGCGCCTTCCCGACATCGTCGCGATCGTTCGACATTCCGGGGCCATTGCCGCAACCCGCGAGGCGGCTCGCGCCGAGGCCGACAAAGCGGCCGAGTGTCTCGGCGCTCTCTCGCCCTCGGTCTTCCTTGAAGCTCTGCTAGAATTTTGCGTCCGATCAGTCGAGCGCTCTACTTGAGTTGCTTGGCGACGGTCTCGCTTCAAGCAGCCAGAAAATCGGGGTGTAGCTTAGCCTGGTAGAGCGCTACGTTCGGGACGTAGAGGCCGGAGGTTCGAATCCTCTCACCCCGACCACACTTTTCGCTCGTGCAGGCGGCTTCGATGGAAGCCAAAACTTTTTTCTGGCGCTTGCCAGAGACGCAGCACGCACGAAGCAGAAGCTCGCGAAATCCGAAACTCGGTTCTCGAAAACGCGTGCTAACCTGCTCACCTTCATCGTCACTTTCTGCACTCGCAGGGACCTTCAAACGCCTTGCGAGCCCTGATTTTGCAAGCCTTGCATCCGTCAGGCAGTGCTGCGAATATCCGGCGATGTCCGGCTCATTTCCTGCCATCCATGCACTGCTCAATCTGTTTCAATCGCGGAAGAGCCGAGCGTGAATTGTTGGCGAGCGCTAACGCCGAACACGTTTACAGCGTTTAGTGAATCGGAGATGATCATTTGCTTTTTTGCAGTATGACTTGAACCAAAGATCAGTGGATACATTGGCCGAAACTCCACAGTCCGCGCTCTCAGGGGTCGCGCGCGTGCTCGTGCACGCCGGCAAGTTACAGGCCAAAGTCGCTGAAGACTTGGTTCGTAGCGCCAAGGACAACCGCAGCAGCTTCGTCGCCTTGGTCATCGCCGCAGGTGCGGTGTCTCCGGCCGATCTCGCCCACACATTGTCGAACGCGCTCGCGCTTCCGTTGCTCGACCTGTCGTCAATCGACCCGCAACGCATTCCGCGAAACGTTATCGATGGCAAACTCGCCGCTCAGTACCAAGTTGTCGTGCTCGGCAAGCGTGGTAGCCGCCTCTTCATCGGCGGCGCCGATCCGACCGACCAAGAAGCCGTCGAGCGCATCAAGTTCGCCACCCAGCTTTCGCCCGAGTGGGTCATCGTCGAACACGACAAGCTCGCGAAGATCTTGGAGGCCAGCGGTGCGAGTGCCAGCGAAACACTGGAGTCGATGTCGTCGGGTGACTTCGAATTCGATGTCACCGACGACGTCACGTCACCGCAGGAATCGAACGAGCCGACCTCCGATGTCGAAGACGCGCCGGTCGTGCGATTCCTGCAGAAAATGTTGATCGACGCGATCAACGCACGTGCTTCCGACCTGCACTTCGAGCCTTACGAGTATCACTACCGCGTACGGTTTCGCATTGATGGCGAGCTGCGAGAAATCACCCAACCGCCGATCGCCATCAAGGACAAACTCTCGTCGCGCATCAAGGTGATTTCACGGCTCGACATCGCCGAAAAGCGCGTGCCTCAAGACGGCCGCATGAAGCTCAAGTTCGGCTCGAAGGCGATCGACTTTCGGGTCAGCACCTTGCCCACGCTTTTCGGCGAGAAGATCGTGATCCGGATTCTCGACCCGAGTAGCGCAAAGGTCGGCATCGAAGCGCTCGGCTACGAAAAAATCGAAAAAGACCGGCTCCTCAAGCTCATACAGCGCCCTTACGGCATGGTGCTCGTCACCGGCCCGACCGGCAGCGGCAAGACCGTGTCGCTCTACACCTGCCTGAACATCCTAAACCAGCCGGGGGTGAACATCTCGACGGTGGAAGATCCAGCCGAAATCAACCTGCCTGGCGTTAACCAGGTAAATGTCAACGACAAAGCCGGGCTCACCTTCTCTGCCGCGCTTAAATCTTTCTTGCGCCAGGACCCGGACATCATCATGGTCGGCGAGATTCGCGACCTTGAGACCGCCGATATCGCAATCAAAGCGGCCCAAACCGGCCACATGGTGATGTCGACACTGCACACCAACGACGCGCCGACCACGCTGACACGTCTGCTCAACATGGGTGTTGCGCCTTTCAACATCGCCTCCAGCGTGCTGCTCATTACGGCACAGCGCTTGGCGCGAAAGCTGTGCGAAACATGCAAAGCGCAGGCCGACTACCCCCGTGAGGCCATGCTCAAGGCAGGCTTCAATGCTGCCGATCTGGATGGCACGTGGCGACCGTATCGCGCGGTGGGTTGCTCGGCATGCAACAACGGCTACAAGGGCCGCGTCGGCATCTACCAGGTGATGCCGATCACCGAGGCGATTCAGAAGATCATCCTGAATGAAGGCACCTCGATGGACATCGCAACGCAGGCGCAGCGCGAAGGGGTGCGCGACCTGCGGCAGTCGGGCCTGGTGAAGGTGCGCAACGGCGCCACGACGCTCGAAGAAGTAATCTCAGTGACGAACGAATAACCAAACACTATCGAAGGGACGGGGATCCGCTTCCCCGAAGCACACCATGGCGACTGCAACCGCGGTAAAGGGCATCAAGGAAATCGTCTTCGAATGGGAAGGCAAGGACAAGAACGGCAAAACCGTTCGCGGCGAGATGCGCGCCGGGGGCGAAGCCCAGGTGGGCGCAAGCCTGAGGCGCCAGGGCATCCTCGTCAGCAAGGTCAAGAAGCGGCGCTTATCGGGCGGCAAGGCGATTAAGCAGAAAGACATCGCCGTATTCACTCGCCAACTCTCCACGATGATGCGCGCCGGGGTGCCGCTAATTCAGTCGTTCGACATCGTCGCCCGCGGCAGCACGAACGCCAAGATGACACGCCTGCTGGTCGACATTCGCAGCGACGTGGAAACCGGCACCAGCCTGTCTTCTGCCTTCCGCAAGCACCCGCTGTACTTCGACGCCCTTTATTGCAACCTCGTTGAAGCAGGTGAAGCAGGCGGTATTCTCGAAACGCTGCTCGACCGCCTGGCCATCTACCAGGAAAAGACGATGGCGATCAAGAACAAGATCAAGTCGGCGTTGATTTACCCGGTTGCCGTGATGGTGGTTGCGTTTGTGGTGCTTTCGGTAATCATGATCTTCGTGATTCCGGCGTTCAAGGAAGTGTTCTCGTCCTTCGGCGCCGAGCTGCCAGCCCCCACGCTCGTGGTGATGGCGATCTCTGAGTTCTTCGTCAAGTACTGGTACCTGATCTTTGGCGTGATCGGCGGCGGCGTGTACTTTTTCCTGCAGTCGTGGAAGCGCTCGTTAAGAATGCAAAAGGCCATGGACCGCATGCTGCTGCGGGTGCCGGTGTTCGGCGAACTCGTCAACAAGTCGGCCGTGGCACGCTGGACTCGCACTCTGTCGACCATGTTTGCGGCCGGCGTACCGCTGGTCGAAGCACTCGACTCCGTCGGCGGCGCATCGGGCAACGCGGTGTTCCTCGAAGCCACCGAGCAGATTCAAAAAGACGTATCCACCGGCTCGGCCCTCACCACCTCAATGCAGACGACCGGCGTCTTCCCGACCATGGTGATCCAGATGTGCGCTATCGGAGAAGAGTCGGGCTCGCTCGACCAAATGCTGGGAAAGGCCGCGGAGTTCTACGAAGACGAGGTCGATGAAGCGGTGAAAGGCCTGTCGAGCCTGATGGAGCCGTTCATCATCGTGATTCTCGGCACCTTGATCGGTGGCATCGTGGTATCGATGTATCTGCCCATCTTCAAGCTCGGTCAAGTCGTCTAAACGCATCGATGGTGCTTGAATTGATCGACGCTCAGACCGTCGAGCTGCTGCTGTCCCCGTATTTCCTGGCCGTGCTCGGTCTGCTTGTCGGTAGCTTCCTGAATGTCGTGATTCACCGCATTCCGCTGATGATGGAGCGGGCCTGGAAGATCGAGAGCGCCGAGGTGCTGGGCGTCACCATTGAAGAGCCGGCGCCGATCACGCTCTCGCGGCCACGCTCTCGTTGCCCCTCGTGCGGGCACGAGATCACCTGGTACGAGAACCTCCCGGTGCTGAGCTACCTGTGGCTGCGTGGCCGCTGCTCGGCGTGCAAGTCACTGATTTCGTCCCGTTACCCGGCGATAGAGCTCGCAACCGCGCTGCTGTTCGGCGCCTGCGGATGGCACTTCGGGGCACTCCCGGCCACGCTTCTGTGGTGCGGCCTGATCGCCACGCTGATCGCCTTGGCCTTGATTGATTTCGACACCCAGTTCCTGCCCGACAGCCTGACGCTGCCGCTGCTGTGGGCCGGCGTCACTGCATCGGCACTGGGCTGGACCCCTGTGCCGCTCAAGGCCTCGATCTGGGGTGCAATCGCAGGCTACGGGTCGCTCTGGCTCGTCTACCACGCCTACCGGCTGATCCGCAAACAGGAAGGGCTGGGCATGGGCGACTTCAAGCTTCTCGCCGCACTCGGTGCGTGGATGGGCTGGCAGCTGATTCCGTCGATCATCCTGCTGTCGTCGGCGGTCGGAGCGGTGGTCGGAATCGCAATGATCACGCTGCGCGGCCACGACCGGAGCGTGCCCATTCCGTTTGGCCCCTACCTCGCCGGTGGCGGCATCGTTGCGCTGTTCTTCGGCGCGCAGCTGTCTCGCCTGTGGTTTCCGGCGTGACACACCCGGCGCTGAGAATCGGCCTGACCGGCGGCATCGGCAGCGGCAAGAGCACAGCGGCGGCGCTGCTCGCTGAGCTTGGCGCCATGATTGTCGACACCGACGCGATAGCGCGCCAGATCTCGCTGCCCGGCGGTGCCGCGGTCGACGCTATTCGACAGACTTTCGGCGTCCGTTTTATCGACGCTTACGGCGGCCTAGACCGCGAGCGAATGCGCTCGCTGGCATTTTCCGACGACACGGCACGCGGCCACCTGGAAGCGATCCTTCACCCATTGATCGGCATTGAGACCGAGCACCAGGCGGCGGCCAGCAGCGCACCCGTGGTCGTGTTCGACGTGCCGCTGTTGGTCGAGTCTGGGCACTGGCGCGCGCGCGTGCACAAGGTGCTCGTCGTCGATTGCCCTGAGACGACTCAGGTGACCCGCGTGGTCGCCCGCTCCGGCTGGGCGGCAGACGCCGTGCAAGCGGTGATCGACCGGCAAGCGAGCCGCGCGTTGCGCCGCGCATGCGCCGATGCGGTAATCTTCAATGAGGGCATCTCGCCCAGCCAACTCAGCCAAGAGCTGCATTCCTTGTGGTGTGCGTGGGCGCACCCCGCTACGGGGCAGCCACCGCTGGCATGAGGCTCGCTATGGAACAATCACAACTCGGTGGGGTCTTTCCCTGCCCCACTCCACGCGCACCGCATCGCTAATCAGACTGACCGTGATCCTTTACGAATATCCGTTCAACGAAAGCACCCGCACCATGTTGCGGCTCGAACACTTGTTCGACCGCCTCGGGCAGTTGATCGGCCGCGACGCCTCGGTCGACCACCACTTCGCGCTGTCCACCGTGTTCGAGATCATGGACGTGGCGGCGCGCGCCGACCTGAAGTCAGACCTGCTGAAAGAATTAGAAAAGCACAAGCTCCAGTTCAACGCCTACCGCGGCAACCCGTCAATCTCTGAAGGCGCGCTAGACGCCGTAATCACGAAGATTGACCATGCCTTCAACGGTCTGAACCAACTGGTCGGCAAGGCCGGCGCAGCGCTCACGCATAACGAGTGGCTGATGAGCATTCGCAGCCGCATCAGCATTCCCGGCGGCACTTGCGAGTTCGATCTGCCGGCCTACTACGCGTGGCAGAAGTTCGAGCCGACCCGCAGGCGTGCTGATTTGTTGAACTGGGTCAGCTCGCTAATGCCGCTGGCCGAAGCGCTGCAAGTACTGATCGGCCTGCTGCGCGATTCGGGCGTTCCACACAAGGTGGTCGCACCCGCTGGCCAGTACCAGCAAAGCCTGCCGCAAGGTCGGGACTACCAACTGATGCGGGTGCGCCTTGCTCAGAGCGAACTGCTCGTGCCAGAAATCAGCGGTCACCGGCTGATGGTGTCGGTGCGGCTGATGCGCCAAGACAGCGAAGGCCGGCTCAAACCGAGCGTGGCCGACACGAGCTTCGAGTTGACCCTTTGTTCGTGACCACGGTGCCTACAACTCCGCGTGTCATTCGTTGTCCCGGGTGCGGCGGTCCGAGCGTGTACTCGAGCCTGAACTCATTCCGACCGTTCTGCAGCGCCCGCTGCAAGAATCACGACTTTGGCGCCTGGGCAAGTGGGGCCTACGCCGTCGATGCCGACACCCCAGCGAGAGACTCTGCCCTGGGTGCCGACTCCGGCAGCGACGAGCCCACCACCCATTGACCGGAAGCGCGCGCTCAGAGGGTAAAAACGAAATCAACACGTCCCGCGTTATGCTCGAATCTAGAGTCTGTCTGGCCACAGGTGCCCAACGAGCGGTCGCTCAAATTTCGAGTCTCTTCCGCGCGCCGTGAAGCCAGACACCTCCTCGTTACGGCACTCGACGCTTAACTTTCGCTCTGTTGCGCGCCTGTCTTGCTCAAGTTCGAAAGGCTCCTTTGCATTTGAGTACGGGGCGTTTGATGGTGAAGACTAAAGCGGGCCACGCGGTGACTTTGCCCAGCCGTCCTATGTGCGGGCCCTCGTTGAACATCGAGCACACGCCAGCGCCGCGTTGAATGACCCAGGAGCAGCCGCGACCTTTGCTGGGCGAAGTCGTTCGCGAGTTTCTTCTGCGCACGAGAACAACGCGCTGAGAAACTACAACTAGCGCTCGGCGCCCGAAAGAAATTTCCAGAGCGCTTGGGCTCCGGGCTTGCTGTGGCGGGCCATCTCAGGCCGCTCGCGGTAGATGCGAATGTCCATCGTCAGCTCGTGGGCGCCAACCGGTCCGGCCCGCACCAGGCGCTTGCTCTTGAGTTCCTTCTTGACCGAGCTGGCCGGTAAAAAGGCCAGGCCGTGGCCCTCGATCGCCATGGCTTTGAGGCCTTCGGCCATGTCGGTTTCGAAGATCGGATCCAGGTTCAGCGGCTCCGCTGAGAGCTTGGTAATTTGTTCGACCAGCCGGCCCAGGTAAGCGCCCTCGGCGTAGCTCAAAAATGGCACACCAAGACCAGGTGGCCCGGGCAGGCGAAAAAGCGGCTGGCCGTTGGCATCGGCTTTCGCGAACGCGATCAGGGCCTCGCGGCCGAGACTCAACATTTCGTAGCGGTCCGGGTTGAGCTGCAGCGGTTGCGACGGGTGGTGGTAGGCCATCAGCAGGTCGCAGCTTCCTTCGGTGAGGTGCATCACCGCGTCGTGCACATTGAGCGCGATCAACCGGCTCTTCATAGCGCCGAAACGCTTGCGCAGGTCCATCACCCAATGAGGGAAGAACGTGAACGCGAGCGAATGCGGCACTGCGAACTCGATCATGTCGTGCCCGGCAGCCTTGTGGCCTCGCATCATGTTTCGCGTGGTCTGAAGCGAGCCGAGGATCTCGAGCGCTTGCGCGTGCACCGTCTCGCCGGCAGGGGTAAGGCGGGTCGGGTACGACGAACGGTCGACAAGGTCGATGCCGGCCCAGGCTTCGAGCGACTGGATGCGGCGCGAGAACGCCGGCTGCGTGACGTGCCGCAACTGGGCAGAGCGCGAGAAGCTGCGCGTCTCTGCCAGGCTCACGAAGTCTTCCAGCCATTTGGTTTCCACGCCAGGCAGTGTAGCGACCCGCGCCGAGCAGAAGCTGCCTGCGGCAACGCTCCACAGAGTCGCGGTGCGAACCGGCGCGCGGCCAAACTGACGCGCCAGTGGGTGTCGAAACTTTGGGCAAGGGCCGCAACGCACGCACCCCGCACCCCGCACCCAGCTTCTAAGCAGGCGCAGAGAAAGCCTTCGGTTCAGGCCGTCGACAGCGCTTCGCCCTCTTCGGCCGAGCTCTGCTGCAGTCGCCACATATCGGCGTAGCGTCCGTCGAGTTCAAGCAGTTCAGAGTGCGACCCACGCTCGAGAATGCGTCCCTGCTCCATGACCAGGATTTGGTGCGCGTCAACAACGGTGGACAAGCGGTGCGCAATCACGAGCGCCGTCTTGTTGCGCGCGGCCCCGCGCAATTCTTCCTGAATGGCACGCTCGTTAGCCGAGTCGAGCGCCGAGGTGGCTTCGTCAAAAATCAACACCGGCGGGTTTTTCAACAAAGTGCGCGCGATGGCCACGCGCTGCTTTTCACCACCAGACAGCTTCAGCCCGCGCTCGCCAACCATCGTCTCGTAGCCCTTCGGCGTGGAGCTGATGAAGTGGTGGATGTGCGCCGCCTTCGCCGCGCCTTCCACTTCGGTTCGGCCCGCACCCGGCTGACCATAGGCAATGTTGTATTCGACCGTGTCGTTGAACAGCACCGTGTCCTGCGGCACGATGCCTATTCCCCGGCGAAGGCTTTGCTGCGTGATGTCGCGAATGTCTTGCGAGTCGATGCTGATGCGACCGGAGTTCACATCGTAGAAACGAAACAGCAGGCGCGCCAGAGTGCTCTTGCCCGATCCCGAGGGGCCGACCACCGCCACCGTCTTTCCGGCGGGAATCTCGAAGCTGATGTCGTGCAGGATCGTGCGGTCGGCGTCATAGCCGAAGTCCACATGCTCGAAACGCACCACCCCCCCGGCATACTGCAAGGGCTTGGCGCCGGGCGCATCAGCAATTTCGCGGTTCTGGCCAAGCAGCGCGAACATTTTTTCCATGTCGATCATCGACTGCTTGATCTCTCGGTAGATCACGCCGAGGAAGTTGAGCGGCACATAGAGCTGGATCATCAGCGCGTTGACAAGCACCAGGTCTCCGAGCGTCATCGTACCGGCCACCACGCCCACGGTGGCGCGCCACACCAGCAGCGTGACCGCACTGGCGATGATCAGGCTCTGGCCGAGGTTCAGCACCGAGAGAGAGGTCTGCGACTTGATCGAGACGCGCTCCAGCCGCTGCAGGTTTTCGTCATAGCGGCTCTGCTCGAACTTCTCATTCGAGAAGTACTTGACGGTCTCATAGTTGATTAGCGCGTCGACCGCTCGTGTGTTGGCCTTTGAGTCCTGCTCGTTCATGGCGCGCCGAAAGTGCGTGCGCCACTCGGTCACGGTCACCGTGAAGCCGATGTAGAGCACCAGCGTCCCGAAGGTGATGGCGGCGAACCAGCCGTCGAACTTGGCCGAGAGCAGGCTGATGACGAGCGTAATCTCAACCAGCGTTGGCAAAATGTTGTAGATGGTGTAGCTCAGCAGCGACTGGATCGAACGCGAGCCACGCTCCAGGTCGCGCGACACGCCCCCGGTCTGGCGCTCCAGGTGAAAACGCAGGCTGAGTGCCAGCAGGTGCTCGAACGCTTCGAGCGACACCCGCCGCGCGATGCGCGCCGCCACCGGGTAAAACAGGAACTCGCGCAGCTCTGTGAAGAGCGTGATCGACAGGCGCAGCGCACCATAACCGAAGAGCAGAACCACCGGCACGACCAGCGCCGTGCGTGGGTCGCCGGGTTTTAGATCGAGCGCGTCGACAAGTTGCTTGAGAAGCAGTGGCACCCCGACGTTCGCGAGCTTGGCCGCCACGAGGAAGGACAAGGCGACCAGCACGCGCCAGCGCCATTGCCACACATAAGGAAGCAGCTTTTTCAGCGTCGACCAATCGGAGCGAGGAGCCGGCGTCGGCGCCGCTGTATTGGGGGAAACTGGAGCGGCGAGAGTGGATGGGCGCATCGAGAAACAGTGAAAGAATCGATCAGTCAAAAAAGCAGGTGAAGCATATGCCCGAAGTATCAAAGGCGCCCGCGCCGGACACAGATGGCCACTCGCTGTCGCCATTGCAATTGCCGGGCGACCGACAGCTCGTGATGCGAGTGATGCCGATGCCGGCCGATACAAACAGCAACGGCGACATCTTCGGCGGTTGGATCATGGCGCAGGTCGACATTGCAGGCGGCGTACTGCCCTCACGGATCGCCAAGGGGCGCATCGTGACCGTGGCGGTGAACCAGTTCATCTTCAAACAACCGGTGTCGATCGGTGACTTGCTGAGCTTCTACGCCACGGTCGAGCGCATCGGTAACACATCGGTCACTGTCAACGTCGAGGTCTACGCCGAGCGTGACCCGGCCAACCTGCACGTGGTGAAAGTGACCGAAGCGAACCTCACCTACGTGGCGATCAACAGCGAAGGCAAGCCAAGGCTGATCTCGAAGGACTGAATTTTCGCCCGTTACTCCGATTAGCCTGAACGGGAACAACGTGCTGAGAAACTACAGCCAGCGCGCGGCCACGCTTGCAAGCGCAAGCATTACCGCGGGTTGCCATTTTTCATGAGCTCGGCCCGGCGCGCCAAACTCTCGGCCGGCCACAGCTCGCTGGCCTTGTAGTGCCCAGCAACCGCCGGAGTGCCGGGCGGCAGCACGACCCAGGGTTGTTTCGTCGAGGTGAATATGTGCGCATCGGGTGGCAGCAGCGCGGGTTCGTCGAGCGTTCCGACGCGCACGAACGACAGCGCTCTGCCAGCTCCACTGTAGTGGCTCCACAGTGCAACACGGCAATGCGGGCAACGTGCAATCAACTGGCCGTTGCCGCTGTTCGACGGCGTGTCCACGAGATCGACCACTCCCTGCAGCACCAACATGCGCTCGCTCTCGATCATCGCGTTCAGCGCAAAAGACGCGCCGGTCTCGCGCTGGCACCAGCTGCAGTGGCAACAGTTGACGAAGAGCGGTTTTGTCGCAAGGCGGTAACGCACCTGGCGACAGCTGCAGCCACCGTCGGCAAACGAGGTCTCGTTGTTCATCGTGTTCGTGGTTCTCTTGGTTGTATTGGTGGCTACTCGAACTTGCAGTGGTGCCACTCGTCGGTGCTCATGAACATGAACACGACGACGGCAAGTGCCCGATGAGGGCGGTCGCCGCACCCATGCTCATCGAGAACGATCGCGTCGCGCCTGCTCGCCCTCACCCTGACCGATGTTTTTCACCATTTTTTTCGCACCCAACACAGGCAACGCCGCGACCGCAACGCGGCCGGCTTTCATTACCCCGAACGAGCAAACCACCTGCAGCGGATTGTTGGCCGGCCGCGGCGGCAGGGGGTCACCAGCGACGGTGTCGATGTGAGAGGAGTTCACCCTCTTGGCCACTGCTGCCGGCAAGACGGCGGGTCAGAACGCCGAGATGCCCGTCATTGCACGCCCGAGGATTAACGCGTGCACGTCGTGCGTGCCTTCATACGTATTCACCACCTCAAGGTTGACGAGGTGACGCGCCACGCCGTATTCGTCGCTGATGCCGTTGCCACCAAGCATGTCACGCGCCAGCCGCGCGATGTCGAGCGCCTTGCCGCAAGAATTGCGCTTCATGATCGAGCTGACTTCGACTGAGGCAGTACCTTCGTCTTTCATCCGCCCCAGCCGCAGGCAGCCTTGCAGGCCGAGCGTGATCTCGGTCTGCATGTCGGCCAGCTTCTTCTGAATCAGCTGGTTGGCTGCAAGCGGCTTTCCGAACTGCTTGCGGTCGAGCGTGTACTGGCGGGCCCGGAACCAGCAGTCTTCGGCCGCGCCGAGCGCCCCCCAGGCGATGCCGTAACGTGCGCTGTTCAGGCAGGTGAACGGGCCCTTCAGCCCACGCACTTCGGGGAAGGCGTCTTCTTCAGCGCAGAACACGTTGTCCATCACGATCTCGCCGGTCAGGCTGGCGCGCAGGCCGACCTTGCCATGGATGGCCGGGGCGCTCAGGCCCTTAGCACCCTTGTTCAAAATGAAACCGCGGATCGCGCCTTCATCGTCTTTGGCCCATACGACGAACACGTCGGCGAAGGGCGAGTTGCTGATCCACATCTTCGCGCCGCTTAGCGCGTAGCCGCCGGCCACTTTCTTGGCGCGCGTGACCATGCTGCCGGGGTCGGAGCCGTGGTCGGGCTCGGTCAAACCGAAGCACCCAATCCACTCGCCGGTGGCGAGCTTGGGCAAATACTTCTGCCGCTGGGCTTCGCTGCCGAACTCGAAGATCGGCACCATCACCAACGAGCTCTGCACGCTCATCATCGAGCGGTAGCCAGAGTCAACGCGTTCAACTTCGCGCGCCACAAGGCCGTAGCACACGTAGTTCATGCCGGCCCCGCCGTAGGCTTCAGGAATGGTTGGCCCGAGCAGGCCGAGTTCGCCCATCTCGCGAAAGATCGCCGGGTCGGTGGTGCCGCTGCGAAAGCCTTCAAGCACGCGCGGCGCCAGCCGGTCCTGGCTGTAGACGGCCGCGGCGTCGCGCACGGCGCGTTCTTCGTCACTGAGTTGCTGGTCCAGCAGCAGTGGGTCGTCCCACCTGAAGGATGCTGTGCTCTTGGCCATGGGGCGTTCTCCGTTGGAATGACGATTAATTGATCGGGATCGTGGCGGCTGATTCGATCTCGACCTTAGCGCGGCCGTTGATCGCCGCGTTAACTCGCACGGTCATCAACACGGCATTGTAGAAACCGATGAGATGGCGCAACGCCGCAGTCAATGCACCGGTGCGGTGGTCGGTCGGGTCGTTGCGAATTCAAAAGGAGACGGGCCATGGAGAAATCTAGCACTCTGTACGTTGGTTTGGACGTTCATAAAGACAGTATCGAGATCGCCACTGCGGACACCGGGCGCGACGGCAAGGTGCGGCATGTCAGCAGCATCGGCGGCGACCTTGTGGCGCTGGACCGAGCGCTGCGCAAGCTGATCAGCAAAGGGCATCGGCTGCATGTTGTGTACGAGGCCGGCCCTTGC
>JBBRPV010000038.1:0-38120 GCA_038227445.1 Burkholderiales bacterium | reverse complement strand
CTTGAACACGGCCACCTCCGGCGCGGTCACCTCCACCGACAACGCAGGCTCCGGCGGGTGGGTCGCACGCGGCGCGCTGGCCGATGTGAACACGCTCCTGGCCGCGCTCACCTTCACGCCCGCCGCCAATGCCAACGGCAACTTCTCAATCACCACCGAGGTGAGCGACGGCGCGCTCAGCGTCTCCGGCAGCAAGGCCTTCACGGGCACTGCCGTCAACGACGCGCCAACGGCCACCAACCTCAATGCGGCAGAGACCTACACCGAAGACACCGCGCTCAATCTGACCGACATCGTGATCTCCGATGTGGACAGCGCCAGCGTCACTGCCACGCTCACGCTGTCGGTGCCAGCTGCCGGCAGCTTGAACACGGCCACCTCTGGATCGGTCACCTCCACCTACAACGCAGGCACCGGCGTGTGGGTCGCCAGCGGCGCGCTGGCCGATGTGAACACCCTCTTGGCCGCGCTCACCTTCACGCCAGCCGCCAATGCCAACGGCAACTTCTCGATCACCACCGATGTCAGCGACGGCACGCTCAGCGTCTCCGGCAGCAAGGCCTTTACCGGCACTGCGGTGAATGACGCCCCGAGCGCCACCAATCTCAATGCGGCCGAGACTTACACCGAAGACACCGCGCTCAACCTCACCGACATCGTGATCTCGGATGTGGACAGCGCCACCGTCACCGCCACGCTCACGCTGTCGGCACCTGCGGCCGGCAGCTTGAATACGGCCACCTCTGGGTCGGTCACCTCCACCTACAACGCAGGCTCCGGCGTGTGGGTCGCAAGCGGTGCGCTGGCGGATGTGAACACGCTCCTGGCCGCGCTCACCTTCACGCCAGCCGCCAATGCCAACGGCAACTTCTCGATCACCACCGATGTCAGCGACGGGTCGCTCAGCGTCTCGGGCAGCAAGGCCTTTACCGGCACTGCCGTCAACGATGCGCCCAGCGCTACCAATCTGAATGCGGCTGAGACTTACACCGAAGACACCGCGCTCAATCTGACCGACATCGTGATCTCCGACGTGGACAGCGCTACCGTCACCGCCACGCTGACCTTGTCAGTCCCTGCCGCGGGCAGCTTGAACACCGCCACCTCTGGCGTGGTCACCTCCACCTACAACGCCGGCACCGGCGTGTGGGTCGCCAGCGGCGCGCTGGCCGATGTGAACACGCTCCTGGCCGCGCTCACCTTCACGCCCACGGCCAACGCCAACGGCAACTTCTCGATCACCACCGATGTCAGCGACGGCGCGCTCAGCGTCTCCGGCAGCAAGGCCTTTACTGGCACTGCGGTGAATGACGCCCCGAGCGCCACCAACCTCAATGCGGCTGAGTCCTACACCGAAGACACCGCGCTCAATCGGACCGACATCGTGATCTCCGATGTGGACAGCGCGAGCGTCACCGCCACGCTCACCCTGTCGGTGCCTGCGGCTGGCAGCTTGAACACCGCCACCTCTGGGTCGGTCACCTCCACCTACAACGCGGGCACCGGCGTGTGGGTCGCAAGCGGCGCGCTGGCCGATGTGAACACGCTCCTTGCTGGGCTCACCTTCACGCCAGCCGCCAATGCCAACGGCAACTTCTCGATCACCACCGACGTGAGCGACGGGGCGCTCAGCGTCTCCGGCAGCAAGTCTTTCACCGGCACTGCGGTGAATGACGCCCCCAGCGCCACCAACCTCAATGCAGCCGAGACTTACACCGAAGACACCGCGCTCAATCTGACCGACATCGTGATCTCCGACGTGGACAGCGTCACCGTCACCGCCACGCTCACGCTGTCGGTGCCAGCTGCCGGCAGCTTGAACACGGCCACCTCTGGGTCGGTCACCTCCACCTACAACGCAGGCACCGGCGTGTGGGTCGCCAGCGGCGCGCTGGCCGATGTGAACACCCTCCTGGCCGCGCTCACCTTCACGCCCGCCGCCAATGCCAACGGCAACTTCTCGATCACCACCGATGTCAGCGACGGCACGCTCAGCGTCTCGGGCAGCAAGGCTTTCACCGGCACTGCGGTGAATGACGCGCCGGGACTCGCTGACACCGCGCTCACGCTTACCGTGGCCGAAGATGCTGGCGCACCAGTCGGCGCCGCGGGTTCTGCTGTCAGCGCCTTTACGGGTGGCATGACCGATGTCGACTCTGGCGCGGTCAAGGGCATCGCGATCAACGCCACGGACGAGACCAACGGAACTTGGTACTACAGCACCAACAGCGGCACCAACTGGACAGCGGTGGGTACGGTCAGCAACACCTCAGCGCTGCTGCTCGCCGACAACGCAGCGACCCGCCTGTACTTCGCCCCAGCCGCCAGCTACAACGGCGCCAGCACCGCCGCGCTTACCCTGCGCGGCTGGGACCAGACCAGCGGCACGGCTGGCACCAAGGTCAGCACCGCCAGCAACGGCGGCAGCACCGCTTTCTCCTCAGCCACCGACACCATCGACGTCAGCGTCACCGCCGTCAACGATGCCCCAACCGGCACGCCCACCATCAGCGGCACACCCGCCAAAGGCCAGACGCTGACGGCCGGCACCGCAGGCATTGCCGATGCGGATGGCTTGGGCACCTTCAGCTACCAATGGCTGCGCAACGGCGTGGATGTCGGCGGCGCGACGTCGTCTAACTACCTCCTGGGCGCAGCCGACGTGGGCTCGCAGATCAGCCTGCGCGTGAGCTACACCGATGGCCAAGGCACCGCGGAGTCTTTGACCTCAGCCCAGACCGCCGCGGTGGCCAACGTCAACGACGCGCCCACGCTGCAGGTCAACCAGCCACTGACCGTTGACGAGGGTGCGCAAGGGCGCATCGACGCAGCGCTGCTGCGTGCGGTGGACCTCGACAACACCCCTGTGCAGCTGACCTTCAGCCTGAGCACCGCGCTGACGCATGGACGGCTGGAGTTGGTCGCAGTGCCAGGCCAAGCCATCGCCCAATTCACGCAGGCCGACGTGGATGCGGGGCGCTTGTTCTACGTTCACGACGGCTCGGAGACACTCACCGATACGTTCACCTTCATCGTCACCGATCCCCAGGGCGCCTCGGTGGGCTCGGTGAGCTTCACCATCGCCGTGCGGCCAGTCAACGATGCGCCGACGCTGAGCTCTAGCGCGAGCAGGGCCGCCACCATCAGCACGCCGGGCATGCCGTACACCATCGACAGTGCTGTTCAGGTCGCCGATGTCGACTCGCCTGATCTGGCGCAGGCCGTGGTGCGCATCGGTGGCCAGTATCAAGCTGGGCGGGACCAGCTCTTTGCAAGCGACACGCGGGGACTCTCGGCCGTGTGGAACCCGGCCGATGGCTCGCTCACGCTCTCGGGCTTGGCGAGCGCAGCCGACTATGCAGCGGCGCTCGCGTCGGTACAGTTTGTCAGCACCGATGCGAGCGCCGGCGCGCGCCGATTGGATTTCACAGTCAACGACGGCAGTGCGAGTTCCGCGCTGCTCAGCCGATCACTCACACTGGCCGCAAGCGCGCCGGTACCGGTACCGGTACCGGCGCCCGCCGTGCCGCCCTCGACGCTGCCCAGCCCCGCGCCTGCCGAAGCACCCCCGTCGACTGGGTCCGCCGCGGCAGCGCCTGCACCTGCACCTGTGGCTGCACCTGCACCTGTGGCTGCACCTGCGGCTGCGCCTGCACCTGCGGCTTCACCTGCACCTGCGGCGACATCACCTGAGTTGGACTCCGCCTCCGCCACGTCTGCCCCGCGCTCGTCGGCGAGTGACGCCGGCAGCACGGCAGCGCGTTCCGCCGCGGGCCTGTCGCCGGCCGCGTTTCCAAGCGCTGCTGCAGAGGCAGACCGAGGCGCGCGCTCCGTGACAGTTTCTGCAGCCGCGCTGGCCGCCGAGCGCGCTGACCCGCTCATGCTGATTCGCTTGACGCTCGATGCTGCGCGGATTGGTCTCGAAACTGGCTACGGCGCCTCGCCCGCCACGACATTGGAGCTGGCCAATGAGGCGGCGGCGCGCAACGATGCTCGGCCGTTGCCTTCGAGCATCTCGACACAACGGTCTGCGACCAGTCGGCAAACGGGAAGCCGCGTCGCGCAGGGCGGCGGTGCGGAGCCCGCCGAGCGCGAGCAATGGGAATTCGATCTGTTGCAGCAAACGGAGTTGACCGGCGGCTTGCTGGCCTCTGCGAGCGTGTTGTGGTGGGCAACTCGTGCGGGTGGTCTGCTCGCGGCCATGGTGGCCTCGGTGCCTGCGTGGCGCTCTTTCGACCCCTTGCCCGTGCTCACGCGCGGGGCCACTCGGCGCGCCAGTGGGTTCGCATCTCCACCCGACGACGCTAAAGAGGCGGCCGAGCTCGAGGCCATCGACCAGAGCAAGGCTTCGTCTATCTCCACGCTCGGACTGGAGACCGCGGCTACACGCACGATGCTTGAAGAAATGGTGGACAACACATGAAGACCCTTACCGCTATTCCGCGAATCACGCTCGGACTGGTGTCGCTCAGCCTGGCTCTGCTGCTGGCCTTCGACCTGCTGCTTCACTTGTTCCCGAGCGACACCGAAACCACACGCGAATTGCGTACGCGCACGGCCAACATGTTGGCGCTGCAGACCGTGGCGCTGCTGCAAACACGCGACATGCGGCTGATTGAGCGCACGCTGGCGGCGGTTCAGGCACGCGACGCTGACATCGTCTCCATCGGTCTGCGGCGCAGCGATGGCACGCTGGTGGCGCGCGCCGGCGAGCACTACCGACTGTGGAAGCCACCGGCCGCCGACGGGCGCAGCACCGACGCGGTGAGCGTCGGTTTGATGGCCGAGCAGGTGCGGTGGGGTGACCTTGAGGTCCAGTTCAAGGCTGTGCTGCAACGCCCTTGGAAGGAGCTGCTGCTGCGCGGGCCGACGCTGCTGCTGGGGCTGTTTTCGCTCTGCGGCGGGGTGCTGTTCTTCGTCTACCTGCGGCGCATGTTGCAGCACTTGGACCCGTCCGGAGCGGTCCCGGAACGTGTGCGCGGAGCCTTCGATGCGCTGACCGAAGGTGTGCTCATCGTCGACCCGCAGGAGCATGTTCTGCTGGCCAACCAGGCCTTCACGACGATGGGGCCCGAGGCCGAGCGCGCAACGCTGCTCGGGCGCAAGGCTTCGAGCCTCGCCTGGATGGCGCCGCGCGAGGCCGAAGGCGCTATCCACGATGCCAAGCCCTGGCTAACCGTGATGCGCACCGGCACGCCACTGTGCGATCAACCCTTCGAGATTGGCGAGCCCGGGGGCACGCGTGCGCTGGTGCTCATCAACTGCTCACCGCTGCACGACGAACGCCGTGGCGTGCGCGGCTGCCTGATCACGGTGGACGATGTGACGGTGTTGGCGCGCACCAACGAACAACTGCTCGAGGCCTTGGGCGACCTCGTCGCCTCTAAGCGTCTGTTGGAGATGAAAAACGGTGAACTCGAAGACTTGGCCAATATCGACCCGCTGAGCGGCTGCCTGAACCGGCGCGCCTTCAACGCTGGCCTGGCCCAACTCTTTGCACAACCACCGCAAGGCGGCCATGCGCTGGTTTGCATCTTGGCCGATATCGATCATTTCAAGCGCATCAACGACGGATATGGCCACGCCGTCGGTGACGAGGCGATCCAGGCGATTGCGCGCATTCTTCGCTCTTGCGTTCGCCATGGCGATCTCGTGGGCCGCTATGGCGGTGAGGAGTTTTGCATCGTCATCTCGGGCATGCCACTGCCTCGCGCTTTGGAGATTGCCGAGGTCATGCGCACGCGCGTGGCTGCCGAGCGCGGCATTGGGCAGGCGGGCGGACACACGGTGTCGATGACGGCGAGTTTTGGCGTCAGCACCTTGGCCTTCGGCGCACGCAACGAGGCGCAACTCGTCGACCAAGCCGACCAAGCCATGTTTCAGGCCAAGCTGGCTGGACGCGACCGCGTCGTCATCTACGAACCCAAAGCGGCCGAACTGGAGTTCGTTGCACCCGCCTCGGCGCCGACCCCCACTTTCGCAGAGAACTCGACATGACTCCCAACCCGGTTACAGAGCGTCCAGCAAGTGGGCTGGACAACGGCACGATCGATGCGGCGCTTCTGCGCAAGCTGACCTGCTTCGATCACGTGACCGGACTGCCCAACCGCGCGCTCTTTCGCGAACAGCTCGGCCTGGTGCTGCGTATGAATTCGCGCAACGGAACGCTCGGTGCGGTGATCCTGGTCGATATCGATGATTTTCGACGCATCAAGAATTCGCTCGGCCATACCTCTGGCGATGCGTTCCTGAAGGCCGTTGCGGCGCGCATGAGCGGTTGCCTGCGCGAGAGCGACGTGCTCGCCAGCAGTGCACCCGTCGAGCGCTCAATGTCGATAGGGCGGCTGGACGGTACGGATTTTGCCGTCGTGTTGGGCGGGCTGAGCGAGCCCCACGATGCGCTGCGGGTCACGCAGCGCCTGCGCAGCTCGTTGGCAGAAGGCATTCAGCTGGCCGGCGCCGAGGTGTACCCGACGCTCGGCATGGGCGTGGCGCTCTTTCCGGCTGAGGGCTGCGACGCCGATGCGCTGCTTGAGTGCGCCGACATCGCCCTCGGCCAAGCCAAGGAGCAAGGCAAGGGCGCCACTCAGTTCTACAGCACCGCGATGAACCGTCTGGCCTCGGACCGCCTGGCGCTCGAAGGCGAGTTGCGCAGCGCCGTTGCTGAGGGCACTTTCTTCCCTGTCTACCAGCCGCGCATCGATGCTTCGAGCGGGCAGGTCTGCGGGTTTGAGGCGCTGGTGCGCTGGCAGCATCCTCGGCGCGGCACGCTGGCCCCTGGCGCGTTCATCGAAGCCACCGAGCGCAGCGGGTTGATCACTGGCATCGGCGAGTTCATGCTCGACGCCGCCTGCCGTCAGAACATGGCCTGGCAGCGCAGTGGCTTGCCCAGGCTGGCCGTCAGCGTCAATATCTCGGCGGTGCAGGTGGCGCGGCCTGATTTCGTGCACGTCGTCGCTCGGGCGCTTGAGAGCAGCGGTCTGCCGCCGACCTCGCTGGAGCTGGAGATCACCGAGTCGGTGCTGGTCGGAGATGCTGCCGGCGCCTTGCAGGCCTTTTCAGCCATCAAGGCGATGGGCGTGCGCATTGCCATCGACGACTTCGGAACCGGCTACTCGTCGCTGGGGTATCTGCTGGACTTCCCCTTCGATGTGCTGAAGATCGACCGTTCATTCGTGGCCAGCCTGTCCGGCCAGGGGCGTGCGGGCGCACTGGCCTGCGCCATCATCGACCTGTCGAGGCGCCTGCAGATTGAGGTGGTGGCCGAGGGCGTGGAGACCGCGGCGCAGCGCGACTTCCTGATAAGCAACGGCTGCCGCTTGCAGCAAGGCTATCTCCACGCCCGGCCATTGTCGGCCCAGGCGCTGGAGAATTCGTGGAAAGCGCGCTTGGGGGTCGCAGCGTCCGGTCCGTAACGTTGGGTGACGTGACTGCCACCGTTTGCGTTTGCCCCGCAGGTGTGGGCGCCCAGGCGAGGCATCTGGTGCCGACGGGGCATTTGACGGCCTGTGCTTGGGGCTCGATGCACTTGATCAGATCGCCGATGTGAGCCAGCATTTGATCGGCCACAGCCGAAGGGTCGGCCTTCTTAAAAACCAGCGCCGTTGAACGCCTATTCCCCAACCTGGCTAGCGCAAGTTTCCAAGGATCTATGGCTCGTGGTTAACAATACAAAGTTAACGGGGGAGCGCAATGGATCGACAAGAAGTCATTAACGAGCTCAGTCATTTGTTCAAGCCTGCGAAGGTCTGGGCAACGACCGACAGCTGGTCTTTTTTCATCGAGACCACACCCATCCGTGTCTTGACAGTCAACGCGGAGTTCGCCTCTACAGCCACTGCCGAACGCCTTCGAGAGATCGTTGAGGCGATGCCCGAGGGAAACGCATTGGTGACCCAAGCGGGAACGCTGATCACGGCAGGCGCAGTTTGGCCATAGTCACTCGTCACTCAAGGAAACATACGATGCCAATTCGAGTCCGCGAGAGCAAGGTTCATGGTCAAGGGGTGTTCGCCGTGCGAGCGCTCAAGGCCGGCGAACAGATCGGCGTGTTCGCCGGGCGCCGTTACCCGCCAGGCACCGCACCCGAGACGGAAAGCGACAACGAACGAACGTACTTGTTTGCCCTCTCGGACGGAGCCTGCATCGACGGCTCTGATGGCGGGAATGCGACCGCACATTTGAACCACTCGTGCGAGCCCAATTGCGAAGCAAGTGAAGAGTTCGACGAAGCCGGTGGGCTCGAAATCGTCTTCTCGACACTGCGACCGATCAAGCGAGGTGAAGAACTCTTCATCGACTACGCGCTGGAAACCGATCAGAACGATGATGCTGAATATGTGTGCTATTGCCGCGCCTTGACGTGTCGGGGCACGATGGCAGCGCCCGCTGGCGAAGTGGCGGCCTGACCCACCAGGCGCGAGCGTGCCTTCAACCGGCACTCGCCTGGCCACCATCACGTGCAGCAGCAACGGCTGGCCACGCCACATCGGGCCGGAGCTGCGTGCAGGCTCGGTCTGACGGGGTCGCTAACGCCAGGATGTCAGGCGCAGCCCATGGCCAGCGCATCACACATCACATGGAGAGCATCGGCTTCCTGCGGCGGCAAGGCGCCGGCACGCAAGAGTGCCATGCGCTGAATACCGCGCAGACGCCGATACAGCTCGTCCTCCACCGCCTCGACCTCGGCAGCGTCGGCCTGGGTCATTGCGCGCGGGTTCCACATCCCGCTCTCGTTCCACCCCGCACGCAGCCGGCCCAGCAGAAACATTGACAGCTCGGCCGCGCTCTTGAGCGCCTGCGAATGGGCCTGCGCCGCCAGTTGCGACGCGCTCGACTCGGCGCGCTGCAGCACTTCGCCCAGCGCACTCAGCCGGGCCTGGATGTCCTCGAGCTCCATCAGCGCCTTCGGTTGCGCCTGGTTGCAGGCCGCCTGGGCGATGTTTGCTGCCCAGTGGCTGTCGAACTCGCCGGGCACCGCACGCAGCGCGACGCTGGCGTGCAGAAGGTGCTCACTATGGCCGCGCAGCGCGCCCAGAGATGCCTCGGTGACCGCCAGCAAACGCCCCATAGGCGACATAGCCTCGCCGGTCAGCGCATGCGGGTAACCCGATCCGTCAAGCCGCTCATGGTGTTCGGCGATCGCGCGAGCGATCACTCCCGGGTAGTTCGTCAGTTGGGCGATCAGCAGTTGGCCGACGTGCGGGTGCACCACGAGTTGCTGATAGCTGTCGAAGTCCAGCTCGCGCTCGGCCTCGATCTCGCCGTGGCTGGAATCGATGTACATCTCGCCCAAGTCATGCAGCAGGCCGCTGATCATCGCCAGTCGAACCTCGGCTGTGCCACCGCCGTGCCCCGCCATGAGCGCGCCATTGAGCGCCATTGCCTGCACGGCGTGTTCGAAGGCCTGCGGGCGCGCGCTCTGCCCGACTGTTAGCAGCAACTGCGCGACCGGGTGCAGCGGCAGTTGCGCCACCTCGCGGGTCAGGCATGCGAGGTGCGGGCGCAGGATGGGCACCAGCGGAGAATCGCCTTCGACCAGTTCCTGCAGCGCGTGGGCCAGAGTCACGCCGGTCACGCCGTCCTGGGCAACCAGACAGCTCTCCAGCGGCTCGCGCAGTTGGCGGTCCAGCAGCTTGCGCTGCAGCTCGGCGGACACCGGCAGATCGCGGGCCCAGAGCTTGATGCCGGAGAGGTCAAAAATATCGGTGGCAGCGATGATCCTCTTGGTCTCGCTGGCCTCCAAGATCGTGGCCAATGCATGCGGGTTGGCGCTGCCGAAGGCGCTTCGGTTGGAAGTTGAAGGTTTCATGGCGGATTCCGTTAACGTTGTGACGGGTTATCGGCAATGACTGACGCAACCTGAGCGCGGCTGTTCAAGACTCGGTCCCGATCCGCTTTTTGGAAGCGGATGGCGGAGAGCGAAAAACCACAAAACCTCGACGCGTTCTATTCAGGGCGCTCTCCGAGGAGAACCCGTTCCATGAATGGGTTCACTGTCCCATTGCTTCCCCAACTCAGAGATCGACTCTGTTTGGGTCGCCCGCTCGACATCGCCGTATTCGCTCAAGGGATCTGAGTTCGACCCAAGGCGACCCGACTGACGAGCATGGCGCCGAAGGCGCCAGCCAACATGCCGACCGCGTCAGCCAGCAGGTCACCCCATTCGGCGTTGCGCGTTGGCGTGAACGATTGAGCGATCTCAATGGCTCCGCCGAAGCACAGCAGGCCGGCCAACACCAGCCACGGGCGGCGCGGTGAGCGAGGGAAGGCGAAGAGCGCCACCAAGGTCAGCACTGCGAACGCTGCGGCGTGATTCAGTTTGTCCCAGCCGCTGTCGAGGACGCCCGGCGGAGCCGGTGACAGTGCCAGCCAACTCACCGTCAATGCAAGTGCGGCCAGAAGGCAGCGCCAGCGCCACATGGCGGCGGGGCCGGTTATCGTGGCGAAAAAGTGGTGAAGCATGCGGGGCGGGGTCGGCATCGAGAGAGTGTGGCGTGTCAACAAGACAAAAGGGTCAGCCGCCGCAAAGCTGCTGACCCTCGTCTGATTTGGTGCCGGTGAGAAGAGTCGAACTCCCGACCTTCGCATTACGAATGCGCTGCTCTACCAACTGAGCTACACCGGCGTCTATTGAATTCGCCAAGGCGAATTCAGCGAAACGCGGATTCTAGTGCAGTGTTGCGCGCTGTCCGCCACTTCAAACCGTGCCTTTGTACCCTTGGCGTCGTTGCAAGCCGGCGCGCCACGTCGGGATCGCGCCGGTTCGCGCCGATTCGCGCCTAGCCACGGGCCCAAACGCATCGGCTTTAAAGGTGCCGTCAAGCACGCAACACTGCACTGGCCGCTGCCGCGCCCGCCTTACAGCTTGAACTTTGGCAACTTTTGCGCAACCGACAGGTTCTTCAGCGTCACGTAGACCGGCAGGCCGTTTTTGTACTTGGGGTGGTCTTCGCCCTGGATCAGCGGGTTGAGGTAGCGCTTGCACTTGTCGGTGATGCCGAAACCATCTTTCGAGATGAAGTCGCGCGGCATGAATTTCTCAACGTTTGCCACTTTCGCAAGCGGCGCCATACCGATGCGATACCTGTAGGGCACATCGCTGATGCGCTCGACCGTTGGCATCACCGCGTTGTGGCCTTTCAGCGCCAGTTCCACGGCCTTCTGGCCCAGTTCGTAGGCCTGCTTCACATCGGTCTTCGATGCGATGTGGCGCGCCGCACGCTGCAGGTAGTCGGCCACGGCCCAATGGAACTTGTGGCCGAGCGCGTTCTTGATCATGTTGGCCACGACCGGCGCTGCGCCCCCGAGCTGGGCGTGGCCGAAGGCGTCTCGCGCGCCTTGCTCGGCCAGGAAGGTGCCGTCGGGGTGGTGGCAGCCCTCGGACACCACGACAGTGCAGTAGCCGTGTTTCTTCACCAGCGAGTCGACACGCGCCAAAAACTTCTTCTCGTTGAACTCGATCTCGGGGAACAGCACTACCACCGGGATGCCGTGGTCTTCGATCAGAGCTCCAGCGGCGGCGATCCAGCCAGCGTGGCGGCCCATCACTTCCATCACGAACACCTTGGTCGAAGTGCGCGCCATCGAGCGCACATCGAACGAAGCTTCGAGCGCGGACACGGCCACGTACTTTGCGACCGAGCCGAAGCCCGGGCAGCAATCGGTGATGGGCAGATCGTTGTCTATCGTCTTCGGCACATGGATGGCCTGAAGCGGGTAGCCCATCGACTCCGAGAGCTGGCTCACCTTGAAGCAGGTGTCGGCAGAATCGCCCCCGCCGTTGTAGAAGAAGTAGCCGATGTCGTGGGCCTTGAAGACGGCGATCAGGCGTTCGTACTCGCGCCGGTTGGCTTCGAGCGACTTGAGCTTGAAGCGGCACGAGCCGAACGCTCCAGACGGTGTGTACCGCAGCGCCGCAATCGCCGAGGCCGATTCTTTGCCGGTGTCGATCAGGTCTTCAGTGAGCGCGCCGATGATGCCGTTGCGCCCTGCATACACCTTGCCGATCTTGTCTTTGTGCTTGCGCGCGGTTTCGATCACCCCGGAGGCGGAAGCGTTGATAACCGCGGTGACCCCGCCCGACTGTGCATAGAACGCGTTGATTTTTTTTGCCATGCTCTTTTCTCTTTTTTCTCTTTGTTCGATCAGGCCCGCAATGCTCGCGCGACGATCTCGTCTACATCGCTCGACAGACCCGGTTTGGCTGCAACGCGGGCGATTGCTTCACGCGCTGCCGTGCGGTAAGGCTCTGCCAGCCGGCTCCAGCGGTCGCAGTAGCGCGCCATGCGCGACGCGAGTTGCGGGTTGGCCGAGTCGAGCTCGATCACACGGTCAGCCCAAAACACATAACCGGCCGCGTCGGCGCGGTGAAACGCTGCCGGGTTGCCGGCGCACAGTGTGCCGATCAGGCTGCGGGCACGGTTCGGATTGCGGATCGAAAAGTCGGGGTGCTTGAGCAATTGCTTTGCGAGCGCGAACACGCGGCCGTCGACTTCAGGGGCGCTCACCTGCAGCGCGAACCAGGCGTCGATCACGAGCGCTTCGCTGCGGAACATTGAGTGGAACTTCTCCAGCGCCGGCCCGGCCAGCGCGGAGTGCGAGTTCACGAGTGCCCCGAGTGCGCCGAGGCGATCGGTCATGTTGGTGGCGTCTTTGAAGCGCTGCAGCGCGCGGCCGGGCCACACCGTGTCGCCGCTGGCCGCCGAGCCCAAGCACAACATGAAGAGCGCTCGGTTGGCCAATGCACGCTGGCCGGCCGAGACCGGGTCGGGCGAATAGGCGCCGCTGACCTGATGCGACTGGTAAGCCCATTCCCAATCGACACGCAGCGCGCTGGCCAGTTGCGTCAGCATCATGTGGCGCACCGCATGGATGCGTTGCGGGTCGACGACCTCGAGTTGCTCGGCCACGTAAGACTCGCTCGGGGGCGACAGCACTTCATTCTTGAAGGCGGCGTCAAGCCCCGGGTGGCGAAGCACCGAGCGCATCGCGTCGGTGAAAGCGTCGTCAAGCACCAACGCTGGTTGCGCGTCGTCGGCGCGCACGCTGGCCAGAATTCGGTTCAGCGCCAGGCGCTGGCCTGCTTCGCAGCGGTTGACCGGATCACTGTCGTGCTGCAGCAGCACGAGCAAGTCGGCATCGGTCAGGGTATCGACCAACGTGACTGGCGCCGAGAATCCTCGCAGCAGTGAAGGCACGGGCTCCACGTCGAGGTTGACGAAGGTGAAGAAGGAGCGTTTGTCTTGCACCAGCAGCACACGTTGCGTGGCGCCGGTGGGCGCTTCGCCTTCAAGCTGGACCGGCAGCGCGCGGCCGTCGCGGCCCACCAGGCCGAGCGCGAGTGGGATCACGTTCGGTTCGTTCGTCGTCACGCGGCCCGCCGTGTTCGACTGCTCGATGCCCAGCGTGTAGGTGCGCGAAGGCGCGTCGTAGCGGCCGCGGGTCGTGAGGCGCGGTGTGCCGGTCTGCGAATACCAGAGCTTGAACTGCGCCAGCGTGCGCGCAAGGTCGCTTTGCGGGTTGGCATCGGCGATCGCTTGCGCGAAGTCGTCGCAGGTCACGGCCTGGCCGTCGAAGCGCTCGAAGTAGAGCGTCATGCCGCGCGCAAACCCTTCGCGGCCGACCAGCGTGTGCATCATGCGCACGACCTCGGCACCTTTTTCGTAGACGGTGGCGGTGTAGAAGTTGTTGATTTCGACGTAACTGTCGGGCCGCACGGGGTGCGCCATCGGGCCGGCGTCTTCAGGGAACTGCACTTCACGCAGGCGCCGCACGTCTTCAATGCGCTTGACGGCGCGGCTGCTTTCGCTGCCCGCCATGTCCATGCTGAATTCTTGGTCGCGAAAAACCGTCAGGCCTTCTTTCAGGCTCAGTTGGAACCAGTCGCGGCACGTGACGCGGTTGCCGGTCCAGTTGTGGAAGTATTCGTGACCGACGACCGATTCAATCCCCGCGTAGTCGTTGTCGGTGGCCGTGGCGGGCGAGGCCAGAACGTACTTCGTGTTGAAGATGTTCAGGCCCTTGTTTTCCATCGCGCCCATGTTGAAATCTTCAACGGCGACGATCATGAAACGCTCCAGGTCGAGCGGCAGCTTGAAGCGGGCTTCGTCCCACACGACCGAGGCGATCAGCGAGTTCATCGCGTGTTCGGTCTTGTCGAGATCGCCGCGGCGCACGTAGACCTGCAACAGGTGATCTTTGCCGGCGCGGGTGCGAATTTTCTGTTGGCGCGCCACGAGGTCGGCAGCGACGAGCGCGAACAGGTAGCTCGGTTTCGGGAACGGGTCGTGCCACTTCGCGAAGTGGCGTCCGCCGGCTAGATCGCCTTGCTCCACGAGGTTTCCGTTGCTCAGCAGCACCGGGTAAGCGGCCTTGCTTGCGCGCAGCGTAACGGTGTAGACCGCCATCACGTCGGGTCGATCGAGGAAGTAAGTGATACGCCGAAAGCCTTCGGCTTCGCACTGCGTGAAGAAGCCGCCGCCCGAGGTGTACAGGCCCGTCAACTGCGTGTTCTTCTCGGGCGCACAGGTGTTGCGAATCTCCAGCATGAACTCGCCTCCCGGCAGGTCGTGCAGGTTGTCGATCACGAGCATGCCGTCTTCATGGCGGAACGAAACCGAAGCGCCGTTGGCCAGCACACGCGTGAGGTTGAGATCTTCACCGTGCAGGCGCAGTGCTTGCGCCGGTACGTTGGGGTTGCGCACGACCTGCATGCGGCTGATGACCATGGTCTTCGCCGGGTCGAGATCGAAGCTCAGGTCGACGGACTTGATCCAAAAAGCCGGTGCCGTGTAATCGGCGCGGCGGATCAGCGGGGCGGTGCCTTCACGCATCATGGTGTGTGCTTTCTTGTGTTGTCAGGCTGGCGGAGCGAGCGTCGTGAAATCGGCGGCGATGGCGAGCAGGTTATCGAAACCGGCGAAGGCGCTGGCGGGTAGGGTGGTCGTGAGCGCCACGGCCTGCATGCCGGCACGCCGCGCACTCTCCACGCCGAGTGGTGCGTCTTCATAAACCACACAACGGTCGGGCGAGATGCCGAGCCGCCTTGCGGCTTCAAGAAAGATGTCGGGGTGCGGCTTGCCTCTGAACCCATCGGCCGGGCTCACCACGGTTTCGACCCAACCGTCGATGCCGAAGCGGTGGAATGCGAGCGCCATGTTCTTCGGCGTGGAGGCTGTGCACACCGCCAGCCGCAGGCCCGCGGCCTTGGCTCGCTGCACGAAGTCTTTCGCGCCAGCGATCAGCGTCAGCGATGGCGCCGCAAACTCGCGGTACAGCGATTCCTTCTCGTCGACGAGCACGGCAATCTCAGCCGCGCTCGCGCCCGGCAGCATGTCGGCGAAGATTTCGTCATTAGTGCGCCCGGCGGTCGACAAGAAAAAGTTGTCGGCGTCGACCTTCAGCCCGCGCCGCGCGTGCCACTCGACCCACGCGGTGTGGTGGTGCGGCATGCTGTCAATCAGCGTGCCGTCGAGGTCGAACAGCAAGGCTTCGAAGCTCATCAAACACCTTGCTTCAGGCTGGCTTCGATGAAGACATCGAGGTCGCCGTCGAGCACCTTCTGCGTGTTGCTCATTTCAACGTTGGTGCGCAGGTCCTTGATGCGGCTCTGGTCGAGCACATACGAACGGATCTGGTGGCCCCAGCCCACATCGGTCTTGGTGTCTTCGAGCTTTTGCTGCTCTTCCATGCGCTTGCGCATCTCGTGGTCGTAGAGCCGTGAGCGCAGCCGCTTCCAGGCCACGTCGCGGTTGCTGTGCTGGCTGCGGCCATCCTGACACTGCACGACGATGCCAGTGGGGATGTGCGTTAAGCGCACCGCCGAATCGGTCTTGTTGATGTGCTGGCCACCGGCGCCACTGGCACGGAAGGTGTCAGTACGCACGTCCGACGGGTTGATCTCGATCTCGACCGTGTCGTCGACCTCGGGGTACACGAACAGGCTCGCAAAGCTGGTGTGGCGCCCGCCGGCGGAATCAAACGGGCTCTTGCGCACCAGGCGGTGCACTCCAGTCTCGGTTCTCAGCAGGCCGAACGCGTAGTCGCCCTCGACCTTGATGGTGGCACTCTTGATGCCGGCGATGTCGCCCGCGGTCTCGTCCTCCATGGTCGTCTTGAAGCCCTTGCGCTCGGCGTACTTTAGATATTGGCGCAGCAGCATGCTGGCCCAGTCGCAGGCTTCGGTACCACCGGCGCCGGCCTGGATGTCTATGAAGCAGTTGAGCGGGTCTTCCGGCTTGTTGAACATGCGGCGGAATTCGAGCTGTTCGACGGTATCGTTCAGCTTCGTCGCTTCGGCCTCGATTGCGGCCAGGCTTGCCCAGTCGCCTTCTGCCTTGGCCATGTCGTAGAGCTCGGTGTTGTCGGACAGATTGCTCGTTAGGTGGTCGACGGTCTCGACCACATTTTCCAGCGTGCGCTTCTCGCGCCCCAGCTCCTGTGCGCGCTTCGGTTCGTCCCAGACCTTCGGATTCTCTAGCGCGGCATTGACTTCGTTCAATCGCAGAGATTTGCGATCGTAGTCAAAGATACCCCCGGAGTTCTTGGGTGCGCCGGGTCAGGTCGGCGAGCGAGTTGCCGATGGCATTGATGTGTTCGACGTCCATGGGATGCTTTCTGTGGCTCTGGCTTAATTGAAGCCCGCGATTTTCGCACGCTGCCCGAACCCATCGAGGCCGTCGCTCACGGGCCTGAAAGAAACGCCTCCAGGCGGCGAGCCAGCTCTTCGGGTTGGTCGTGGTGCAGCATGTGGCCGGCTGGGCCGAGCACGTGCTGTTCAACATTCGCCACCACGCTCAGGCGCTCATGAAATTCTTCCTTGGTGAAGCGGGTGCCCCACCACTTGGCGACGTCGGTCTGGTCGCCTTCGACCCACATCAGCGGGGCGGTGATCAATTTCCAGCATTCGAGCACTTCGTCGCTCTGGTAGAGGTACGGGTTGATGCGCTTGTGGACCGGGTCACCAAGAATTTCCCAGCGGCCCGGCTGCCCGTGGGTGCCTTCACGCTGGCGCGACCAGTGCGGCGCGAGCCAGGCCGCGCGCTGCGGCGAGAGCATCGGGTTGGTCTTGCGCAAGCGCTCGGCCACCTCCTGCACGCTGGCGTAGTCGCGCATCTGAGCCGGCTCCTTGAGTTCGTCGAGCCACTGCAGCAGCCGCTTCGGCGCTTGCGTGGGTTTGGTGCGCGGCATGCCAAACCCTTCGAGGTTGACGAGCCGACGAATGCGCTCCGGCCGCAAGCCGGCGTAGAGCATCACCACGTTGCCGCCCATGCTGTGGCCGAGCAGGTCGACCTTGCGGTTGGCCGCACCATCGGTGAAGGCGAGCTGGTCGAGCGCGGCGTCGAGGTCGCCCAGGTAGTCGGGCACCCAGTAGGTGTCTGCCCCGGGGCTTTCGGTCAGGCCGAAGCCGCGCCAGTCGAGGGCGATCACATGACGGTCTTCTGCCAGCGCATCGACCACGAACTGGAACGACGCGGCCACGTCCATCCAGCCGTGCAGCATCACGAGTGGCGGGCGCTCGGCGACTGAGTGCGCGGCAGCGCACCACTCGAGCACGTGGTAGCGCAGGCCACGCACGTTGATGAAGCGGCTGCGGCCTTGGCGGCGAACGGTATAGGCATCGAGACTCATGCGGCGCACTGTACGCGGCGGCACCCACTTTGACTGTCGATGCGGCGACACCACAGGCCGGTGCGAGAATCCGTGCATGAATTCCGCCGCCCCGACCTTCTCGCTGCGCGCCGCCGTTGTCGGCGACGTGAGCGCCATCGTGCAATTGATCCGTGACCTGGCCGAGTTCGAAAAGCTCTCGCACTTGGTGCAGGTCACGCCCGAGAAGCTGCGCCCGCAGCTGTTCGGTGAAAAGCCGGCGGCCGAGGCGATCGTGGCCGAACGCGGTGGCGAGGTCGTGGCCTTCGCGCTTTACTTCACCAACTTCTCCACCTTCCTGGCGCAGCCTGGGCTCTACCTTGAAGACCTCTACGTGAAGCCCGAGCACCGCAGCCACGGCATTGGCAAGGCGCTGCTCAAGCGGCTTGCGGCGGTGGCGGTCGAGCGCGACTGCGGTCGCTTCGAGTGGAGCGTGCTCGACTGGAACACGAGCGCGATCGCGGTCTACGAAAAAATGGGCGCAACGGTGATGCCCGAATGGCGCCTCTGCCGCGCCACTGGCGACGAGCTTCGGGCGATGGCCAAGGCGGATTGAGATGTTGGGCTCGACGCCGACGCCGACGCCGACGCCGTATAGGGCCGGCCCTCCGCCAAGGGCTCACTCAGCGACCAGCGTGCCCATGGGGCTGTTTCATGCTCCTGGGCGGCCCGGCGGCGGCTGAAGCTGTGCACGACGACCACGCCGCGCTGTATGCCGACTTTCGTTGGCATGTGCCCGAGCGCTTCAACATCGCCGACGTCTGTTGCGCACGCTGGGCCCGCGACACGCCGCGGGCCATCGCCGTTCGTTATGAACACGAAAACGGCAGCACCTCGAAGCACAGCTACGCCGACCTTCATCACAGCGCGAACCGATTGGCCAACGCGCTGAAGCGGCTCGGCGTGGCGCGCGGCGACCCCGTGGCCATCGTGATGCCGCAGCGGTTTGAGACCGCGGTGGCGCACATCGCGCTGTACCGGCTCGGCGCGGTCGGCATGTCGCTGTCGATGTTGTTCGGGCCCGAAGCGCTGCAATTCAGGCTGAGCGACAGCGCAACCTGCCTAGCGATCACCGATGAAAGTGGAATCGATAATTTGTTGGCAGCAAGGCGGCTTTGCCCCACGTTGACAACGGTGGTAGCGGTCGGCGGGGCGCAAGGGCGGGGCGACGTTGACTGGCGCGCCGCGCTCGAGCGCGAAGCCAGCAGCTTCACCCCGGTAGACACCAGCGCAGACGACGCCGCTGTTCTGATCTACACCAGCGGAACCACCGGACCGCCCAAGGGGGCGTTGATCCCGCATCGCGCGTTGATCGGCAACCTGAGCGGCTTCGTGGCCAGCCAGAACTGGTTCCCGCACGTCGACAAGCAGGCTCCGCATTTCAGCGTCGATGCGCCAGTGTTCTGGTCCCCCGCCGACTGGGCCTGGACCGGCGGACTGATGGACGCTCTGCTGCCAACGCTCTACTTTGGCTGCGAGATCGTGGCCTACCAGGGGCGCTTCTTCGCCGAGGTTGCGTTCGAGTTGATGCAGCGCTATCGCGTGACCCACTGCTTCTTGTTCCCGACCGCGCTGAAAGCGATGATGAAGACGGTGCCCTTGCCGCGCACCCGCTACGACCTTCGCCTGCGCGCCATCATGAGTGCCGGTGAAGCGGTCGGCGACGCGGTGTTCAACTACTGCCGCGACAGGCTCGGCGTGGTCGTCAACGAAATGTTTGGCCAGACCGAGATGAATTACATCGTTGGCAACAGCGCGCAGCGCTGGCCGGCGCGCCCGCGCAGCATGGGCCGGGCTTATCCGGGCCACCGTGTTGCGGTGATCGACGACGACGGCCGCGAGTGCGCGCGCGGCACGCCCGGCGACGTGGCCTTGCACCGGCTCGACGTGCACGGGCAGCGCGACCCGGTGTTCTTTCTTGGCTACTGGAAGAACGACGCAGCCACCGCCGCCAGGTTCACCGGCGACCCTTCGAACAGCTGGTGCCGCACCGGCGACACAGCGGTGATGGATGCCGACGGCTATCTCTGGTACCAAGGCCGCAGCGACGACGTGTTCAAGTCCGCGGGTTACCGCATCGGGCCGAGCGAGATCGAGAACTGTCTCGTCAAACACCCGGCGGTCCTGAATGCGGCTGTCGTGCCCAAGCCCGACGTCGAGCGCGGCGCAGTGGTGAAAGCCTTCGTGGTGCTGGCCCCGGGATTCGATGGCGACGCCGGGCTGATCGCTTCCCTGCAAGCCCACGTGCGCGCAGCGCTGGCACCCTACGAATACCCGAAAGAGATCGAGTTCATCAGCGCGTTGCCGATGACGACCACCGGCAAAGTGCAGCGCCGGGTGCTGCGCCTGCAAGAAGAAGCTCGCGCCCAACAAGGCGCTTGATCGGTGGACTTTGCTCAGAGCCCGTGAACAACCCGGGCCGGTGGAACCGGCACTGTCGTTCAGGTTGCAGCCGTCGAGCTGTTGCGACACGAGGCCGGCGTGCACCAGTTACTTCCGATTGATGCGCAGGTACTGATTGATCCAGTTGATGTTTAGCCTTGCCGTGGTTCTGGCGGGTGCCGCAAGACGCCGCTGGCGATGAACACGCCACCGGCCATCACTGCGTCGACTTGCAGTTCTTGCAGATGAACTGCACGCAGACTCCACGGGCTGTCGAGCCCGGCCAGCGACGTGACTGAATGCTGGGCCGCACCAAGCACGAACAGGTTCACCGGCCAGGCCCAGAACTTCGCCCATTGCAGCCCGCAGGCCACGACGCGCGCGCCAGGACGAAGGTGCCGAAGCACGTTGGCGATGGCGAGCGGCTCGCGCAGGATGTCGTGGGTGAAGTGGAACAACGCCGCATCGGCAAGCCCTTCGAGACGCGCGGCTTCGACTGGCGCTTCAATCAGCGCCGCGTTGTCCCAGCCGTGCCGGGCCACGCGCTGGTGTGCCAGCGCAATCATCTCTGGGCACTGCTCGATGCCAACGATGCGGCCTTCTGCGCCGACTCCAAGCTGCAGCAGCGGCAGGCTCAGACCGGTGCCACAGCCCACGTCGAACACCAGATCGCCGCTGCGCAGTGCAAGCCTTTCTACGGCGCTGCGGCGCACCGGCTCGAACAAGGCGAGCTCCAGGTCGTAGATTGCGGCGCGGCGCCGGTATTGCGCGAGTGCCGCGCTGTGGTCGTGCGGAGGGCGGTCGGTGCAGGTCATGTGGAGTTCGGTGGGCTGGCCGGCGGATGCTACGCTGACCGCGGGCTGTTCGCTCTGCTGGCACTGTTGGCCGCTGTTGGCTGGTCGGCCAACACCCAGACGGCGCTCGCGCTTGCTCCGCTGACGAGTTGGCTGCGCGCGCTGACTGGTGTGTTTGGCGTGGTCGCGCGGGTCGGGAAGGGCGCCCGAATCTTGCTGGTTCGCCGCGGCGAGCGGCTCGCTGCGCTGGGGCCGGTCGCGCCCATACTCAAGCCGGCCTTGCGCCAGCGCGTTGTGCACAGGTCTGGTACCTTCTGCCCCAAGACAGATTTTGAGGAGACGCGCATGAGCGTTTTGCACCAACGCCTGCGAGCGCTGCCGCCAGCGCAACTGCTCGGCATGCTGCGCGGCGTGGAAAAAGAGAGCCTGCGCGCACGCCCGGAAGGTGGCCTGGCGCTCACCCCGCATCCGGCTGCGCTTGGCTCGGCGCTGGCCCACCCAAACATCACCACCGACTTCAGTGAATCGCAGCTCGAGTTTGTGACCGGCGTGCACGCCAGTGCGCATGAATGCCTGGACGAACTCACGCAGATCCATCAGTTCACCTACCGCGTGCTGAAAGAGCAGGGCGACGAGATGTTGTGGGTGTCCAGCATGCCTTGCGGGTTGCCGACTGACGAGACGATTCCGCTCGGTCGCTACGGCTCATCGAACGTGGGCCGCGCCAAGAGCGTGTACCGCATGGGACTGGGGCACCGCTACGGCCGGCGCATGCAGACGATCTCGGGCATTCACTACAACTGGTCGATGCCGGGCGTCTCGACTGAGCAGTATTTCGACCTGATCCGCAACTTCCGCCGCCATTCCTTTTTGCTGCTGGTGCTGTTTGGCGCCTCTCCCGCCTTGTGCTCAAGCTTCGTCGCGGGCCGCGAACACGAGCTGCAGCCGCTGAAGGGCCAAACGCTGTACATGCCGCACGGCACCTCCTTGCGGATGGGGCGGCTGGGCTACCAGAGCGACGCGCAATCATCGTTGTCGGTCAGCTACAACAGCCTGGAGAGTTATGCGCAGTCGCTGCAGGACGCGCTCACCAAGCCGTACCCGGCCTACGAAGCGGTTGGCATCCGCAACCCTGGCGGCGACTACAACCAGCTCGCCACCAGCCTGCTGCAAATCGAGAACGAGTTCTACGGCACGATCCGACCGAAGCGCGTGATCTTCTCCGGCGAGCGCCCTTTGCACGCACTGCGCGAGCGCGGCGTGGAGTACGTTGAAGTGCGCTGCATGGACCTCGACCCGTTCGAGCCGGTTGGCATTGGCGCATCGGCCATGCGGTTCATCGACCTGTTTTTACTGCACTGCCTGCTCAGCGATAGCCACCCCGATTCGCCCGAAGAAATCAAGGCGCTGGCGCGTAACCAGCGGCGTGTGGCCGACCGCGGGCGTGAACCAGGCTTGATGCTCGAGCGCGGCATGGGTGAGGTGAGTCTGGCGGATTGGAGCAGCGAGTTGTTGACGGCCATGGAGCCGATTGCGACCACGCTCGACGAACTCCACGGCGGCTCGGCCTACCGCGACACTCTCGCTGCCGCAGCCGCTACGCTGGCGAACACAGACACCGCACCGTCGGCGCGCGTGCTGGCCGCGATGGCACTCGACTTCGACAGTTCCTACGTTGCCTTCACACGGGCTCAGTCTGAGCAAACACGCAACAGGCTTCTTGCATTGCCGTTCTCCGGCGACAGCCAGGCGAAGTACGCGGCCTTGTCCAAGGCTTCGGTTGAAGTGCAAATGAGCATCGAGGCCAACGACAGCATGCCGTTTGAAATCTACCGTCAGCAGTACCTTTCGGTCGAACGGCTTGGTGTGTCGGACAAGCGGGTTGCAGTGCACGCGTAGCGCGTCGAGCGGGCCTTGGGCGACGGCACTAGACTCGGGCGCTATGAGCATCTTCAAGCCTGTTCCTCTGGGTCGCAGCGACCTCCGTGTCAGCCCCATCTGCCTGGGCACCATGACCTTCGGCGAGCAAGTCGATGAGCCTAGCGCACACGATCTGCTGGACCATTCGCTGGCGCGGGGCATCAACTTCATCGACACGGCCGAGATGTACTCTGTGCCGGTGCGGCGCGAGACCTACGGCGCCACCGAAAGAATCATCGGCAACTGGCTGACAGCGCGCCCTGGCGCGCGCAACAAGATCGTGCTCGCCACGAAAGTGGCCGGCCCGTCGCGCGCTTCAGACTGGATTCGTAACGGCAGCGGCAACGTGACCGCCGCCGAGATCGCGAAAGCCTGCAACGACAGCCTGAAGCGCTTGAAGACCGACGTGATCGACCTGTACCAGCTGCACTGGCCGAACCGCAATACGCCGTCGTTCGGCGCGGTGTACTTCGACCCATCGAAAGACAACGAATTCAGCAGCATCCGCGAGCAGCTCGAAGCCTTCGCCGGTCTGGTGCGCGCCGGCAAGGTGAGGCACATCGGCTTGAGCAATGAAACGCCGTGGGGCCTGTCGGAATTCGTGCGCCTGGCCGACGAGCTCGGCCTGCCTCGTGTGGTGACGGTGCAGAACCCCTACACGCTGGTTAACCGCAGCGTCGACAACGGGCTCGATGAAGTGATGTACCGGCAGGGCGTGTCGCTGCTCGCGTATTCCCCGCTCGGCTTCGGCACACTCACTGGCAAATACGATGCGGGGCTGTCTGACCAGGGCCGAATCGCATTGTTCGACTCGGTGCGTAAGCAGCGCTGGGGTCGGCCCGAAACTTTTGCTGCGGCGCGCTTGTACAACGAATTGGCGCATGCCAATGGACTCACCCCGACGCGTCTGGCGCTCGCGTTCTGCTACACCAACTGGCGCGTGGCCAGCACGATCATCGGCGTGACGACGCGGGTGCAGCTTGACGAAAACATCGACGCCTGGGGCACAACGCTGGCGCCCGATCTTCTGGCAAAAATCGACGCGATCCGCTGGGCCCATCGGGACCCGGCGCAGTGAAAAAGAAGGCGCACGTTAGCGAAACGCCTGCCACCCAGTTCCTGCGAGAGAAGGGTGTTGTTTTCAGTGAGCATGTGTACGCTTACGTTGAGCACGGTGGCACCGCAGAGTCGTCGCGCCAGCTCGGCCTGCCTGAGTCAGAGGTCATCAAGACGCTCGTGATGCAAGACGAGCACAGCCGGCCACTGATCGTGCTGATGCATGGCGACAAGCAGGTCAGCACCAAAAATTTGGCGCGCCAGATCGGCGCCAAGTCGATTGAACCCTGCAAGCCCGAAGTGGCGCAGCGCCACAGCGGCTACCAGGTCGGCGGGACCTCGCCCTTCGGGCTGCGTAAGGCCATGCCGGTGTACGTGGAAGAGACGGCGCTGGCGTTGGCGCGTATCTGCGTCAACGGCGGGCGGCGCGGTTATCTCGTCGGCATTGAACCAACGGTGCTGATGCGGCTGCTCGGTGCAAAGCCGGTGAACTGCGCGCTCTGACTTTGGTCGAGCGCAAAATAGTCGATCTTTTCGTCACGCCTCGCCTCCATGCAGACCCTGTACCCGGCGCTCGCCACCCTGGCGGCCTACCTGATCGGCTCGCTCTCGTTTGCAGTGATCGTGAGCCGCGCAATGGGCTTGAACGACCCGCGCACCTACGGCTCCGGCAATCCGGGCGCGACCAATGTGCTGCGCTCGGGAAATAAAATTGCGGCCTTGCTGACGCTGTTTTTTGACGCTCTCAAGGGCTTCGTTCCAGTCGTCCTGGTCGATCAGTTCGGATCGCGTTTTGGGCTCAGCGAAGGCACTGTCGCTTTGGTCGCCCTGGCCGCATTTTTGGGCCACCTGTGGCCAGCGTTTTTTCGGTTCCAGGGAGGCAAGGGCGTGGCCACGGCCGCCGGCGTGTTGCTGGGCTTGAACCCGTGGCTGGGCCTGGCGACAGTGGTCACCTGGGTCATCATCGCGGCATTCTCTCGATACTCCTCGCTGGCCGCCATCGTCGCCGCAGTCTTCGCGCCCTTCTACCAGCTGCTGATCTGGGGCAGCGGCCCGGCGGCAGTCAGCGTGGCGGTGATGGGCTTGCTGCTGGTCTGGCGCCACAGCGCAAACATCCAGAAGCTGCTCAAGGGCACTGAAAGCACGCTCGGCCAAACGGCTGGCGGCGCTGCCGCAAACGGCCCGCCGATGAACCGCGCGAACAATCATTCGCAAAAACATTCAACCAAGCACGGAGAGAAAACATGAGCCAGGGCCTGCGCCGATTCCACGTCGGGGACCGACTGTCGGAGATGACGATTCACAAGAACACGGTCTACCTCGCCGGCCAGGTCGCCGCCGACGCCAGCCAAGACATGCGAGGCCAGATGACGCAGGTGGTTGCGGCCATCGACAAGCTGCTGCACGAAGCCGGCACCGATAACGCGCACATCCTGATGTGCCAGATCTTCATCCGCGACTGGGCAGACTTCCCCGTGATGAATGAAGTTTGGGAGGACTGGGTCGCGCCTGGCGACGCACCTCCGCGTGCCACCGTTCAGGCGAATCTGGCCAACTCCGAATGGCGCGTCGAGCTGGTTGTGACGGCGGCCATTTGAAACTTTTGAATTGGCGGCTGCCTTCATGAACCAGCGTGTCCTCACCGGCATTACCACCACCGGCACTCCGCACCTCGGCAACTATGTGGGCGCAATCCGGCCGGCGATCAAAGCCAGCCGAGAGCCGGGTGTGGAGAGTTTTTTCTTTCTCGCCGACTACCACGCGCTGATCAAGTGCGACGAGCCCGCGCGCATCGAGCGCTCGCGCCTGGAGATCGCTGCAACTTGGCTCGCGGCTGGGCTGGACACCTCGCGCGTGACCTTCTATCGGCAGAGCGATATCGTCGAAATTCCCGAGCTCACGTGGCTGTTGACGTGCGTGGCGTCGAAAGGGTTGATGAACCGCTCGCACGCTTACAAGGCCGCGACCGATGCGAACGCTGCTGCCGATGAAGACCTTGACGCCGGCGTCACGATGGGCCTGTTCAGCTACCCGATCCTCATGGCTGCCGACATCCTGATGTTCAATGCCCACCGCGTCCCGGTGGGCCGCGACCAGGTGCAGCACATTGAGATGGCGCGTGATCTGGGGCAGCGCTTCAACCACTTGTTCGGCGCGGGGCGTGAGCTGTTCGTGCTGCCCGAGGCGAACATCGACGAACGGGTGGCGATGCTGCCCGGCCTCGATGGCCGAAAGATGAGCAAAAGCTACGACAACACCGTGCCTCTGTTCGAGGGCGGGTCGAAAGGTTTGCGCGAAGCGCTGGCGCGCGTGGTGACCGATTCGCGTGCACCGGGCGAAGCCAAGGAGCCGGAGGGCTCACACCTGGTCGCGATTTACGAAGCGTTTGCGGGCGATGCCGAGCGCGCAAAGCTGCGGTCTGACCTGCGTGCGGGTTTGGCCTGGGGCGACGCGAAGGCGCTGGTGGTGGAGCGCATAGAGCGCGACATAGGCCCCATGCGCGAGAAATATGCCGACCTGATCGCTCACCCCGAGCGGATCGAGCTGACGCTGCTCGAAGGCGCGCGCAAGGCGCGGGCCGTGGCGGCGCCGTTTCTAACGACATTGCGTGAAGCGGTCGGTTTGCGGCGCATGGTGGCGGTTGGTGCGCCAGCGGGCTCGGTCGCGGCAAAGGAGAAGGCCGCGCTGCCCGTGTTCAAACAATACCGCGAGGCTGACGGAAAGTTTTACTTTAAGTTTGTTGATGCCGATGGCCGCCTGCTGCTGCAAAGCGCGGCGTTCGACACTGGGCGCGACGCCGGGCAGTGGGTGAGCACGCTTAAGACCAAGGGTGCGTCCGCGCTCGCCGAAGCGCCGGTGTTGCGAAGCGAAGGCGTGAGTCTCCAAGACGTGGGCGACGCGCTTTCGGTCTTGGCGGCTCAGTAGTTGGCTGCCTGAGCTTGGGCCCTTCGCGCGTCAAGGCGCACCACATGAAAAACATCGTCATCCTCATTTCCGGCCGCGGTTCGAACATGGAAGCCGTGGTGCGTGCCTGTGCCAGCGAAGGCTGGCCGGCGCGGGTGGCTGCGGTACTCAGCAATCGCCCCGACGCTCAGGGGTTGAGTTTCGCGCGAACTCATGGCATCGCCACAGCGGTGGTCGATCACAAGACCTTCGCGTCACGCGACGAATTTGACGCCGAGCTGGCCCGAACGATTGACGGCTTCGACCCCGACGTGATCGTGCTGGCCGGGTTCATGCGCATCCTGACCGATGGGTTTGTCAAACGCTACGAGGGGCGGGTGCTCAACGTTCACCCCTCGTTGCTGCCCGCCTTCACCGGTCTGAACACGCACCGCCGTGCCATCGATGCCGGCTGCAAGCTCGCTGGGGCCACGGTTCACTTTGTCACGCCCATGCTCGACCACGGTCCAATCATCGCGCAGGCGATGGTGGCGGTGCTGGCGGGTGACACACCTGAGGCGCTGCAGGCGCGCGTGCTCGAACGGGAGCACATCATGTACCCGCGGGTCGTGGGGTGGCTGGTACGCGGCGAGTTGCGGGTGGTGGGTGGCGTGGTTTCGCACACCCGGGGCGAGCCGCAGCTGCTCTAGGTTTCAGAACAGGCTCGCCGCGATGTTGATCGCGAACGCGAGGATGCTGGTGTTGAACAAAAAGGACAGCAGCGCCTGCAGCAGCACGAGCCGGCGCATGGCACGCGTAGAGACGATCACATCGGACGTTTGCGAGGCCACGGCCATCGTGAACGAAAAGTAGAGGAAGTCGCCGTAGTCAGGTTTGAAGTCTTTTTCGGTGTCGGGGAACTGCAGGCCGACTCCTTCATGCTGGCGGTAGAACAGGCTCGCGTAGTTGAGCGCAAACAGGGTCGGCACCAGCAGCCACGAGCCGACCACTGTGGCGAGTACGGACAACAAGCGCGACCAAGTTGGCCCCGAGTCCGGCGCCTTGGCGAGCGACAGTTCGTAGACCACCGCGCCCAGGCTTACGACGGCCGCCATCGTCACGATGATCAAAACAACTACCGCGCCTTCGGCCTGAGCCATCGCCACTTGTTTGACACGCTCCGGGCCAACGCGCGACATGATCCACGCGACCGAAATCAGGTAGAGCCAGACGCTCACGTTCCAGCCGAGCAGCGCGCGGGTCACCGGGGTCGTGATGCCCGGGGCGGCAAGGGCGGACACAACGCCCAGCGCGCCGGCGAGCATCAAGCGCGGATGCGCGCGCAGGTGGCTGAGGATTACTTTCAAGTGCTGGCCAAGAGTTCGAAGCGCGGGCGCAGGCTGCCGTCGATGAGGACGCTTTCGACGAACATCGCCTGCGGGCGCACCCACCACCCAGTCGCGTTGTAGAGCGGCCGGTAGACGACCATCGGTTCGTTCGTTTCGCTGTGGCGGGCCACACCGATCACTTCGTACTCGCCGCCTTTGCAGTGCCTATAGCGACCGAGCGGTGTGGCGGGCAGGGCGGGCAAGGCGTTCTCGTTCATGCCGCCAAGGATAATCCGCCAATGCATCCGAACGCCCTGCTCGAACTCGCCACCGAATTGCTGCACCGTGTGCTGCAGCTACAGCACCCCGCCGATGGCGTCGTCTCTGACTTCTTTCGCCAGCACCGCGCTCTCGGTATCCGCGAGCGCCACACGCTCGCTGAGACGACCTACACGGTGCTGCGCCAGCGTCTGCTGTTTCAGCACATGGCGCAGTCGGGTAAGGGTGAGATGGAACGCCGGCTGGCGCTCCTGGCGTGGCAGGGCAACGATGGTTTTTTGCGCGCCGCGCTCACCGAAACTGAACAGCAGTGGCTCCAGCAGGTCAGCGCAATCAACCGTTCCGCCTTGCCCGAAAAGCTGCGTCATAACCTGCCCGAGTGGCTCGCCGACACTCTCAAACCGGCCCTGGGCGATGAGTTCTGGCCCCTGGTCGAAAGCTTAAGCGCGGCAGCGCCTCTCGATCTTCGCGTCAACACCTTCAAGGTTAAACGCGAGGCGGCTCAGGAGGCGTTCAAGCAGGCCGGCATCGAAGCACTGCCAACACTGTATTCGCCGCTCGGCCTGCGGATCCAGGGCAAGCCCGCGCTGCACAAGCTCGACGTGTTCATGCGCGGCGACGTTGAAGTGCAAGACGAAGGCAGCCAGTTGCTGGCGTTGATGCTCGGTGCCAAACGTGGCGAGATGGTGATGGACTTCTGTGCCGGCGCCGGTGGGAAGACATTGGCGCTTGGGGCCGAGATGCGCAACACCGGGCGTTTGTATGCATTCGACACCTCGGGCCACCGGCTCGCATCGCTCAAGCCGCGCCTGGCGCGCAGCGGTTTGTCGAACGTGTTCCCTGCGCAGATTGCGCACGAACGCGACGACCGCATCAAGCGCCTTGCGGGCAAGCTGGACCGCGTGCTCGTCGACGCGCCCTGTTCGGGTCTGGGCACGCTGCGCCGCAACCCCGATCTCAAGTGGCGCCAAACGCCGCAGGCGCTCGAGGAGCTACGCGTCAAGCAGGCCGCGATCCTGGCGAGCGCGGCGCGGCTACTGAAGCCGGGTGGCCGTCTCGTCTACGCCACCTGCAGTTTGCTCGACCTTGAAAATGAGGACGTCGCCCACAACTTTTCGTCTGATCACGAGCGCGACTTCCAGGTGCTGCCGGCTCAGGACGTCCTTGTAGGGGCGCATGTTGATCAAGCCGAGTTCTTGGTGCGCGGGAACTTCTTGCGCCTGTGGCCGCATCGCCACGGCACCGACGGCTTTTTCGCGGCAGTGTGGGAGCGTCGCTGAACAGCGAGGTACGTCACGGGCTACCTCGGCACCGTGTTCCATATCGCAGGTTGGCCTTGTCCGGGAAAGCAATTCGCAGCTTCTGGACTGGGCGCGCGAATAGAATGAGTCGTCCGTTATTCACCGCGTGGAAAAGGTATCTATGAATTCGCTGATCTCGGTATGGGACGCCACGGTGGCCTTGCTGGCCCATGGGTTGATCGAAACGACCTGGTGGGAAGTGGTTTTGGTCACTCTCGTGATGACGCACGTCACGATCACATCGGTCACGATTTTTCTGCATCGCGCACAGTCGCACCGGGCTCTCGATCTGCACGCGATCCCCTCGCACTTCTTCCGACTTTGGCTTTGGCTCACCACAGGCATGGTGACCAAGGAGTTCGTGGCGATCCACCGGAAGCACCACGCCAAGTGCGAAACCGAAGAAGACCCTCACAGCCCGCAAACGCGTGGCATCAAGACAGTTCTGCTGACCGGTGTGGAGCTGTACCGCGCCGAGTCGAAGGTGAAGGAAACCATGGTCAAGTACGGCCTTGGCACGCCGGACGACTGGATCGAACGCAACCTCTACACCCGCTACAGCTGGCAAGGCGTGGGCGTAATGTTGCTGATCAATCTGGGAATGTTCGGGGCGATTGGGCTCACAGTGTGGGCAGTCCAAATGTTGTGGATTCCGATCATGGC
Organism: Burkholderiales bacterium; assembly: GCA_038227445.1. Classification (GTDB taxonomy): domain Bacteria; phylum Pseudomonadota; class Gammaproteobacteria; order Burkholderiales; family Burkholderiaceae_C; genus LMDS01. The sequence goes on along the minus strand of JBBRPV010000038.1, from coordinate 7,865 downwards.
CACTGGTGTCATCAATGGCCTCGGTCACTGGTGGGGTTACCGTAATTTCGAAGCGCCGGATGCGTCTACTAACGTGTCGCCCTGGGGAATCGTGATCGGTGGTGAAGAGCTGCATAACAACCACCACACCTATCCGACTTCGGCAAAGTTCTCGGTCAAGCCCTACGAATTCGACATCGGCTGGGGTTACATCCGCTCGCTTGAGTTGATGGGCCTGGCCAAGGTGCGCAAAACGCCGCCTTCGCTTAAGCTCGGCAGCATCAAGCCGGTGGCCGATGACAAGACGCTCGAGGCCGTGATCGCCAACCGCTACGAAGTGATGGCGAAATATGCGCGTAACCTACGCAACGCCAGCCATGCTGAAGTGCAGCGCTTGAAGGCTGAGGGCTCGTCGAGCGCGGCAAAGCTGGAAAACATGCTCTTGGCCAAACGCTGGTTGCACCGTGACGAAGACAAGATTCCACAGGCTGTAAAGGCGCGCGTGGCGATGGCCGTCGAGCACAGTCCGGCTCTTGCCAAATTGGTGGCGATGCGCGAAGAACTTCGCCAGCTGTGGACCCGTACCAACGTGTCGGCTGAGCAACTTGTGGTCGATCTTCAGGCGTGGTGCAAGGCCGCAGAAGAAAGCGGTATCGCAGCACTTCAAGAGTTCTCACTTAAACTGCGCGCAGCCCACGCTTGAGGAATTAAATGGGACACAAAAAAGGGTTGCGAAGCAACCCTTTTTCGTCTTTTCGCTGGTAACAAAAAACCCGCCAATCTGGCGGGTTTTTTATGAAGGAACAAACAGCTTACTTCAGCTTCGTTTCCTTGTAGGTTACATGCTTGCGCGCCTTCGGATCAAACTTCATCATTTCGAGTTTCTCCGGAGTCGTCTTCTTGTTCTTGTCGGTCGTGTAGAAATGACCGGTGCCAGCGCTGGATTCCAGCTTGATTTTCTCGCGCCCACCCTTTGCCATGATCAGCTCCTAGTGTTCAGATTTCACCGCGTGCGCGGAGGTCGGCTACTATCTTCTCGATGCCCACCTTGTCTATGAGGCGCAGCGCTGCGTTGGTAATTCGCAAGCGAACCCACCGGTTCTCGGCCTCGATCCAGAAGCGGCGGTACTGCAGGTTGGGCAGGAAGCGGCGCTTCGTTTTGTTGTTGGCGTGGGATACATTGTTTCCCACCATCGGGCGCTTACCCGTGACTTGACAGACGCGTGCCATAACGCACTCCAATAAATGATGCCGTCGGATTTTGGCAAAGAGGACGATTATAGCTCGATTTGCGCGACTGACTACTGCTCCAAAAACCGCTGTGCGTCCAGCGCTGCCATACAGCCGGTGCCAGCGCTGGTGATGGCCTGGCGATAGACGTGATCCTGCACGTCTCCGGCGGCAAACACACCGGCAACGCTCGTCATCGTGGCCATGCCCACGAGGCCGCTCCTGGTGACGATGTAGCCGTCCTTCATTTGCAGCTGGCCCTTAAAGAGGTCGGTGTTCGGCTGATGTCCAATCGCGATGAAGCAGCCGGTCAGTTTGATCTCTGACGTGCCGTCGCCATCCGTACCTTGTTTGAGGGTTGATCTCAAACGAACACCGGTCACGCCCGACGAGTCCCCCAGCACTTCGTCGAGCGTGTTCCACAGGTGCAGTTCCATCTTGCCGGCCTCCACCTTCTCGTGCAGCTTGTCTATCAGGATCGCTTCGGCGCGGAACTTGTCTCGGCGATGGATCAGGTGCACCTTGCTGGCGATGTTCGATAAATACAGCGCTTCTTCGACCGCGGTGTTGCCGCCGCCGACCACGCAGACCTCTTGCCCCCGGTAAAAAAAACCGTCGCAGGTCGCGCAGCCGCTCACGCCACGTCCCATAAATGCTTCTTCCGACGGCAGCCCGATGTACTTGGCCGAAGCTCCGGTGGCGATGATCAGCGCGTCGCAGGTGTATTGTCCTGAGTCGCCCTTGAGCGTGAAGGGGCGGCGACTGAAGTCGACCATATTGATGTGGTCGAAGATGATCTCAGTGTTGAAGCGTTCGGCGTGTTTTTGAAAGCGTTGCATCAGTGCGGGTCCCTGCACGCCGTCTACATCGGCGGGCCAGTTGTCAACATCTGTTGTGGTCATCAGTTGACCGCCCTGGGCAATGCCGGTGATCAGCACGGGCTTCAGGTTGGCGCGGGCGGCGTACACCGCGGCCGAGTAGCCGGCCGGGCCCGAACCGAGGATCAGGACTTGTGCGTGGCGGGGATTTGAGCTCATGGCGATTGATATCAAGGGTTGGATTCGGCGTGTGCGCTACACATGCCGGGTACAGAGTCTGACATGGGGTTGATTCCGGCTGACGCTCAGCCCCGCAATCGTCACAATAGAGCAGATGTGAAAATCGTGAACTTCTACCGAAGCAAGCCGCCGCAAGGCGATGCGAAACATTGACAGCAACAACACGAAAGGCGTCCCAGTATGGCCATGCTTTCCAATCTCGACCTGATCCGACGGGTGCCGCTGTTCTCCCTACTGACCAACGATCAGGCGCAGGGTATAGCCGACAGCGTGGTCAAGCGCCGGTTTAGGCGCGGCGAGATCGTCGTGGAACACAACAAAAAGTCCAACGCGCTATTTATTCTGCTGACAGGTCGGGCACGCGTGCTCACCGCTGATTCGCGCGGCCGCGAGGTCATTCTGGCCGTGCTGCAGCCTGGCGACTACGTTGGCGAAATGAGCCTGATCGACAACGAGCCGCATTCGGCCACCGTTCGTGCTGAAGTCCAGACCGACATGCTGATTCTTGGTCGTGCCGAGTTCGCGCGCTGCCTGCCCGAGAACTCCAGCCTGTCTTACGCGATCATGCGCGGCTTGGTGCAGCGCCTGCGCAGCGCCGACCGCCAGATCGAATCGCTGGCGCTCCTTGACGTGTATGGCCGGGTCGCCCGCACCTTGCTCGACATGGCCGAGGCCGATGGCACCACCAAGACCATCCGCAACAAAGTCTCGCGTCAGGATCTGGCCAAGGTGGTCGGCGCGTCGCGTGAAATGGTCAGCCGGGTCATGAAAGACCTGGAAGAGCGCGGCATGATCGAAACGCAGGAAAACGGCGCGGTCATCATCAAGGAAAAGCTCGCCGGCTGACGCGCTTGTGCCGGGGCGGCCACCGGGAAGCCTCGGCCGGATCGGCCACAATGTTGGCATGACCTTTCCTCTAGGCTCGCTCCGTTCAGAAGGCGCTCCGTCGTCGGCCGCAGCAAAAGGTGGCTCACATAGCCGCGGCACTTGGGCGCCCTTGAGCGCAGCGCACCAGGCCTCGGGCTGGCGTTCGCAGTTGCTGTTGCTCGGTACCGGTGTCCTGTGGTTGCTTGCAGTGCTTGCCATGATGACGCACAGCGCGGCCGACCCGGCGTTCTCCACCTCGGGCACCGGTGCGGCTTTGACCAACAAGGTAGGCGTGGCCGGCGCTTGGTTCTCCGACCTTGTGTATTTCACCTTTGGGTATTCGGTTTGGTGGGCGGTGCTGGTGGCGTTGCGCACGTGGCTCGGAGCGCTGGCCCACGTGCTGCGTGGCGACGAGGTTTTTCCCGCCAATGCGTCGCCCGCGCGTCATCCAGTTTGGCTGTTCTGGGTCGGACTGGCCTTGTTGCTCACGGCCAGCGCGTCGCTCGAGTGGACGCGGTTGTACCAATGGGAAGCTCGTGTTGCTGGGGGCAACGCGGGCGGCGTGGTCGGTTATGGGTTCGGTAAGTTCAGTCAGCATGTTCTCGGTTTCGCTGGCTCCGGCGTGCTCTGGATCGCTGCATTGGTCGCGGGCATTTCATTGGCACTGCGGTTTTCATGGCTTCGTGTGGCCGAGGGCGTCGGCGCCTGGGTTGAGTCTCTGCGCGAGCGACGCGTCGAGCGCATCGAGCGTGCCGAAGACGTGCGTGCTGGCGAGCTTGCCTTGCGCGAGCGCGAGCTGGTCGTCGACGTTGAACACCAGCTCCACGACGACCACCTGCCGATCGTGATCGGAGTGCCGGTGAGCGAGGTGCCGCCGAGCGCGCGCGTTGTGAAGGAAAGGCAGAAGCCGCTGTTCGTCGAACTCGTCGACACCAAGCTACCGCAGGTCGATCTGCTCGATGCCGCACCTGGCCGCATGGAGAGCGTAGCGCCCGAAACGCTGGAGATGACCTCGCGGCTAATCGAGAAGAAGCTGAAAGACTTTGGTGTCGAGGTGCGCGTTGTCGCGGCCTTGCCGGGACCAGTGATAACGCGCTACGAGATTGAGCCGGCCACAGGTGTGAAGGGCTCCCAGGTGCTTAACCTGTCGAAAGACTTGGCCCGTTCGCTCAGCCTCGTTAGCATCCGCGTCGTCGAGACGATTCCCGGTAAAACCACGATGGCGTTGGAGCTGCCCAACCCGAAGCGCCAGATGATCCGCTTATCGGAAATTCTGGGCTCACAGATTTATAACGACGCGCCATCGCAGCTCACGATGGGCCTGGGCAAAGACATCGTCGGTAACCCGGTTGTGGCGGACCTCGGCAAGATGCCGCATTGCTTGGTGGCCGGCACCACCGGATCGGGCAAGTCGGTCGGCATCAACGCGATGATTTTGAGCCTGCTCTACAAGGCCGAAGCGCGCGATGTGCGGCTGATTCTGATCGACCCGAAGATGCTCGAGATGAGCGTCTACGAGGGCATTCCGCACCTGCTGTGCCCGGTCGTCACTGACATGAAGCAGGCCGCCAATGCGCTCAACTGGGGCGTGTGCGAAATGGAGCGGCGCTACAAGCTCATGAGCAAGATGGGCGTGCGCGGCCTGGCCAGCTACAACAAGAAGATCGACGATGCTAAGGAGCGTGGCGAGCTGTTGCCGAACCCGTTCAGCCTCACGCCCGAGCAGCCCGAACCGCTGGAGCGCTTGCCTTTCATCGTGATCGTGATCGATGAACTCGCCGACCTGATGATGGTGATCGGCAAAAAGATCGAAGAGCTGATCGCGCGGCTGGCCCAGAAGGCCCGCGCTTCCGGCATTCACCTCGTGTTGGCCACGCAGCGGCCAAGCGTTGACGTGATCACAGGTCTGATCAAGGCCAACATTCCGACACGCCTGAGCTTTCAGGTCAGCAGCAAAATCGACTCGCGCACCATCCTCGACCAGATGGGTGCCGAAGCGCTGCTTGGCATGGGCGACATGCTTTACATGCCTTCGGGCACCCAGATGCCGGTGCGCGTGCACGGCGCTTTTGTCAGCGACGACGAGGTGCACCGCGTTGTCAGCTACCTGAAGAGCCAAGGCGAGCCGAACTACATCGAAGGCATTCTCGAGGGCGGCACGATCAACGGTGACGGCGATGATGTGCTCACCAGCGAAGGTGGTGTGATGGGCGGTGGTGAAAGCGACGCAATCTACGATCAGGCCGTGGCCATCGTGCTGCAGCACAAGCGTGCGTCGATTTCGCTGGTGCAGCGACATTTGCGAATCGGCTACAACCGCGCCGCGCGCTTGCTGGAACAAATGGAAAAATCTGGGCTCGTATCCAGCATGTCCACCAACGGCAACCGCGACATCATCGTCCCGGCCCGCTCCGAATGAAGAAGAGCTTGATCGCCGCGCTGTTCATGTGGACCTCGGTCGCAGCGCACGCCGATGGCGTTGACGCACTGCGCGAGTTCATTCGTGACGTGAAGACCGGCCGCGCGCAGTTCACTCAAACCGTGACCTCACCCGACGGCGCGAAGAAAAAGACCTCGAGTGGCAGCTTTGCCTTTTCGCGCCCGAACCAGTTCCGATTCGCGTATGCCAAACCGTTCGAGCAGGTCATCGTCGCCGATGGGCAGAAGGTCTGGATCTTCGATGTCGATCTGAACCAGGCCAGTTCGCGTAAATTCACTTCGGCGCTTGGCGCCACGCCCGCAGCCTTGCTGGCCGGCGGTTCGCTCGACAAGGACTTCACACTCTCCGCCTTACCTGCGAAAGACGGGCTCGAGTGGGCCCTGGCCACACCGAAGGCCAAGGACGGAGCGTTCAAGTCGGTGCAGGTTGGGTTTCGTGGCAAAGACCTTGCCGCGGTCGAGATCGTCGACGCCTTTGACCAACGTTCTTTGCTGTTGTTCAGTCAGTTTGCCGCGGGCGTGGGCCTGCCGGCCGATACCTTCCGCTTCGCGGCACCGGCCGGTGCAGATGTGATCGAGCAGTAGGGCGACGTTGCGCCCTATGAGTTCGCTGGACCTCCCGCTCGAACAAGCCCCCGAAAACGCGCCGCTGGCCGAACGGCTGCGCCCGAAAGCGCTTGACGAAGTGATCGGTCAGCAGCACCTGCTCGGCCCGGGTAAACCGCTGCGCGCCGCATTCGAATCGGGTCGCTTGCATTCGATGATTCTGTGGGGCCCGCCGGGTGTGGGCAAGACGACTCTCGCGCTGCTGGTGGCCCAAGGCTTCGATGCGCAGTTCATCGCGATTTCGGCGGTGCTCGGCGGCGTGAAGGACATTCGCGAAGCGGTCGAGCGCGCGCAAGTGATGCGCGCCAGCGGGCGGCGCACCATCGTGTTCGTCGACGAGGTTCACCGCTTCAACAAGGCGCAGCAAGACGCCTTCTTGCCGCACGTCGAATCGGGCCTATTCACCTTCGTAGGTGCGACCACCGAGAATCCGTCGTTCGAAGTCAACTCGGCACTGCTTTCGCGGGCGACGGTTCATGTGCTCAAGCCGCTCGAACCCGCGGATCTGCTGGAGCTGCTTGGCCGCGCCAGCGCGTTACTTGGCGCTCCGGCGTTCAGCGAGGCCGCGCGGGAGCGTTTGATCGCGTATGCCGACGGTGATGCACGGCGTTTGCTCAATGCCTTCGATAACCTGATCAGCATGTGCGGTGGCGTCGACTTGGTCGACGAAACGCTGCTCGAAAAATCGCTCGGTGAACAACTGCGCCGCTACGACAAGGGTGGTGAGCAGTTCTACGACACCATCTCGGCGCTCCACAAGGCGGTGCGCGGCAGCGACCCCGACGCTGCGTTGTACTGGTTCGTGCGCATGCTCGACGGTGGTGTCGACCCGCGCTACGCGGCGCGCCGCCTGGTGCGAATGGCCAGTGAAGACGTCGGCCTGGCCGACCCGCGCGCGCTGCGCGTGGCACTGGACGCCGCCGAGACCTACGAGCGCCTCGGTTCGCCCGAAGGTGAGCTCGCGCTCGCGCAAGCAACGGTCTACCTGGCGGTCGCAGCCAAGAGCAACGCCGTCTACACGGCCTACAAAGCGGCGAAGGACTTCGTTCAGCAAGATGGCACCCGCCCGGTGCCGCTGCGCCTGCGAAATGCGCCGACGTCGTTGATGAAGGCGCTCGACCACGGCCGTGGTTACCGCTACGCGCACGACGAAGAAGGCGGCTTTGCGGCCGGTGAGAGCTACTGGCCCGACGGTATGAAAGCGCGCAAGTTCTACCGGCCCGTTGATCGGGGACTGGAAATTCGCATCGCCGAAAAGCTGGCCGAGCTCAAGCGCTTGAACGATGCCTCTCAGAAGCCGGGCTGAAGGTCAAGCCCCGGGAAAGTCTGTGGCGGGGTCGCGGGACGTTGAACCTAGAATCCCCTGCTTCCTGAGTTGGAGACGATCCAGGCTGGGCTTAGGTTTTCTAGATCGTGGCCAGATTATTGCTAACAGAAGCAGACGTGAGAGGCCGCCCGCAACAATGCAGGCGCTTATAGGTGGGTGAGGCCGGGTATCTCATGAGGCCACAGTGTTTCAGCGGCAGCCCCCGATTGACAACGCAGGAGAGACAAGAAATGGATACCTTCATCCAGCAGATCATCAACGGTTTGGTGCTGGGCAGCGTGTATGCGCTGGTGGCACTGGGCTACACGATGGTCTACGGCATCATCAACCTCATCAATTTTGCGCACGGCGAGGTATTG
>JBBRPV010000037.1:0-38303 GCA_038227445.1 Burkholderiales bacterium | reverse complement strand
GACCTGTTCATCGCCCTGGACCAGGGCCCCTTGTCGCTTGCGTCTCGATTCACCCATCGGGTGAGTCTGCCAAACAAGCGCAACTCCCCGCCAGTGCTGGATTTCCTTAGTGTTGGCGCCGGGGAACTGCCGTTTCTAGGGTGAGAGCCTAGGTAGAAGTCCAACCCGCCTGCTCGGCCGCCCCAAGCGCCACCACTCTTCGTTGAAAATGCTCGTCGAGGCCCAAGCGGCCGCTTGGGTTCGCGGCTGGATTGGCTCCGCTTGGGTTGCCCGCTCGGGCGCCCCAGATTCGTTCAACCCAAATCCAGAAGTGACCCCTACGCCGTAAGCCCGGCCGGCGGTCTGAATGGGCCGAAGGGCGGCGCGAACTGGTCGCTGACTTAGCGCAGCAGCGAGGCCCATGATTCGATGGCCTTGAACTGCGCCGCAGCAACATGAACATGCTGCAAAGCCCTGCGGATATTGGTGACCAGCAACTTGAGATGGTTGGTCTTGCCGTGGATCGGCATGAGGGCGTCATGGCGGGTTCGGCGTGGCCGGTGGTCGTACCCAGCGCAGTAAGTAGCAACGGGCGCCTGGTTATGTCGGGTCACAGGCTCTGAGCGTGCGCCGCTACCAGCCGAAGAAGCTCACCACATCGGCACGACGGTTCATCGTGTCGGCCACGCCGAGCGCCATCAGCTCGCGCGTGTACGGCGCTTCGAAAAGCAGGTAGCTCGCCAGCGCCGCGCCGCGTGCGTCGTGACCGCGCCCTTCGACGCCCACGCCGCGCAGCATCGCGCGGATTGGCGCGGGCAACGCGCCTAGGTGTCGCGCCGCAATGTCGTCGAGCCGCTGGCTCGGCGCGATCACCAGCACCTCGATCGGCTTGAGGCTGCTGCGCTCACGTGCCTCGGGTGTCAGCAAAGCTAGCGTGCTGTTTATGCGCTGCAAGCGCTCGACGTCGACTGCCAGCGCGTCGAGGAAGATGTTGGACAGCGCGTGGCCAGCGACCTGCGCCAGGTTCGGGTATTCGCTGCTGCCTGCGCGCTCGCCGGGCGGCTCATGCATGCGGCCTGCGCCGATCACGAGAATGCGCTCTGCGCCCAGATGCACCGCCGGGGAGATCGGCGCGGCCTGGCGCATCGAACCGTCTCCGCAGTATTCAGTGTGGCCGCCGATGTTCAGCGCCACGGCCGGAAATACGAACGGAATGGCCGACGACGCGAGCAGGTGCTGCACAGTGATCGCGTCGCGCACCGCGATTCGCTGCGAGCGTGTCCACGGCACGATGTCGGCAACCGCGTCATAGAAGGTGACGTGCAGGCCCGAACCGTAGCTCGATGCAGTGACGGCCAGCGCTTGGAGGTGGCCGGCCTGCATCACCTGGTGCAGCCGATCGGTGTTGACCAACGCAGTAAGCAACGCCTGCAGCGGCGTGTTGTCGAGCAAAGAACGTGGCCTGGCGCGGCGCCAGCGAGCGATCACCCAGCCCACCGACATCATCGTCAGCCAGCGCGCGCCGGTGCGGATCACGCCGAAAGAATCAGACCTGTACACCTGCTCGACATGGAAGTTCTCCCACACCTCGCAAATCGTCTCGACGGCGCTATCGAAGTCGTCGGCACGGCAAGCAAGAGCTGCTGCGTTGATGGCGCCAGCTGAAGTGCCGGTGATCACGGGGAACGGGTTGCCCGTGGGCGCATGGCTGTCACGCCGAATTTGGGCAATCGCCTTGAGCACACCGACCTGGTAGGCCGCACGGGCTCCACCGCCGGTGAGCACGAGGCCGGTGGTGGTGGTGGTGGCTGCGGCGCTGACCATTACGGCTTATCGGCAGGATCGGTGCACGGCTGAAGGCCTAAGGTCGTGGCTCACTCGTACACCACCACGGCGCGGCCGTTGCGCGCACTCCCACTCCAACGCTCGAGCGCATCGTCGCTCGGGTAGAAGCGAGCCGAATCGCCCAGATCGAGTTCGCCGCTCGCACTGTCGCGCCGCAACTGCAGGCGCACAGTGAGTCCCTGCGGCAGGTCGCCGTGTTCTGTAGCCACGCGGCGCGAGGGGAAGTCGCGCAGCACTTCGGCGACCAGCGGTGCGCTGCCGGTCACTTCCACGCGCAGATACTTACCGAACCGGCAGCGCGCGCTGGCCAGATCCCACACCTGCGCGACGGTCAAACGCAACCCGCCGGAAAAACGGTCGGGCTGGATCTTGCCCTGCACGATGATGAGTTCATCGTCTTTCAGCAGGTCGCGGTTCGTGTTGAGGAGCTCTTCGTTGGCGACCGCCTCAATCACTTCGCTCTTGTCGTCGAGCTTGAAGATCGCAACCCGCCCGCGCTGGCCGTTGATGACCCGCAGGTCGCTGACGATGCCGGCCAGCAGCTGCGGCTCGCGGCTGTCAAGAAGGTCTTCAATCTTTCGTTTCGCGAAGCGCCGAACTTCCTCACCGCTTTGGTCAAACAAATGACCCGAAAGATAAAAACCGAGCGCGCCTTTCTCGAGCGTGAGCCGCTCCTTGATGCTCCAGGTATCGGCGGGCACCAGCGCGGGTTCCTGCGTGCTGGCGGCGTGGCTGCTTTCCTCATCAGGGCCGAAGTCGAACAGGCCGCCTTGGTCGGCGTGCGCCGCTTGTGAATCGGCCCAGTCGAGCGCGAGGCTCACGCTCGCCAGCATGGTGGCACGTTCGGGGTGAAGCGCGTCAAAAGCGCCGGCCTTGATCAGCGCTTCGACCACCCGCTTGTTGATCCGCTGGCGGTCGACCCGAGCGCAGAAGTTGAACAGGCTCGTGAACGGCCCGCCTTCGGTGCGCGCCTTCACGATCGCTTCGATCGCGCCCTGGCCCGTGCCCTTGATGGCACCCAGGCCGTACTGAATCTCCTGGTCGGTCACAGGCTCGAAGCGGTACACGCCCTGGTTCACATCGGGCGCGTGCAACGTCAGGCCAAAGCTGCGCAGGTCGAGCATCAGCACGCGCAGCTTGTCGGTGTCGTCCATCTCCACCGTCATGTTGGCCGCGAAGAACTCGGCAGTGCAGTGCACCTTGATCCACGCGGTGTGGTACGCGAGCAGTGAGTAGGCGGCGGCGTGCGACTTGTTGAAGCCGTAGCCCGCGAACTTTTCCATCAGGTCGAAAACTTCGTCGGCCACCTCGGCCGCGATCTCTTTCTTCGCCGCGCCGGCGCGAAAGATCTCGCGGTGCGTGGCCATCTCTTCAGCCTTCTTCTTGCCCATGGCGCGGCGCAGCAGGTCGGCGCCACCGAGCGAGTAACCGCCCAGCACTTGGGCGGCCTGCATCACCTGCTCTTGATAGACCATCACGCCGTAGGTCTCGCCCAGCACGGCTTCGAGCAGCGGGTGCGGGTAACTCACCTCTTCGCGCCCATGCTTGCGAGCACAGAAGGTCGGGATGTTCTCCATTGGTCCGGGCCGGAACATCGCGTTCAGCGCGATCAGGTCTTCGATGCGCGTGGGCTTGGCATCTTTGAGCATGCGCTGCATGCCCGAGCTCTCGAACTGGAACACCGACTCGGTACGCCCTTCGGAAAAAAGCTTGTAGACCCGCGCGTCGTCGAGCGGCAGCAAGTCGTAGTCGAAACCAGCGAGTTGCGGGCGGCGCTTGAGGATGAGCTCTTTAGCGATCTCAAGAATCGTCAGCGTGGCCAGGCCAAGGAAGTCGAACTTGACGAGGCCAATCGCCTCCACGTCGTCTTTGTCGAACTGGCTGACCGCGCTGTCGCTGCCCGGCTGCATGTAGAGCGGGCAGAAGTCGGTGATCTTTCCCGGCGCGATCAATACACCGCCGGCGTGCATGCCAACGTTGCGCGTGATGCCCTCGACGCGCGCGGCAAGCGACAGCAGTTCAGCCACCTCGACCTCGGCCGCTTCACGCTGTTCGAGTTCCGGCGCTTCTTTGCGCGCGTAGATCAGCCCCGGGTCGGGATGTTCTGGCACTTTCGCCAGCGTGACCTGCTTGCCCGGCGGTGCGGGAATCAGCTTCGCGATTGAGTCGACATGGCCGTAGCCCATGCCAAGCACGCGGCCCACGTCGCGCAGCGCTGCCTTGGCGGCCATGGTGCCGAAGGTGGCGATTTGGCTCACCGCGTCGCGGCCGTATTTGGCCTTCACGTAGTCGATCACGCGCTCGCGGTTGGCCTGGCAGAAGTCGATGTCGAAGTCGGGCATCGACACCCGTTCGGGGTTCAGGAAGCGCTCGAACAGCAGGTTGTATTGCAGCGGGTCCAGGCCGGTGATGTTGAGCGCATAGGCCACCAGGGAACCAGCACCCGAACCGCGCCCCGGGCCGACTGGGCAGCCGTTCTTCTGTGCCCAGTTGATGAAATCGGCCACGATCAGGAAGTAACCCGGAAAGCCCATTTTCAGAATGGTTGCGATCTCGAAGTCGAGCCGTTCGACATACCTCGAGCGCTCCATTTCGCGTTGCGCAGCGTCGGGGTAGAGGCGCAGCAAGCGCGCCTCCAGACCTTCGTGCGAAGCAAGCGCGAAGTACTCGGGCATCGCCAGTTGCCGGCCATTCACGAGTGGGGTGGCGAAATCGGGCAATTGCGGCTTGCCGAGCACGAGCGTCAGGCTGCACCGTTTGGCGATCTCCACGCTGTTGCGCACGGCGCTCGGCAGGTCAGCGAACAGCGCTTCCATCTGAGCCTGGGTCTTGAAATACTGCTCTTGCCCGAAACGTTTCACGCGCTTTTGGTTGCTGAGCATCTCGCCTTCTGAGACGCAGACGCGCGCTTCATGCGCCTCGAAATCGTCGGGTGCCAAAAACTGCACGGGGTGGGTGGCCACCACGGGCAACCCGCAGGCCGCCGCCACTTCTGCCGCGGCGCGCACATGGGCTTCGTTGCCGGGCAAGCCGGCACGTTGCAGCTCAACGTAGAAACGCTGCGGGAAAAGCGCCGCCAAGCGCTGCGCAGTTGCCCGTGCGCGCGCCGTGTCGCCGGCGACCAGCGCTTGGCCAACTGCGCCCTGCTCGGCACCGGAGAGCGCGATCAACCCAGCGCCGAGCTCAGAAAGCCAGTCCCATTTCACGACGGCTTGCCCGCGTTGCTCGTTGTGAAGCCAGGCGCGCGACAAAAGTTCGCAAAGGTTCAGGTAACCCTGGGTGTTCTGCACGAGCACCAGCAAGCGGCTGGGGCTCTTTTCACCACCTGGCGGCTCCAACAAGAGGTCGGCACCGATGATCGGCTTGACACCGCGCTTGCGGGCCGCGCTGTAGAACTTGACGGTGCCGAACAGATTGGCCAGATCGGTGATGGCCAACGCGGCCTGTTGATCGGCGCCAGCGGCAGCCACCGCCTCGTCGATGCGCAAGGTGCCGTCGGCGACAGAATATTCCGTGTGAGTGCGCAGGTGAACAAATGCCATCGACCACATTTTAGGGAGCGCGAGACCCGTAAAATTTTCCCTGTGAAATCAATTCTCAATGTCTCTGCGTACAAATTCGTGAGCCTCGCCGACCCTGTCGCCTGGCGCGATGGCGTTCGTGCTCAGGCGCAGGCCCGCGCGCTGCTCGGCACGGTGTTGCTGGCAGAAGAAGGCATCAACCTGTTCATGGCTGGCGCGCCCTCAGAGATGGGCTCATTCCTGCTCTGGCTGCGCTCGCAGGCGCCGTTCAGCGATCTCGCGACGAAAGAAAGCGAGTCAGACGAGTTGCCGTTCGGCAAGCTGATCGTCAAGGTCAAGCCCGAGATCATCCGCATGAATCACCCACTGATCCGGCCGCAGGTCGCGCGGGCGCCGGCCGTCGATGCAAACACGCTGGCTCGCTGGCTCGATACAGGGCACGACGACAGCGGCCGGGCGGTGGTCATGCTTGACACGCGCAACGCCTTCGAGGTTGACCACGGCCGGTTCAAGGGCGCGCACGACTGGCGGATCGCGAAGTTCAGCGACTTTCCCGCTGCGCTGCTCGCGCATCGCGACGAACTCGAAGGCAAGACCGTGGTCAGCTACTGCACCGGTGGCATCCGTTGCGAAAAGGCGGCGCTGCTGATGCGGGAGGTCGGTTTGGACAATGTGTTGCAGCTCGAAGGCGGTATCTTGCAATATTTCAAAGGTGTGGGCGGCCGGCACTTCGATGGCGATTGTTTCGTGTTTGACGGGCGCGAAGCACTGTCTGACACGCTCACGCCAATCCCCCTGCCAAAATCAGCCGCATGAAGATCGACACGCGCTCCGTGCACTTCGCCTCGGGCCAGCTCGCACGTGCATTCGCAGACGTGCGGCAAGCCACGCTCACGCTGGCCGCGCCGCTCTCCCCTGAGGAATGTCAGGTGCAGTCGATGCCCGACGCCAGCCCAACCAAGTGGCACCTCGCGCACATGACCTGGTTCTTCGAGACCTTCATCCTCGAGCGTTTCGAGCCCGCGTTCAAGCCCTTCGAAGACAGCTTTCGTGTGCTGTTCAACAGCTACTACCAAGGTGTGGGCGAGATGCACCCCCGCGCGCAGCGCGGGCTGATCACGCGACCGACGCTCGCCGAGGTCTTGCTTTATCGGGAAGATGTTGACGCCCGCGTGCATCGGCTGCTGGCATCCAGGGCCTGCGACACCGCACTCGGAGAGCTCGTTGCTCTCGGCCTGCAGCACGAACAACAGCACCAGGAGCTGCTGCTGACCGACATCAAACACGCGTTCGCTTTCAGCCCGCTGCACCTGCCCTACGCGAAGCGCTGGCCAATGACGAGCGTGAGTGCGCTGCCGCTGCGCTGGTTCGGCTTCGAGGGCGGGCTGATTGAGCACGGCTTCGATGAGGCACGCGACGGTGAGTTCGCCTTCGACAACGAAGGCCCGCGTCACCGCGCTTTCACCGCGCCGTTCGAGCTTGCGTCTCGCCCGGCCACCTACGGCGAGTACCTGGCGTTCATCGAAGACGGTGGTTACCGGCGCCCGGAACTGTGGCTGTCAATGGGTTGGGACTGGTTGCTCAGCGGGCAACGAAGCGCGCCGCTCTACTGGCGCAGCGCAGAAGGGGTGTGGCTCAACCACACGTTGCAAGGGCAGGTCGAGATCGACCCGCGTACCCCGGTCTGCCACCTCAGCTACTTCGAGGCCGATGCGTTTGCCCGCTGGAACGGTGCGCGCCTGCCGACCGAGTTCGAATGGGAACTCGCTGCGCGCAGCCTGCGCGCGGCGCAGCACCCGAACTTTGCCAACCGCGGCGCATTCCACCCGCTGCCGGCGGTCGATATCGGTCACGAGGGACCGCTGCAGATGTTTGGTGACGTGTGGGAATGGACGCAGTCGTCGTACAGCCCGTACCCCGGTTACCGCGCGCCGGCCGGTGCGGTGGGCGAGTACAACGGCAAGTTCATGTGCAACCAGTACGTGCTGCGCGGCGGCTCTTGTGCCACGCCGGCCGGCCATGTGAGGGCAAGCTACCGCAACTTCTTTCCGCCGCAGGCGCAGTGGCAATTCAGCGGCGTGCGCCTGGCTCGCGACCTTTAACGCTCACGAGTTCAACACGCTCAGCACCTCGGAGCGGAATTCGCGCTCGTAGAGGATGTAGACCACCCCCGCCGTGGCCAGCAGGAACACAAGCGGAGAGACGAACCACCCAATCGCGGCGAACGCAAAGTAGTAACCCCGCAGCCCATCGTTGAAGGTCTCGGCGGCCAGGCCAACGATGCGACCTGCCCGGTCGGCAAATTCTTCTCGCGAGAGACCCTCAGAAATGAATCGACCGGCCTCGGGCGCCGCGGCCACGAGCAGCGCGCCGAAGGTGTACTGCCGCATCGACCACGTGAATCGGAAGAACACGTAGACAAAAATGCCCAGCAGCAAAATCAGCTTCAAGTCGAAGATCAGCGTGCTGGTGCGCGCTGCGAAAGGCAGGTCGCGCACCAGCTCGTTGGCCTTGTCAGTGCCCAGCACCGCGAGTAAGCCGCCGATGATCAGGATCGTGGTGGACGCGAAGAACGACGGGCTGGACGACAGGGTCTGGATCACCACGCCATCGATCACCCGCACTTCGCGGTAGGTTGTCTGCAGCATCCACTCGCGGCGCACCGCGTTCGTGGTGCCCAGCACCGAACGGTGCGAGCCGGCTCGCCTGCGCGCGAAATGCGCATAGCCAGCCCAACTGCCAAAAAAAATGACGACCGCTGCCCAGTCGATCCAGGGCAGCAGGGTCAAGACATTGAAAATCATTGCCATGGGGGAAATGTAGCAAGGCCCAGCACACGGCCTGTGCACATGTCAGCGTGTGAACTTGGCCGCGACCTCTGCAACGCGTGCACCGAATTGCTTGGCCGTTTGCAGGTCACCCGGCAGCATTTCATCGGGGCTCGAATCCGATGGGCTCTGAGCCATGGCGCCCGAGAACGAGCCGATGTAGTTCAAATCATTGCGCGTGGCAGCCTTGGTATTGCTTGGCATCAGGCCGGTGCCGACCCAAATCATGCTGTGCTGTTGCGACAGCGTGAACAGGTAGTGCAAGGTCGAGTGCTTGTCGCCGTTCATCGTGGCCGAGTTCGTGAAGCCGGCTGCGATCTTGTTCTTCCACGCTTGTGAAAACCACTGCTTGCTCGATGCGTCGGCAAACTTCTTGAACTGCCACGACACGCTGCCCATGTAGGTCGGCGAGCCGAAGATGATGGCGTCGGCCGCCGCGAGCGTGGCCCACTGCGCTTCGGTCAGGTTGCCCTCGGCGTCGACGGCGATCAGCTCCGCGCCTGCACCAGCGGCCACCGACTCAGCCATGCGTTTGGTGTGGCCGTAGCCGCTGTGGAAAACAACTGCGATCTTGGACATGTGCAATCTTTCTGGTTGGGGTTTTGAGTGCAATAAATTACTTGGTACGTCTGGCGTCAAGGCTGATGGCGCCGGCGCCAAAAGCAGCCAGAACCAGCATGCCACCGACGACCGAGATGTTCTTCATGAACATCAGCTGCTGAACCATTTGCTGGCCGGCCGGCACGCTCCAGAACGCGTGGAATAGAAAGCTCGCCAGCAAGGTGAAGCCGGCCAGTGCGAGTGCTGCCCAGCGGGCATAAAACCCGAACACGATGGCCAGGCCGCCACCGACCTCTGTCGCGATCGTCAACACTGCCAGCAGCGTTGGCGCTGGCAGGCCCTTCGATGAGATGTAGGCGACGGTGCCTTCGAAGCCGGCGATCTTGCTGAAGCCAGCGAGTACGAACATCAGGGCCAGCAGGATGCGGCCGATGAGGGCCAGGGGGGTTTGCAGGTTGTTGAGCACGACAGTCCTTCTTGTTGATTGAAAAAGTCAAAGGGGGAAAAATCAGTGAAGGTCAAACACGAGCACTTCTGCACCCGCGCCGTGGCAAATCTCGATCGCCGCTTCATTCTCAAGGCGCAAAGCGTCACCCGCTTGCAGGTGCTGGCCGTTGACTTTGAGGCTGCCGCGCACCAAGTGAACATAGGCCTTTCGGGCCGGGTCGAGTTCGCGCTTGAACGTTTGCTCAGCACCGAAGAGGCCACTGTAGATCGACGCGTCGGCGTGGAGTGTCACCGAGCCATCGCGGCCGTCGGGTGAGGCCACGAGACACAGCGTGCCGTTCTTGGAGGCTGCGTCGAAGTGCCTCTGCTCGTAACCGGGCTCTATGCCCGACTGGTTAGGCTCGATCCAGATCTGCAAAAAATGCGTGGTGTCTTTTGGCGCGTGGTTGAACTCGCTGTGGCGCACGCCATGCCCCGCGCTCATGCGCTGCACGTCGCCGGGTCGGATCACACCCGCCACCTTTGAATCGGACTGGCCATTGCCCATGCTGTCCTTGTGTGCGAGCTCGCCGCTCAGCACATAGCTCACGATCTCCATATCACGGTGGCTGTGCGTGCCAAAGCCAGTGCCGGGGGCGATGCGGTCTTCGTTGATGACACGCAGGTTGCCAAAACCCATGTGCTTTGGGTCGTGGTAATCGGCGAACGAAAAGCTGTGAAAGCTCCTGAGCCAACCGTGGTCGGCAAAGCCTCGTTCGTTCGATTTGCGCAATGTGAGCATCAGGCAACTCCTTTCGTTGACGAGAATGTAGGTGCTTTGCGCTGGATCAACGTTCAGCGCGCGTTGAGGTGATCGTTCAAATAACATGAACGTCCTTTCCCGCCCGTTTGCCCCATGCCTGACAGCCGCAACGTCCTGACGCCAGACGCTCTCGCGATGATGGATGTGATCGCCCGTACCGGCAGCTTCGCCGCTGCGGCACGCGAACTTGGCAAGGTGCCGTCGTCGCTCACCTACAGCGTGCGTCAGCTCGAAGAAGCGCTCGACGTGTTGCTGTTCGACCGCCGCTCACGCCAAGCCCGCTTGACACCCGCCGGTGAGGAGTTGCTGAGCGAAGGCCGCCGCCTGCTTGAGCAGATGGATGCGGTGGCTCACCGTGTCAAGCGTGTAGCGACTGGTTGGGAAACCCAGCTCAGCGTGTCGGTCGACGGCGTGCTCTCTCGCGTCACGCTGTTCGAGCTGTGCGAAGCGTTTTACGCACTCAACCCCCACTCCGCGGCGCCGCTGGCTCCAGGTGGCGCCGCGTTGCCGGCAACGCTCGGCAACCCGGGCACGCGGCTGCGGCTGCGTACCGAGGTGATGTCTGGCACCTGGGAAGCGCTGGTCTCAGGCCAGGCCGACCTGGCAATCGGCGTGGGCCTGGACCGCACGCCCACTGCCGGGCTCCAGCTCAAGGAACTCGGCAATCTCGAATTCGTGTTCGCTGTGGCGCCGCACCACCCGCTGGCGTCTTGTGGCGCACCCATCAGCGACCAGGAGCTGATGCGCCACCGGGCAGTGGCAGTGGCCGATTCTGCGCAGCGCCTGGCGGCGCTGACCGTCAACCTTCTGCCGGGTCAGGACGTGCTGACCGTTAGCAGCATGCAGCTCAAGATCGAAGCGCAGTTGCGCTGCATGGGCTGCGGCTTCGTGCCCGAACCGCTGGCGCGTGAACACATTGCCGCAGGGCGGCTCGTCGTCAAGCCGGTGCAGCGGGGCGCGCAGACCGTGCGGCTCGCCTACGCCTGGCGCACGCCGGTCAGCAGCGCTCCGGGTGCTGCGACCAGGCCTCAGCTCGGCCTGGCGCTGCGTTGGTGGCTGGGCCAGCTGGAAAGCCCGGCAACGCGCAGGGCCCTGCTGGATCGGCACGCGCAGATGCCGCACTTTGGCGAGTGAGAGCCTCACCCGCAACCGGGCATGCCGCCGTGCCTTACGTCGGCCGCTTCGCGCCGTCCCCCACTGGCCCGCTGCACAAAGGTTCGCTTGTGGCGGCACTTGCTTCGTGGCTCGATGCGCGGGCCCACGGCGGGCGGTGGCTGGTACGCATCGAAGACGTCGATGCCCCACGCTGTGTGCCCGGCGCGGCAGAGCACATCCTGGTGCAGCTCGCGGCCTGTGGGCTGCTTGCTGAAGAAGCACCGCTCTGGCAGTCGAAGCGGGGTGGCACTTACCAAGCAGCGCTCGAGCAATTGATCGGCACTGGGTGGGCTTATCCGTGCGGGTGCACGCGCCGCGACATCGAGCAAGCGCTGCGATCACAGTGTCTTGAGCGGCCCCGCCACCAAGAGCTTATCTACCTCGGAACCTGCCGCAATGGCCTGCACGGCAAGCAGTCGCGCACGACCCGCTTGCTGACGGCCGTGTCGCCATCCGCTCCAAACAGCGCGGTGTTCGTCGAGTGGCACGACCGCCGCCTGGGCGCACTGCGGCAAGACGTCACGCACACGGTCGGCGACTTCGTGCTCAAGCGGGCCGACGGTCTCTGGGCCTATCAGCTCGCGGTGGTTGTTGACGATGCGGCGCAAGGCATCACGCACGTGGTGCGCGGCGAGGACCTGGCCGACAACACACCAAGACAGATCCACCTGCAGCGCTGCCTCGGCCACGCCACGCCGGCCTATTTGCACACGCCATTGGTGCTCGGCGCCAACGGCGAAAAACTCTCGAAGCAAAACGGCGCTCAAACTCTCGGGCTCGACCAGCCGCTGCAATCGCTGCGCGAGGCCGGCGCGATGCTCGACGTGCGCGTTGAAGGTACGAATGCTGCGCAATGGCTCGCATCGGCCGTCGAAGTTTGGCGCGAACGCTGGTTGGCCTGAACCTCGGCTCAGTGCTGGCATGATGCCCAACCTGATTGATCCACTCACAGAAAGGTCTCCCTTGAAAACCACCGCCTCCGGTCTGCAATACAAAGACACCATGCCCGGCACTGGAGCCACCGCGAAAGCCGGCCAACAGGTCTCGGTGCACTACACCGGCTGGGTTTACAAGGACGGTGCGAAGGGCGCGAAGTTCGACTCCAGCAAAGACCGCAACGATCCCTTCGAGTTCAGCCTCGGGGCCGGCATGGTCATCAAGGGCTGGGACGAAGGCGTGCAAGGCATGCAGGTCGGCGGCACACGCGTGCTGGTGATCTCGCCGCAGCTCGGCTACGGCGAGCGTGGCGCGGGTGGCGTGATTCCGCCGAACGCGACGCTGATGTTCGAAGTGGAACTGCTTGGCGTCTGAAGCTTCGCCATGTCGGTTCAGTACGAGATCGTCCACACGACGATCTACCACTACAGGCAGCCCGTGAGCTTTGGCGAACACCGGGTGATGTTTCGCCCGCGTGATAGCCACGACCTGCGCGTGCTCGCCACGGACCTCGAGGTGAGCCCCGAATGCATGGTGCGCATGATCCAGGATCCTCATTCGAACTCGGTGGCGTTGGTGCAGCCGCTCGAATCGGCGGCCGAACTGAAGATCGTCTGCAGTTTCACCATTGAACATGCGCACACCAACAACCTGGAGCTGCCGCTGGCGCCGAGCGCCGTGCTGTTCCCGTTTGCTTACAGCCTGGATGAGCGGTTCGATCTCGAGCAGTACCTTCGGCCTCACCACGACGACCCCGGCGGCCACCTGACGGCGTGGGCGCGGCAATTCATTCGAACCGACGGGCTGACGGGTACGCGCGACTTGCTGGTCAACATGAACCAATTCATTCGCGACAACTTCGGCTATGCCGCGCGTGACGAAGAAGGCACGCAGACGCCGCAGGAAACCCTCAAGCTCAGCAGCGGCTCGTGTCGCGACTTCGCGCTGCTGATGATGGAGGCGGTGCGCCGCTTGGGCATCGCTGCGCGCTTCGTGTCGGGCTACCTGTACGACCCGGCGCTCGACGATGCCAACGGTTCGGCCATGGTCGGCGCTGGCGCCACTCACGCGTGGCTGCAGGCCTACCTCCCCGGCGTTGGCTGGGTGCCTTTCGACCCGACCAACAACCTGCTCGGCGGTAACCAGCTGATCCGCGTTGGCGTGGCACGTGACCCGTCGCAGGCCGCACCGATCGCTGGAAGCTGGTACGGCGAAACGGGCGACTACCTGGGCATGACGGTCAACGTGGTGGTGCACAGGCTTTGAGCGCGGTTCGGCGCTCAAACAGCGGTCAGCGCTTGTGGCGGCGTCTCAAACGGACTAAGCACACGCTGCAGCATGTGATGACCAGGCGTGGGATCTCTGCAGTGCTTCTTCCGCGCAGCTTGCGGTCGCAGTGTTGTGCCGATTGTGGAAGGTAGAACCGCTGACCTGGCGGCGTCGCGTCGCGGCAAATCTTCGCCACGTTACAGGCCATTAAAAGGGCATCTCTACGGCTTGCGTCTGGTCCGAAGACCTAATTCACCGGTTTTCTTGAACCTCACACTGCACGAGCCGATGCGCTAGCCGCGCCGCGCTTGGGAAGTGGCGCGCCGACGCAGGCAGTCTAGGTAGGCTTGGCCGTCAGGTGGCAGGCCGCTGCGCTGCGAAGCCCAGATCATCTCGCCCAGGCATTCCATCACCTCATGCTGCGCTGCGTGGGTGGAGCCCAGACGGTGGCGCAACAACTCGAAGGCTTGCCTGATCCCGCTCGGCTGGTCGATACCGAGTTGCTCGGTGATCGACAAGTGCATCGACAGGTGCAAGAACGGGTTGGTGCGGCCGGCTTGCGCGTCGAAGACCGCGGCAAGCGCGGCGTCAACGTCGGCGAAGTCGGTGTGGTACTCGGGGTGTTCGGCAATCCAGTCGGCGGCCTGGGCTTCGAGGGGCGTCAAAGGCAAGGCGCTGCGCTGTTTGCGCCATGCCTCGCAGAAGAATTTCCGCACATCGTTTTGACTTGGAGTGAACATCGCACAATTGTTGCGCGCTTTGCGCATGCCCTTCTTCCACTGGAACCATGACCCCATGAACACTACAACCGAACAGCTCTTCGACAACGCCCGCACCCACAACCACTTCAAGTCCGAGCCGGTCCCTGAAGCTACTCTGCGCCAGCTATACGATTTGTTGAAGTGGGGCCCAACCTCGGCCAACTGCAGCCCGGCGCGCTTCGTTTTCGTTACCACCCCGGAGGGTAAGGAAAAGCTGCTCGGTGGTATGTCGCCAGGTAACGTGAACAAAACCCGCAGCGCGCCGGTGACCGTGGTGATTGGCATGGACATGGCGTTTTTCGAGAAGCTGCCGCGCCTGTTCCCGCACGCCGACGCTAAGTCATGGTTCGTCGGCAATCAGCCGATGATCGACGCGACTGCCTTACGCAACTCCAGCCTGCAAGGCGGCTATTTGATCGTCGCAGCGCGCTCGCTCGGTCTTGACTGCGGCCCCATGAGCGGATTCGACGCCGCCAAGATCGACGCCGCCTTCTGGCAAGGTACCGCTGTCAAAACCAATTTCATCTGCAACCTCGGCCATGGCGACGCGAGCGCGCTGTACGAGCGCGGCCCACGCTTGGGCTTTGACGAAGCCTGCCACTTAGCCTGAGCCAGGCATGAGAACAATCGCACGCTCTTCACGCGAAGATACGTTTGCGCGCTGGCTTTTGCATAAAGAGGCGTTCGCTGCGAGTTCGTTCTGACTACTATGTCCGCACGACTTGTTCATGTTGACAAGGGTGCACCCGAGTAAAAACCGGGGTCGCAAAACCACCGGCCTGAAACCAGCAATGGTCACGGCAGCGGGGTCGCCAGCGCACAAGGCCACCGCCGCCGAGCGGCACCTTGAAAAGCCACGGGTACGCCCGGGGTTGGCGATTCTTCCGCACGGTGCCGCCGGGTCACTTCGGCCGACCTCTTTATGACCCCGGGGTCGGTGAAGACAAAGGCGGAGCCAGAGCGTGAATGCTTCCAGTGAGCCCAATACCCGCGTGATGCACCCGGCGCCCCTGCGCCGAAGCCTGATGTGGGTTGGTGCGCTGGCGCTTGGCTTGTTGTCGGGCTGCACCCCCACCGGCCTGCTGCTCAGCGCGGTTGGCGTGGCCACCGATTCGAGCGTGACCTGGGCAATCGTTAAACACGTGCATGGCAAGCTCACCGAGGGCGACCCGACCCCCTGTGCGTTTCTCAACACCGTCCAGAAGGCTTTGAGCGAGCGATGTGGCGAATTCGCTCCGGGCAGCCTGAAGGCCGAAGACATTCTTCGCTCTGGCATGGCCACTTGCCCATTGGCGGTGGCAGCACGCGACCCACAGTTTTGGCCGGTGTTGCCCGAGTTGGTGGCCAAGGGCGCACAGCCCGACAGTTGCAGCCGTTCACCTTTGGCGCTGCTGGCGCAGGCCAACGCGTGCCCCGAGTTCGAGCGGGCCAGCCCGGAAGCGCTGCGCTCGCTGGCCTGGCTCGCAGAGGTTGATGCGCGAGCCATCAGCCACGATGTTGTGCGCCTGCTGAGCTGCCCGCACGCGCGCCGGGCGGGTCTGGACCGGGTGCTCAACGAATGGCAGGCGCGAGGCGCCTTGCCCACAGCCACGCTTGATTTCAGCCCGCTCGGTGCCTTGCACCCGGATCACCTAGACACCCCGTTAGCCCGCAATCTCGAAGCCCAAGGCCACACCGCGCAGGCTGCGTTGGGTGTCTACGTCGGGACCTTGCCATCGGGTTTCGAACTCGCCTTGCGAGGCAGCCACTGGCGTGCCCTTGACTGGTGGCTGGCGCGTGCGCCGCAGCTCGCTGACCGTGTGCCACCGGCCCGGGTCAATCAGCTGCCATGGCTGCCACTGGCGCGGGTGCTGACACCGAATTTTCTGGAGTGGCCCCAGACGCAGGCCGACATGGTCGCGTACCTGATGGCTCATGGGGCGAACCCGTGGCAACGGCTGCCTTCCGACCCGGGACGCTCGGTCGTGCAAATGGCGATTGACCTGCGCAGCCCGCTGCTGCCACTGCTCAACCCACCACCGATACCCGCGCATTCACCCGCCGCTGCATCCGTGGCCGCACCCGCACCCGCACCCGCACCGCGCTCAACCGTGGTGGCCGACGGCGTCACCCTCGGAGTGAAGGCGCGATAAGGCGACACCCCGATCCATAGGGAAGCTCGCTCAAGCTGAGGGTGGCGTGCTTGGTGAAACGGCCGTGTCTTCGCGACTCCATCCTGAAATGGCCTGGCGTTTGAGGGCTTCGTCGCGCTCCTGGGCAAACAGACCTTCCAGTTGTTGACGCGCCTGCTTGGCCACGGCGATGAGCTTGGCCTCGTCCTTGAGGTGGGGTGCGGCTTTGGCAAGTTGTTCGACGTTGTGGCGCCGAAACCGCATTGCCAGCGTGCGCGCCTCGTGGCGCTCCCAGCCGAGTTGTTCGAGCACGCTGCGTGCGCTCATCAGCGCCGAGTCGAGCGTTTCACGTTCGATCAGCGTCACGCCCAGGTCGAGCAGTTTGAAGTAGTGGCGCACGTTGCGAGCGCGCGCCACGATCGTCAGGCCGGGGAAGTTCTCACGCACCATCTTCGCGGTTTCCACGCTGCGCTCGACGTCGTCGATGGCCAACACCAACACTCGGGCCTTGGCGGCACCGGCCGTGCGCATCAGGTCAAGCCGTGTTGCGTCGCCGTAGAACACGCGCCAGCCGAACTTGCGCATGGTCTCGATCTGGTCGGCGTCGTGGTCGAGCACCGTCGGTTGAATGCCGTTGGCGTACAGCATGCGGCCCACCACCTGACCGTAGCGGCCGAAGCCGGCAATGATCACGGCTTCGTTCTGTGGCTCGTCGAGCTCTTTCATTGTGTTGCGGGTCTGGCCGGCGAGCAGCGGGATGAGCCACCGATCCGCCGCCACCAGCAACAGCGGCGTCACCAGCATAGAGATCGCCACCGCCGCGACCAGCAAAGACGATACCGGCGCGTCAATGACTCCGGACTGAGCCGCTGTCTGGAACACCACGAAGCCGAACTCTCCGCCCTGTGCAAGCAGGATGATGAAGACCGGGCGCTCTGGCTTGGGCAGTGCCATCGCGTGGCCCAAGCCCCACAGCACGAAGGTCTTTAGCAGCAGAAAGCCAAGCACCACGCAGGCGATCAGGATCGGCTGGGCCAGCACAACCGCGAAGTCGATACTCATGCCAACGGCGATGAAGAACAGGCCCAGCAGCAGGCCCTTGAAAGGCTCGATGTCGGTTTCCAGCTCGCGCCGGTATTCACTTTCGGCCAGCAGCACGCCGGCAAGAAACGCACCCAGCGCCATCGACAAGCCAACTGTCTGCATCAACGTGGCCGTGGCCACCACCAGGAGCAGCGACGCGGCCGTGAAGATCTCGGGCGTGTCGCTGCGCGCGATCCAGCGAAGCGCCGGGCGCAGCAGCAAACGGCCACCGAGAACGATGATGAGGATCACGCCGATGGCCTTTGCGGCACCAATCCAGCCACTGCCGTCGCTGTGCGTTTGCGGCCCCAGCAACGGCAACAGCGCGAGGATAGGAATGGCGGCCACGTCTTGCAACAGCGCCACGCTCAGCACGCTCTGGCCCGAGCTCGTGCTCATCAGGTTGCGCTCGTTCAGCACCCCCAGGCCGATGGCGGTCGATGACATGCCCAAGCCCAGCGCGGCGACCAGCGCCATCCGCCAGTCGAGCCCAGCGAGCACGGCCACACCGAGCATCAGCAAGGCCGAACCGAGGAGCTGCACGCTGCCCCAACCGAAGATCGGTTTGCGAAGCGACCAGAGCCGCCGCGGTTCGAGTTCGAGCCCGACGAGGAACAGCATCAGCACGACGCCGAACTCCGAGAAGTGCAGCATGTCTTGCGGGTTGGTCACAAACTTCAGCCCCCACGGGCCGATCAGGATGCCGGCGGCAAGGTAGCCGATGATCGAGCCGAGGCCCAAGAACTTGGCCAGCGGTACCGCGAGCACCGCGGCTGAAAGGTAGACAAGCGGGCCGTTGAGCCAGGAGCTTTGTTCCATCAGGCGCTCTCTTTCAAGGAAGATGCCGTGAACGGGTCTTCAGGCCGTGCGTCTTCGGGCACGTGGTGAGTCAGGCCATAGAGGAGCTCGTCGAGTTCGGGCCAGCGCGGGTAGGAGGCGAGGCGGTCAGTGAACAGGCTTTCGTGCGATGCGATTTGCGCGTCGTTGGCGCTGTGGGCGCCGTGCAGCAGCAGCGGCGGCAAAAAGCGCATGCCGCACAGCGCGGCGGTCTGCTCGTAGGGTGGCAGGAACGCGTCGAAGAAGTAGCGGTTGTAACTTTCGGGGTGGTAGGACTCCTGCGGCCCGCCAGTGGTGGCCACGAGCCACAGGTCTTTGCCCCGCAGGGCCGTGCCGCCGGGGCCGTAGGCCCAGCCGAACGAGAGCACCTCGTCGACCCAGAGTTTCATCAGTGGCGGCATGCTGTACCAGTGGATCGGGTGTTGCCAGACCACCAGACTTGCTGCGGCCAGAAGGGCTTGTTCGGCAGCCACGTCGATCAGGTAGTCGGGGTAGAGCGCGTACAGGTCACGCACGATCACCGGGCTCGACGCCGCGGCCGACAGCTTTGAAGCGCTGCGCATCATCCGCCGGTTGATACGCGAGTGCTCCATCTGCGGGTGGGCGGTGATGACAAGCACCTTGCTCTGGGCAGTCTTTGCGCCGGTTTGGGGGACGGTTGGAGTGATGGTCTTCGCGGGGTCGGGCATGGCGTGACAGCTCGCTGGTTGGTTTTAATGGAAGGTCCCGCAGGCGCCTCCAGAACATAACCGCAAATTTGTCTACAAAGCGGGGAGAGCGTTGCATGCCCGTGATCGTGGTGGCCAATCCAAAAGGGGGCGTGGGCGAGATCACGCTGCCCAGCAACATTGCCAGCTACCTTGCTTCGCGCGGACATGCTGTGATCCTGGGTGATGCCGACCGCCAGCAGTCGGCGCGCACCTGGCTCTCTCTGTGCGCCCGGCCGGGCTGCCACGCATCGCTGTCTGGGCGGTCAGCCATGACGATGTGGTGCGCCCGCCCAAGGGCGTCACCTATTCTTGGAACACAGTCAAAGTGACAAGGTCTCGATGGCCATCGTGGGCATGTGCACACCCGAGGGCACGATCTCGTCGGAACAGCTGCGCGGCTTTTTCCACAGCGTGAAGCTGCCGGTGATCGGCTTCGTGCGCGATACCTAGAACTACGTGCACCTCGCCGCGCACGGCGTGAGCGTTGAAAAGGCTCGCTGTGGACTTGGTGTCAAGCCTGCGCTTCGTCGGCGGTTGGCCGCTGAGTCAAGCGCCCCCACCAAGCGCATCAACGAGCACGAGCCGTTTCCTGGAGATGCCGCTGAACATCACGGCGCAGCGGCGTTGAACGGCAGCGAGAGGTAGTACTGACCAAGCTCTGTGAGAGTTCCACTTGCGCCGAGCAGGCTTGTGAAGTGCGGGTCTGGTGCCCAGCGGCCGGTGAACCAAGCGTAGCGGAACACGTCGGTGCGTTGCTCGCACAGGGCGACCATATCGCGCATCTGGTCCTTCTGCTTGGCCAGCGTGTCGATCTGCGCACCGTCTGACTGGCTGTGCCAGTTGGCGAACTCGGTGACCCAGAATGGCTTGCCGTATTTGAGCAGCCGGTCGAGCTGCGCTGCCAGGCCGTAGTCGTACCAATGGAAGGCGATGTAGTCGATCTGCGGATCGCGATTGCCGTTGGCAGCGCGGTAGGCCGCGTAGAACGCATCGAGCCATGCCACGGGATCCGCATAGCCGATCATCGTGCCCCAAGTGATCGCGGGCCCTACCAGCTTCACGCCGGTGCGCGCAGCGATCGCCTCGTAGCGCGGCCAAAGCGCAGCGGCCTGCTGCGGAGTTTGGTTGCTCTGGTCGGTGAGGTTGGGTTCGTTAAGCAACAGCAGGTGCTTGATCTCTGGGTGGGCGGTCAGAAAGGCCTCGACGTCGGTCGCGTTGAAAGTGCCATTCCACAGCATCGGCTGGAAGTTCATCCCATAGCGCGTCGCATAGTCGCTGGGTACACCGGCGGACGGGCGCAGGCTCCAGTCGTACCACCAGCTCACGCCGGGCGACAGCGCTTGCAGATCGCCTGATGCGGTGAGGTCGTAAGCGATGCCGCGCTTTGCGCTCTTCGCGGCTGACGGCGGGGAAGGAGCCGGTGCGGGTGGGGCGGGAGCCGGCGCGGGTGGCGCAGGAGCCGGCGCAGGAGCCGGCGCGGGTGCAGGTGCAGGACCAGGTGCAGGACCAGGTGCAGGTGCAGGTGCAGGTGCAGGTGCAGGTGCGGGAGCAGGCGCGGGAGCAGGTGCAGGCGCAGGCGCAGGTGGCGAAGCAGCAGGCCCGCCCGGCCCTGAGGCAGTGGGTGGCGCTGTTGGGGACGATGCCTGAGGCGGGGCCGTGGTTGACACCGACGTGGAAGTTGCGCCTTCGCCGCTCTCGCCGCCGCCGCATCCACCCAAGCCGAGCAAGGAAACCGACGAGAAAGTGCTGCCGAGCACCAAGCGTCGACGCGTACGGTCATTTGCCGACTGATTTTCGTGCGTCTTCTTCATCACAGTGACCTCAGGAAGTCGACCAGCTTTTGCCTGTCGTCAGCGGTCATGGCCTTGAATCGATCACGACTTGCCGAGCCTTGCCCACCGTGCCACAGAACGGCCTCGTCGAGCGTACGGGCACGGCCGTCGTGCAGAAAGCGCACGTTCGGGTCAATGCTGTTTAACAGGCCCAGACCCCAAAGAGGTGCCGTGCGCCATTCCTGCCCCGACGCAACACCCTGCGGGAAGTTGTCGCCGAGCTCCGGACCCATGTCGTGCAGCAGCAGATCGGTGTAGGCGCGGATCGTCTGGCCCTTCAGCTCTACAAAGCGATGCGAATTGCCGGTAGTCAATGTCGGAACGTGGCACGCAGTGCATCGCGCCTGGCTGAACAACTCGCCTCCTTGCGCGACACGTGCTTGCATCGCTCTCTCGGCCTGCTCCTGGGCCGTGGTCTCCGCTCCCGTTTGCGCGAGGATGGTCTTAGCGTAGATGCCGAGTGGCTGTTCACCTATGAAGTGGCGCTGCATGGGTACGGCCAGCAGGCTTGCATACTGCACCAGCAGTCCAAGATCGGCATCACTCAGTTCGGGACCCTTGGCATCGGCGCTGCGGCAATCCACCCCGTCGGTTGCCAGGCCGCAGAGGTGCTTGGGCAGCGTTGTTGTGGTCACACCCATGTCTCCATTGAGGGCGCCCGCGGTCTGCTGCGCCACGCTGGCGCTCGTGCCTTTCCATCCGAATCGACCGACTCGCTTGATGGTCGAGTCCAGCAGGTCTGTCACGATCTGCAGCCGGCCGACTGCTCCGTCGGAGTCGGTTGTGCTGGCGGCCGCGAGTGCCTCTAACGAAGCCTCTGGCACCGCCTCTAGCAACCCCATGCCGGCGAGGTGCGGCGCAACACGAACAGACATCCGAGCCGGCAGAGTGAGCGCATTGCCGGAGAGGTCTGTCAACGAGTACCGAGGCGCCTGCAGCGTGTACGGGGTCTTGTCGCCGTATTGGCCAGACGTCTCTTGATAGGCCGCTATCTTCATCACCGCTTGGCGGCCGTCGAAAGTCTTGCCGCCCTCGGTGATCAGTCCCTGCGAAAGGCGGCCGCCGAAGCGGCCGTCGACCACCAGGTTGCCGTTTGCATCGTTATCGCCGGTCAGTACGACCACTGTGCTCAACGGCTTTCCGAGTTCCGGTGTGCTTTTGCCGTTGGCCCTGTGGCATTGGATGCACGCCGATTGCTGAAATTTCGGGCCGACTTTGCCGGCCTGCGTGGTGAGCAGCGTGGGGTTGCCGGCTTCTATGTGCGACCCGGTCAGCAAAGACGTGTGGAACAGTCTGCGCCCCTCCAAAAACGGCTGGATGTTGATGCCAGCGATGTTGGTGCCGGCCTGCAGGAAGCTCATTTCCGGATTATTCGAAGTGTCCTCTTGCAAGGTCATCATTGGGCCGCCGCTCAGAGCGCTGACTGGCGCCACCTGCGAGTCCCACGGGATCAGGGCGCTGTCGCAGCAAGCACCGCGGAACCAGGGCCGCACGCCGCCTTTGCCGACTTGGTAGACCAGAACATCGGAGTAGTAATTGAACCTGCCAAGGGCCGCGCCTTGATTGCCGGCAAGGAAGATGCCGAGTTCGAATTCAATCAGATCGCCCGGCTTCAACTCCCGCTTCAGTGACGCCGATGTGGTGATCTGTTTGACCATCACGAATTCGCCGTCTGCCGGCGGAACGTTGAGGTCTGTGGCGTAGTTCGCACTGGGGACGCCGGGGAGCGCGTCGTAGTTCGCCAGCGGTGTCGTCAGTTCCTTGCCCCTCGGCAGGCTGCCGGCGGGCAGCAACTTCATCCCGCCGTTGTTGCCGTAGAGCGCCACGGATGTAGGCCCGAACGGATCGCCGTCCCGTCGGCCGATATAGCTGTGACGAAAGTTGGTGTCGTAGAGCCACCACTGCGGACGAACGACGATCGTGAGAATGCGATTTGCCGCGTTACTGGGGGCGGGGTTCTCGTAGATCGTTATCTCGTGACTGCGTCGTTCGAAGTAGTGCGGCGCGAAATTTGTGTATGGGTCGTTAGTTCCCATAGCGGCAGGATCAGGTTGTTCGCGCGCGTGTCTGTCGCGCGTGCGCCCGCCCACCTGGGTGACCATGGTTCCGTTGGCAAGCACATATTGGGTCGCAGGTTGCTGGTCTGCCCATGACAACGGCGTGTATGCGAGGGGACCAACCGACGGAGCTGGATTGGTCTGTGTGGTGGGCGCGGGCGTTGGTGCGGTCGCAGGTGCGGGTACGGGAGCTGCTGCCGTCTCAGGTGCTGGTGCAGGTGGTGTCGCCGTCGCAGGTGCGTCCAGGGGCGCGCCAGTCGTGGTGACGGTGGATCCTCCTGAGCCTCCTCCACATCCCGAGAGAAGGCCGACGGCAAGCCCATAACCCAGCCACGCGCTGCGGATGATCGAAAGCCGTTGTTCGTGTGTTGCCATCGGGCACTCCTTGGAGACGACTACGCTGTCGAGCAGTTGTCATGCCATAAAGCGGCGTCCGCAAATTCCCGGTTTGGTGATGCATCGTGTCAATTTTTTCTGTACGAGGCCTTCACGATCCGCTCGACGGGGAACGGATGGGACGTTGCCAGTCCCTTGTGTAACTAACAGTTTCAGAAGACTCAGGCCCAGCCTTCGGCCTTGGATCGAACTCTCCGCTGCGTCAGTGGTGTTGACGCGCCCTGAGCCGTTCTGTCCTACTTGGGCGCGCCCGGTATGCCGCGTTCTTAATTCATCACGGCTGGTGATCCGGCCAATGCTCGGGGTGAAGACCTTTCGCCGTGCTTGAATTTTTATGCGCCGGCATCGAAGTCATGCACGTGACCTGCGAGCGCCAACTTGACGGCATCAAACATTGAGTCTCGTCTGCCGCAAACCCGTTCTACTCGCTGGCCATCTGATCGGCGTCGGCGTCAGCATCGCGCCAATGCTTTGTCTGATTGCGCTATCGCCACAGAACCAGATCGGCCGCGGCCTGCGCTGGATTAGCATGCGCGCTGACTGACACAGAAGCAAAAGGGCAGCCATGAAGGTTCTGTTGATTGACGACCACCCGCTGATTCTTTCTGCGCTTCAAAGCGTGATTCTCGGACTGGGCGGTGACGTGAGCGTTACCGGTGCCGGCAGCGCAGCGGCAGCGCGCGAGATCCTCAAGGCCGACCCCGATTTCGACCTCGTGCTGCTCGACCTGCACCTCGGCGACGCCGACGGCTTCGATGTGCTGGCTGAATTCCGAGGCAAATACCCCACGTTGCCGGTGGTGGTGGTTTCCGCCTCTGACCGCATGAGCGACGTGATCCGCGCGATTGACCTGGGTGCCATGGGCTTCGTGCCCAAACGCGCCAGCAATGACACTTTGTTCGAAGCACTGCGCATGGTGATGTCAGGCGGCATCTTCGTGCCCACCATGGAAATGGGCTCGAGCCGGCCCGAGCCGGTGCCCGGCGGCGACACCGTGCCGAGTGTGCTGCGCGTGTTGAGAGAGCAGGCCATCGACAGCGATTTCCAGACCGCGCCAAGACCGCTTGCGTCTCTCGGCCTCACCCCGCGCCAGACCGACGTGCTCGGGCTGCTGCTCAAGGGCCAGCCGAACAAGCTGATCGCCCGAGAGCTCAACCTGTCGGTCGAGACGGTGAAAGACCACGTGGCTGCCGTGTTGCGCACGCTCGGTGTCAACTCGCGCACCCAGGCGGTGCTGGCGGTGAGCCAGATGGCGAACCAAGGCGGCCTGGCTGCATGGCGGCAGGGCGGGCGCTGATGCGCTTTTGATTCTTGGCCGCGCTTGCGCAGCGCCGGATCTTCGCCCGATACACTGCCGGCCTTCACCCTCCGGTGAACACCGCCACCCGACAGGAGCCGCTCTTGGCCACCGATCCTGCACTCGACCGAGCCGCAAGCGTCAGCGACATGGCGGGGTCGCCCTTGCCCGAGGTCGTGCAAAGCACCTACGACTACCTTCCGGCTTCGCTCGCCGGGTACACGGCTGGCGTGGGCGTGGTGACCAGGTTGTTCTGGGGCATTGCACCGGCCGCGCTGATGCTGCCGTGGTTGGGCGCGTTCGTGTTGCTGGGGCTGGTGCGTTTTTTCGTCTGGCAGCGCTTCAGGCGCGCCTCGCTGCAGACGCCGGCCGACTGGTCGCGCTGGCTGCTGCGCTCAAACATCGGCACGCTCGCGGCGGGCGCGTTTTGGGGCTTGACGGGCTGGGCTTTTTACGACGAAGGCAGTGGTCTGCAGCAGACCGGCCTGATCGTCATCGTGTACACATTCTGCGTGGTCGGCATTCCGGTGTTGTCGATCCAGCCCCGCGTCTACCTCTGCTTCGGCGCGCTCAGTTTCTTGCCGCTGGTGGTGCGCATTGCAAGCGTCGGCGATTCTTACAGCTACCAGCTGGCCGGCGAGTTGGTGCTGATCACCAGTTTCACAACCATCCTGGCGCGCACCTACCGCCAGGCACTGCAGCGTGCCATCGACTTGAAAGTGCGGTCCGACGAACTGCTGGTGCAATTGCGCATCGAGAAGAAGGCGGCTGAAGCGGCACGCCACGGAGCCGAAGTGGCGAACCGCGCCAAGACGCAGTTCTTTACCGCTGCCAGCCACGATCTGCGCCAGCCTCTGCACGCGATGGGCCTGTTCGCCGAAGCGCTGCGCCAGCGCGTGCACGAACCCGAGGTGGCGCAACTCGTGAACAGCATCAACGAATCGGTCGATGCGCTCGAAGGACTGTTTTCGGAACTGCTCGACATCACCCGCATCGACAACGGTGGTGTCGAAGTGCATGAGCAGCACTTCATGGTGGACGACATCCTGCGCAAGCTGCGTCTGACCTTCGAGCCGAGTGCGTTCGAGAAGGGTCTGTCGCTGCGCTTGCGCAGCGGAGAACGTGTGGTGTTCGCTGACCCGTTGCTGGTCGAGCGCATCCTGCGCAATCTGGTTTCGAACGCGATCCGCTACACCAACGACGGCTCGGTGCTGGTCAGCTGCCGCCAGCGTGGCGGCCTGGTGCTTTTGCAAGTGTGGGACACCGGCATCGGCATCCGCGAGTCCGAGCGTACCCGCATCTTCGAAGAGTTCTACCAGGTGCCGAATACGGGTGTTGTGAGCCCCGAGCAGCGCAAGGGCCTGGGCCTGGGCCTGGCGATCGTGAAACGTTTGGCAGACCTGATGCACGCGCCGTTGTCGGTGCGCTCGCAGGCGGGGCACGGCACCGTCTTCACGCTTGAGCTGCCGATGGGCAAGGCGCCGCGTGCGTTGGCGCAGGCCGTGCCGGGCAAGGCGCCGCTGGGCATCACGCTCGAAGGGCGGCTGGTGGTCATCGTCGAAGACGAACCGGCGGTGCGCGCCGGCCTCGAAGTGTTGATCAAGGGCTGGGGCGCGAGCATCGCCTCGTTCGACAGTGTGGCTGCGAGCTCGGCGTGGGCACGGATGAGCGACCCGGACCTCGTCCGTCCCGACCTGCTGATCGTCGACTATCGGCTCGAAGACGGGCTGACCGGCGTTGACGCTATCAAGGCCTTGCGCGCGCGCTTCGGCGCCGCCGTGCCGGCGATCCTGGTCACTGGCAGCACCATGACGGGCCACGAGATGGACGCGCAAACGCACAACTTCCACCTGCTGATCAAGCCCGTGGTGCCGAACAAGCTGCGCGCGATGATTGCCTTCAAGCTTGGCGTGAAGTCGGCGTAAGCGGCACAGACGGCGTAAGCGGCAGCCATGAAAAAAGGCGAGCCGGTTCCCCGTCTCGCCTTCGGGTAACGGGCGGCCGCAGGCCAACCCGTAGCCACTTTCAGTGCTTACCAGCCGATGTCTTTCAGCAGCTCGAACGTCAGGTCGTTCGGTGCCGAGACTGCGATGGCTTGGTTCGGCACGGCGAACGGCTCCATCAGCAGGTTCGGCGAGGCCAACGTGTCGTAGTGAGAGACCGACGAGCCGGGCTGGTATGGGTTCGGCGTGAACAAGTAGACCCGGTTCATGTAGTCGGCACCGGCCAGCTTCAGCGGGTTGTCAAACAGCACCGCGAACGGGCCGAGCGCAGGCTTTGGCGTTGCAGCCAGCGCAGCCTTGATCTCGATGCCGTCGGCTTGCGTGACACGCACCGCAGGAATCGTGATGGAGGCGTCGGTGCCCGACAAATTGGGTGGCGGCGTGCTGAAGGCGTTGTCGACAATGATCACCGCCTTGGCGCCGGCCAGCTGCGCGTTCTTTACCTTGACGGTGAAGGCACAGGCGCCCCGGTCGATGAGGGCCACCTTGCCGCTGACGGCCGCTGCATTGGCGGCATCGAGTGCCACGCATGCCAAGCCACGGCCATCGGCCTGGTCGACAACCTGCACGAGTTCGGCAGCGAGGAAGGTCTTCTTGTCGATCAGCGGGCCGAACGACGCAGTGCCAATCATGTAGAACTTTGCCAAGCCGGCTCCTGCAATGAACAACTCTGGCGTGCCACGATCAAGCACACGGGGTGCAGCGCGCGTTACGTTCTTGCCGTTCCAGACCAGATTGCGCGGCGCCAGCGCCGAGACCTTGCGCTCGTCAGGCGTCATCTTGTCCCAAGTTTTGCGTTGCAGCGGGTCCAGCATCTTGTGATCCCAGACCGACGGGAAGCCCGCCGGGTCTGCGGCCGAAGCGCCGAACTGAAAACCGGTGCTGCCGCGTGTGAAAGTCTGGAACCCGAGACCGTGGCCGAACTCGTGCAACACGGTCGTCAGCAGGTCGATCTGGTTGGTGGCGGCCGCGCCGTCGAGGCCCAGATAGAACGACACGCCCGTCAGGCACCCGGGGTTGCCCAGGTTGCCGTTGAAGAAGGCAACGATGTCGGCGCTCTCGAAGGGATCGGGGTTGTCGTTCAGTGCGATGCCGGTGAGCTTGTTGGCCAGTGCCGACGGGTACCACGTGCCGGTGCGATCGGCGTTCGGAAAGTCACGGTAGATGTTGTAAGCGCCCGCAGCACCAAGGGTGGCGCTGGTGGCGGAGCAGTCGAGTGCGTCGAACGTGGCCAGCACCTGGATCGGCACATCTGACCTGAGCTTGCGGCCCCAGATTTCAACCACTTTCGCGAACACGATCTGGCGTTGCTCGCCGACGGTGGTGCCGGCGTTGCCGCCCACGGGCGCCGCTGGGGTGGCTTCGTTGAAGCCGACACCAGGCAAGTCGATGTTGATGACGTCGAAGGTTGCAGCGTGCGCCGTCGCGCTGACGACTGCCAAGCTCAGGCCGGCCAGCGTGTTGCGACACCCTTGCAGCAGTTGATCAACGGTCATGTTGCTCTCCTTCCACGTGGCTGTGCCCGGCATGGGTTGCTGCGTCTTCGCCGGTCACGCATTGCGTGGCGAGCTTGCCGTCGGCTTCACGCCGCGCGACGCTGAACGACAGGGTGCTCATGTCAAAACGGTGGCCAACCGCGCCCAGGCGAACATTCACCGGCGCCGACTGCATGCGTTTCATCGCTGGGTGGGTTTCCACGCCGGTACCCGACGACGGCGCACCAGCAGCCGCCGAGCGGGCGGCTGCACGCTGCCCACCCGCTTGCATGGTCGCGAGTTCGTCGGCTTCCGGCATACGAGGGCGGCCGGTGACGGCGTCGATGACGACGCGCTGTCCTTGCAGCGTCAGCGGTGCGGGTTCTGACTGCGCCATTGCGAGCGGGGTGAACAGCTGTGCAGCCAGCGCAAATCCGGCAGCAACAGACAGCTTCGCCGATGGTACGGGTCGGTACGGCATTTCAAACTCCAGGGTTGAATGTAGAGGGTGGATATTCAGGAACAGCTTCGCTCCCGTCCATCCCCTAAAACGAGAAAACAACTTGGGGAGGATGCCGCGTCCCTTACGTGAACTAGCAAGCCCTGTGCCCTGGCTTCGCTCAGAGCCCGTGAATGAACCGAAATCCGGCGGTGAGATGGACGCCGCAAGCCCGGCCGGCGGTCTGAAATGCTGCAAAGCCTCGCGGATATTGGCGACCAGCGACGGGGGGTGGCTGGTCTTGCCGTGCGTCGGTGCGAGGTACGGCATAGTGTGTCCGGCGGGATGTCTTCTGCGGTGATGCCGCTTAGGCCCCGCTCATGCTGGCGTGTACGCGAGCCTTACATAGATCGGCGCGAACGCTTCAGCCTGCGTCACTTCGAGCAGGTGTTCCTTGGCGAGTTCAAGCAGCGCGATGAAGGTGACCACCAGCACTTGCGGCCCGCGCGCCACGTCAAACAACTCTTCGAACATCGCGAAGCGCCGGCCCTGCAGCGCGCGCAGCACGATGCTCATGTGCTCGCGCACGCTGAGCTGCTCGCGCGTGATCGTGTGGTGCTGGTTGAGCTTGGCGCGCTTGAGAATGTCTGCCCAAGCGGCGCGCAGTTCGCCTTCGTCGACATCGGCAAAGCGCGGGACGAGCGACTGCTCTATCGCCACCTGAGCCCGCAGGAAATCGCGGCCGATCATCGGCAGTGCGTCGAGTCGGGCCGCGGCGAGTTTCATCTGCTCGTATTCGATCAGGCGGCGCACCAACTCGGCCCGCGGATCTTCTGCTTCCTGACCTTCAGCGCTTTTCTTGGGTGGCAGCAGCATGCGTGACTTGATCTCAATCAGCATCGCTGCCATGAGGAGATAGTCGCTGGCGAGCTCGAGGTTGGTCTTGCGAATCTGCTCGACGTAGGCCAGATACTGGCGCGTCACGCTCGCCATTGGAATGTCGAGGATGTTGAAGTTCTGGCGCCTGATCAGGTAGAGCAGTAAATCCAGCGGTCCTTCGAAGGCTTCGAGAAAGACCTCGAGCGCATCGGGCGGGATGTACAAATCGGTCGGCATCGCGAAAAGCGGCTCGCCGTAAAGCCGCGCCACGGCCACGTTGTCGACCACCTCTTCAGGCGCCATGGCGGTTTCGAGCACTTCGTGTGCCAACACCTCGTCGCTCACCGTTGCGGTGCCGGGCTCAGTGGCCGGTCTGGTAGACGTAAGGCTGTTGGGCTACCCGGGACTCTGCCTGGTCGGCCTGCGCTTCGCGGTCGACAGGCCTGTCCCACAGCAAGGCTCGACCCTCACGCTGTTCTGCTTCGAGCGTCGGTTTGGCCACCTTCAAAGTTTCGATGAAAGAGGTGACGTCGGACTTGTAGGCTTTCCAGAACAGTGGCATGGCAGGGCGCGGTAGTAGCAGGCGCTAGAGTGAAGACAAGCAGTTTAAACGGGTACGCGAATGCACAAAATTTGCGGCGGGGTGGGGCCGCAGAGGTGGGCGCCAGGCTGACCAGCAAGGCGGACGGGCGGCGCCCTTTGGGCCAGCCGTCAAAGACTCGGAGCTACGCGCTCAAGCAAGAAGAACTATGGGATTGGCGCTTCGCTGATACAGCGCAAGCCAAAGTTTTTTCCGAGAGTTTCAAGCTCAAGGTCGAGGACCAGGTGCTGTCTCAGGCCTCCACTCGGCGCACATTCAACCCGTCTTTCAGGAAAGTGTTCGGCTCTCCCAACAACCAACGCGCCAGCTCGTCGAGCCGTGCGTTGCCGACCTCGAACGCGGGGAGCTCAAGGTTGACGGTCTCGAAGCCGTCGAGGTTGATCAGCTCGAAGCGCAGGCGACCGGTGTCGTGGTCGGGCGTGATGTGTACGCTGGCGTTGAAGTCGCAGATGATCTCGTACCGCATCTCCATCAGCTTGCCCGTTTCCGGGTTCTTCACGGCTTCGTTGCGCATTGGCGCGCCGCTGCGGCGCAGGCGCGATTCGAGAAGTTCGATGTCGTTGATGAAGTTCTTTGTCAACGACAAGCGCTGGTTGCTCCTGAGTACGTAGCGAAACACCACGTGATCGAAGACCTCGTCGCCGCGCAAGCGCTTGCGCCGCGCGTCGGCCTTGAAATCAACCAGCGTGAGCTTTTCGATCGGGTGGCGTTTATCGATCCAGTAGGTCACTTTCGAGACCGGCTTGAGCACGTTGAGCTGCTGGACCAAAGAGTTCAAGTACTTGAAGGCGGTGTTGCAGGCGGCCTCTGCCAGAGCGGCGTTGCGCTCCAGGGCCCCCGTTCCGGAGGTTTCAGCTGCCTTGGCGGCGTCGGCCTGGCGTTTGAGGTCGTCGAGAAATCCCACAGATGATGCCGCTCGATGGCCAAATGCGGCCGAAGTCAAAAGCATATCGCACGCGCTCGGCACACGTCACCAAAAAAATCGAAAACATCTTGTGACCGAGTTCGGGGTTGCAAGGCCTCTGCGCCGGCCTTGCGCCCGGTTTTGCCCCGCTCGGTGTGCGGCGGTTCAGCGCAGGCTGCGCCCGAGCAAGCGTTCCAGCGTGTGCAGCGGTGAGCTGTCGGGATGCAGCAGATTGTGGGGGCCGATATAGAAGGTCTGCTCCATCATGTGCTGGCCGCCCATCGCGGCGTGCAGCACCTGATCGCTAAAGACCACCCAAGTTGTGCCGGGCGCGAAGTTGAGGTCGGCCTGCGGGCTGTTTCGCTGGAATTCTGCGTCTGCCTTGGCGAGGTCGTGCAGCTGCAACATCACGTGGTCGTACTCGGTGCGTCGGCGCTTGGTGATGCCAGTCTTCTCCATCAGCCATGCCGAACAGGGCAACGGCTTCGAGACCTTCGCCAGGTAGCGCCGTGCGTGCTCTTCGAACGATTCGCCCACGCGCCACTTCCGCGCTTCGCCGTTGGGATTGACGTTGGAGAACACCCGCAGCAGCCGCGTGCCTTGCATCGGGTTCGATGGGAAGGCGTCGACGTGCAGGCGCGTGTCGTCCTTGCGCCAGCTGGTTTCGCGGCCAGCCACCTTGACTGGCCGGAACGAGGTGTTTCCGCGCACCAGGTGACCGCGGTAGTGCGGGAACAGGCGCAGCGCAAAGGCTTCGCTCAGCTCTGCGAAGCGCACGATCATTGCTTTGAGTGCCGCCAGTTCGGCCGCGGTTCCGGCGGCTCCGCGCAGCTCACCGCGCTCCTGCCCCGCCGCCCAGCGCACCGAGATGTTCTTGGCCTTGCCGCTGGCCCAGCGCGGATCGCGGAACCTGAGCTCGGATTCGAGCAGGGCAAACGGCAGGTACGGGAAGCGAAGCACCTCGCCGGCTTCAACCGCGGCTTCGACACCGCGTGTCGGTCCGTCGTCAGTCCAGCTCCTGTCGAGGAATTCGGTAAGCGGCGCGACGCTCATCGCACTCTTAGGCCCGGGGTCGCGCCCGGCCACGGTTCCAGGAGGTACAAACCCGGCTCGGCTTTTTCATCGGCGTGCGCGGCCGCCAGCACCATGCCTTCGCTGAGTCCGAACTTCATTTTGCGCGGCGCGAGGTTGGCCACCATCACGGTGAACTTACCGATAAGGTCTGCCGGCTGGTAGGCCGACTGGATGCCGCTGAAGACGTTGCGCAGGCGCGGGCGCCCCTGTGGATCGAGTCCTTCGCCCACGTCGAGCGTCAGCTGAAGCAGCTTGCTTGAGCCCGCGACAAGAGCGCAGTCGACGATTTTTGCGATGCGCAGATCGATCTTCGCGAAATCCTCGACCTTGATTTCAGGCGCGAGTGCTTCGCCGCCCGGCGCCGGTGTTTCCACTGCGGCGGGCTCAAGCAGCGCATCGAGCTGTTTGGAATCAACGCGCTGCATGAGGTGCTTGTACTCGCCAATGGTGTGCGCACCGAGTGCTCGCGCCGCATCGTGGAAGTTCATCGGTTCGACCTGCAAGAAGCGCTCGACCTGCAAGGCCAGCGCTGGCAGCACCGGCTTGAGGTAGATCGTGAGCACACGAAAGGCTTCGATGCAGACCGAGCACACGTCGTGCAAAACCGCGTCGCTGCCCTCCTTCTTCGCCAACTCCCAGGGCTTGTTTTGATCGACGTATTCGTTCACACGGTCGGCCAGCAACATCACTTCGCGCAGCGCCTTGCCGAAATCGCGGCCTTCAAAAAATTCTTCAACGGCGCCGCGGTGCGCGCGCAGCGCATCGAGCAGCGTGCGCCCTTCGACGCCGAGGTCAGCCGAAAGCCTGCCGCCGAAACGCTTGCTCAGGAACCCGGCCGCCCGGCTTGCGATGTTGATGTACTTGCCGACCAGGTCGCTGTTCACGCGCGCCAGGAAGTCGTCAGGGTTGAAGTCAATGTCTTCGACCTTTGCGCTCAACTTGGCTGCGATGTAGTAACGCATCCACTCGGCGTTCAGGCCGAGTTCGAGGTACTTCAGCGGGGAGATGCCCGTGCCGCGACTCTTGCTCATCTTCTCGCCGCTGAGCTGCAGGAAGCCGTGCACAAAAATGTGCTTGGGCACCTTGCGGCCGCTGAAGTGAAGCATCGCCGGCCAAAACAAGGTGTGAAAGGTGATGATGTCTTTGCCGATGAAATGAATCTGCTCGACTTCGGGG
This sequence comes from Burkholderiales bacterium, assembly GCA_038227445.1. Classification (GTDB taxonomy): domain Bacteria; phylum Pseudomonadota; class Gammaproteobacteria; order Burkholderiales; family Burkholderiaceae_C; genus LMDS01. The sequence continues at coordinate 5,325 of JBBRPV010000037.1, read as the reverse complement.
TCAGCCATGAAGGCATCGAACGAAATGGGCTCGCCGTTGGCCGCGGTGCCGATCTTGCCGAAGTGGTTCTTCAGCGAAGCCAGGTAACCCACCGGCGCGTCGAGCCAGACGTAGAAATATTTCCCCGGTGCGTCGGGAATCTGGATGCCAAAGTAGGGCGCGTCGCGGCTGATGTCCCAGTCGTTCAGGCCGACGTGGCCTAGTTCATCGGTTGCGAACCATTCTTTGATCTTGTTCAGCACCTCGGGCTGCAGCCGGCCGGGCGTGCTGGTCCATTCCTTCAGAAATTCGACGCAGCGGTCTGATGAAAGCTGAAAGAAGTAGTGGTCGCTGCTCTTCAGCACCGGCGAGGCACCGGTGAGCGTCGAGTAGGGGTTCTTAAGATCGGTGGGCGAGTAGACCGCGCCGCAGTGCTCGCAGTTGTCGCCGTACTGGTCGGGTGTGCCGCACTTCGGGCAGGTGCCCTTGATGTAGCGGTCGGGCAGGAACATGCCCTTGACCGGGTCGTAGAACTGCTCGATGTTGCGCTCGGCGATCAGGCCCTGCTTGCGCAGCGCGCGGTAGATGTCCTGCGCGAGTTCGTGGTTCTCGGGCCCGTCGGTCGAGTGCCAGTTGTCGAAGCCGATGTGAAAGCCGTCGAGGTACTGCTTGCGGCCGGAGGCGATGTGCGCCACAAAGTCTTGCGGCGTCTGCCCGGCCTTCTCGGCAGCAATCATGATGGGTGCGCCGTGCGCGTCGTCAGCGCAGACGAAGTGCACCTCGTTGCCGCGCAAACGCTGAAACCGCACCCAAATGTCGGCCTGGATGTATTCCATCATGTGGCCGATGTGGAATGGCGCGTTGGCGTAGGGCAGGGCGGTGGTGACGAAGAGCTTGCGGGTCATGGTGCGTGGCGCCGGTGTTTCGCGCCAAAACGGTGACGCAATGCTCGCATTCTAAGTTTTGGCGTCCGAGCCTTCACGCTGCGCGCCCCGCAGCCACAGCCGGCACGGCACTTCGATGTACAGGTAGCAAATCACCGAAACACCCACGGTGCCAAGCAGGACGGCCGCGTGCACCCACGGCGTTCCGAGCGCTCCGAGGAGCCCCCAGGTGCAGAAAGGTCACGCCCGACCAGTGCACGATGTAGAGCGCGTAGCTGGCTTCTCCCAGAAGCACGAGACCGCGGTTCTCGAGCACGCGGTTGAACCACGTGGGCCCGCTGGCCACCGCCAAAATCAGCACGGCGAACGGCAAGATGAAGACGCCGTACTTGATAGAGACGTCGGCGAGCCACCACGCCGAACTCGGCCCGGTGTAGGACGGGGACGCGATGCGGGCCGCGACAGCGATCAGGCACGCGCACAGCACCAGACTGCGCCCGCGCACCGAACCGAGTACGCCGGCCGCTCCATGCCGAACTGTGCTTCGCGTGCGCACGAAATACTGCCCGACCAGACATCCCGCCATGAACTCGCTGTAACGCAAGAGGGGGTTGTAGACGGTCACGATGTACTGCGTTTCAGCCTGCACGACAAACTGGAAGTTGAGCAGGTACAGCACCACCGCGTAGAGCGAGGTGCCGGCAACGATCACGGCCAGGAAGGCCGCCATCAGTGAGGCGTTCGACCGCAGACGTTTCGTCAGCAAAACCGTCACCCAAGGAAAGGTTGCGTAGAAGAAAAACTCTGCCGCCACGGCTCCAGGCCGGCGTGTTCCAGAACATGGCGTAGGGAACGGCCGGCACCCAGGACTGCAGGCCCACCAGGTTCAGCAGCCACGAAGCCCAGTACGTTTGGCCCACCTCGCCGAGTTGCCCGACCCTGGCGCGTTCGATCAGGTGCCCAGGTGTGTCGAGCAACAGGCCGAGCACGTAGATCGGGTAGATGCGGGCCAGGCGCAAACGCTGAAACCGCCAATAACCCGCTTCGGTGACGCCGCTGGCAAACCAGTCGCAGTATCGGTAGGTGAGGATGAATCCGCTCAGCACGAAGAAGAAGGTCACGCCGTACTGGCCGCCGACGATGCCTTGCAGCAGCCAGGGCGGAAGCGGGCCGAGCAGGTCGCGGTAATGAAGCAGCAGCACCGCGAACGCCGCAACGAAACGCAGGCTGGTCAGGGCGGGCATCTGCGCGCCGGATGCGCCTGTGGTCACGTTGATCGTCATGGAGTGGCTCGGTCTTGGGCAAGGGGCTGACGCAGGAGCCGGCGGTCGCGCCTCACCAGTCTCGGATTTCCGGGTTCTGGTAGGTGTACTGGTTCGGTACCGCGATGTTCGAGTACGAGAACGACAGGCTCATGTCGAGCGCCGTCACCTGGTGCCACCAGCCGAGCGGCAGGTACACGGTTTCGCCGGGCTCGACGATGACCTCCAGCACCTTCACGTCGCGAAAGAGTGGGTAGCGCTCGAAGTCTGGTCTATCAAGGTCGATCGGGCTGAACACGTTGTTGTGGTTGTACAGCCGCGGCGTTTGCAGCGGCGAGATGAAACGCCAGCGTTTGCGCCCAACGACCTGGGTGTGGAACAGCATCAGCGTGTCGTGGTGCAGCGGCGTGTTGGTGCCGGCCGGGCCGAACCAGAACGACGACAGGCGCGGCAGCTCGGCGCGGTCGCAGAAGTCGGGCAGGCTGCCGATGTCGGCCAGCAGCGGCGCGAAGCCGGGGCTGCGCAGCGCTTCGTTGTTGGCCGTCAGGTAATAGTCGTTGGTGGCGCCGCCGCTGACGACCTGGTCGACGAACTCGGCCAGGCGCACCTTGCGCCGATGCGCGAGCTTGTTTTCCTCGTAGTTCGGGTCGGCGCTGCGCTCTGCCTGGATCTCAACGTCGAGGTGGCCAAAGCGCGTTTTCAGGTCCTGGGCCGACCAGCGTTTCATCGCCGGCCAGTCGCGTGTTATGCCGGTCAACACGAGCGGGCGGCTGCCAAGCACGTGGCGGGTGATGAATTCCGAGCGCGTGATGCGCGGCCGCTTCTCTACCCGCTGGTAGTTGGGCGCCATCTCCCACAGCTTCTGCTGGTTGGCGAGCACCGATTCGAGCTTGAGGTGGAGTTGCTGCATCTTGCGCGCCGCCAGAAAGGCCGGCTCGCGCTCCATGCGCCGGATCGCCGGCGCGCACTCGGCGGGGTCGAGCCCCGCGTTTGTCATCACGACCAGCATCGACTCCGGCGTGCAGTTGCGCAGCCGGTTCTCGGCCACCCACTGTTGCCAGCCGGCGTCGAGGGGTTTGAAGCTCACGGTGCCGGTGCCGGTGCCGGTGCCGGTGACGTCGGTGCGTGGGCGCGGGGCCGGAGGAATGATTTTGTTTCCTTTGGTCATGGCATTGAGTTTCCCACCGTTGTGCACTTTGGCCCCCGGGGCAGGGTGGTGCGGGACGTTCGGGCTAGACTCACTCGCAACTTCCTTCACGGTGCGCACCCTCATGTCTCTCAGTGAGCTATCGATCTCCGCCGCGATTCAGACCGTCGTGGATCCGAACACGGGCCATGACTTCGTTTCGACGCGGCAACTGAAGAATCTGCGCATCGAAGGTGGCGACGTGGCCTTCGACATCGAGCTCGGCTACCCCGCCAAAAGTCAGATCGCCGCGCTGCAACGACTGCTGATCGCCGCCGTGCGCAGCGTGCCGGGCGTGGCCAACGTCAGCGCCAACCTCGCCACGAAGATCGTGCCGCACGCGGTTCAGCGCGGCGTTCAGCTTCTGCCGAAAGTTAAGAACATCGTCGCAGTGGCCTCGGGCAAGGGCGGCGTCGGCAAAAGCACAACGGCCGTGAACTTGGCGCTCGCGCTCGCGGCCGAAGGCGCGACGGTCGGCATCCTCGACGCCGACATCTACGGCCCGAGCCAGCCCATGATGATGGGCATCGAGGGCAAGCCCGAAAGCGAAGACGGCAAGACCATGGAGCCGATGGAAAACTACGGCGTGCAGGTCATGTCAATCGGGTTCCTTATCGAACAGGACAACCCGATGATCTGGCGCGGCCCAATGGCCACCCAGGCGCTGGAACAACTGCTTCGCCAGACCAACTGGGCCGAACTCGACTACCTGATCGTCGACATGCCGCCCGGCACCGGCGACATCCAACTCACGCTGAGCCAGAAGGTGCCGCTGACCGGCGCCGTGATCGTGACGACGCCGCAGGACATCGCCTTGCTCGACGCCAAGAAGGGCATCAAGATGTTCGAGAAGGTTGGCGTGCCGATCCTGGGCATCGTCGAAAACATGGCGGTGCACGTGTGCGAGAAGTGCGGCCACGTCGAACACATCTTCGGCGAGGAGGGGGGCAAACGCTTGGCCGCCGAATACAAGATGGAGTACCTCGGCGCGCTGCCGCTGAACCTGTCGATCCGGGTCCAGGCCGACAACGGTCGGCCCAGCGTGGTGAGCGAACCCGACGGTGAAATCGCCGGGTTGTACAAGGCGATGGCTCGCCAGGTTGCGGTGAAGATCGCTCAGCGCGCGAAAGACTTTTCGTCGAAGTTCCCGACAATTTCAATCTCGAAAGACTCTTGATCGAGTTGCAGGCGAAAGGCTTGAGTTTGAGAGTTTTGCGCCTGTCTTCTCCGTTCGCGCAGGCCCGAAAAACGCGCACACGCTGACTCAAGCCTTCTCGACGCGACGCGCTACTTGGCGGTGTTCGAACAGCTTCTGCACTTCGGCCGAGTCAACCAGCGCGCGCCGCATCACCCAGCCGGCGTTGTCGAATGCACTGAAAGGTTTTGAATTCTTTCAAGAGGCCGACTGCTCTGCCGCTTCAGTCGAACCTGTAGCTGGCACTGCCCGTCATGCCCACCCGCAGGTTGCGCTCAGTACCCTCAACGATCACCGCGTTCATTCCGAAGGTGAGCGCGCCGTTGAGGCGGGCGTCGGTGCGGTAGGTCTGCAGCGCATCGCCCACCGAATGGCCGAGCACGCCGGTCATCGGGTCGACGTCTGGAATGGGGCAGCGTGCACAGGGTTTCACCAGCTTCAGCCGCACCGCGCCTTCGTCGGTGCCGATGACGATCTCGTCGAGCGAGTCTTCGCCGTGCGCGTCGAGGCCGTCGAGCACGAGGTTGGGGCGAAACCGCGCCATCGTCACGGCCTCGTGCCCCTGCGCGAGCAGCCGACGGTTCAGCTCGGGCATGGACGCGGCCGTGGTCACGAGCAACGGAAAGGCGTCGGCGAAGCCGTTCTCGGCCTCGATGTTGCCTGTCCATCGGCGCTCTGAGTGAGTGCGATCACCCAATTCGATGGACCGCTGATCGAGTTTGATGATGGACGGCGAGGCCATCGCTGAGCGTGATCGCCGGCGGCGATCCTGCCGATGGCGCCATTGCTATCGAGATCGAGGATGCCCATCAAGACCGT
>JBBRPV010000036.1:0-40309 GCA_038227445.1 Burkholderiales bacterium | reverse complement strand
CTCTGCCCACCCTCGACCAGCCTCACCGCTTCCTGCCTAAACTCCAACGTGTAGCGCGCCCGCACTGCTTTCTTCATTGCCGTTCTCCTTGCTTGCATTGAATCACCTCAGCAAGGGGTACGTTTTTCGGGGGCAAGGTCACTGACGCTAGGTGTGTACGTCGCGAAAGAGCCCGTCTCCGTCTTTATGCAGAGCGCTTAACCGGCGCATCGCATGACTCGCGAACGACCGCAAAGCGACCGACACCGTGAATTCAGGTTTGGGAGGGTCACCGACAGCAAGCGCTGCAGAACGGACAACTGGCCGCGTTGCTCAACGGGCTGCCAGGGGCGGACCCGTGAGTTCGCAAGTAAGAGCAACTGCTGCCAATCGCGAGCCACAGCAATCCGTTCTGCCGGTTGTGCAAGATCGTAGAGGGACTCGGTCATCGATCAGACGCGTTCCGGCAATCGAACGCGGCCACCGCCATGCACCGCGAGACGCGACATTTGAATGCTCACTTCCAAGGTCTTCTCGCGCCCTCATGGGATCACATGAGACATTGCAGGAGGGGGAATTCGATCTCTAATCAGGCCACCGCGTAGTCGATTTCTTCAGCCTCGCGCAGCTCGGAAATGCAGGCGTGTCAACGGTTCGGTGGGCTTTTTCGGCTGCCAACGGACCAAAGTAACCCGCGGAATAACCTCCTCAGCTGCCGTTTTTTCTGGAACGATTTTTTTGCTCTTCAGAAGGTCGTTCGAGCGCGCCCCAGGCCACCAGAGAGATCAAGCACTTAGTAGCCCAGCGCGCAAGGTTGGGCTTTGTTGTTTCTGGGGGCTTCACCGACTGTTTACAGACTGCGCTACCGGGTTTTGGTGGACGTTGCCCTCTCGTCGATAAGTCGCGGTGCAGCCGACCCCCGCTCTCTCACCGCCTCGTACAGCGTCCCAGGCCTCGGCAGCACGCCCAGCATCTCGCCGCGCAGCTTCGCTGAATCCAGTGCCTGCTTGCTCATCGTCCCGCTCAGACCGCCGGCCGGGCTTCCGGCCTCGGGTTAACTGCCGGATTTGGCGTGAACGCCGGTCAGCGTTTGCGAGCGAAATCCATCACGAACTGCGCCGGCCACTCGCTTCAGTTTTTCCCCCGCGCGCCGAAAAAATGGAACCTCCGCGTCCCCGGCTCGATTGGCCGGCATCAGCGCATGCGAGGGTCCTCCCCGGAAGGCGCCCATGAAACTGATCATCGATTCGACTGTTCGCAGGCTCGCCATTGGCGTCGCTGCGGCGGCTTACATTGCCACGCTCGGCGCATGCGGCGGCGGCAGCGGCGATGGCGGTGCCGCTGCGGCACCCGCAGCCGCGCCCGTTGTAACCGCCTCGTCGCTGAAAGGCACGGTCGCGGTTGGCTCGCCCATGCTCAATGCCACGGTCAAGGTCAAGGATGCGAAGGGTGCAGTCGTGAGTGCCGCCGTCGCCGCCGACGGCAGCTACAGCGGACTTTCGCTTGAGGGGCTCACGGCCCCGTTCAGCCTGGAAGCTTGCGGCCTCGTCGATGGCCACCGGGTGTGCTACCACGCCGTGGTGGGACAAGGCGGGACGGCCAACGTCACGCCGCTCACCAATGCGGCGGTCGCACTGGCGCTGGGTGACGATCCGGCTTCGATGTTCGCGGCATCCGGCGCAGCGGCGCCGCCGAGCGCGGGCGATATTGAGACTCAGGCGCAAAAGCTCAAGACGGCACTCGGCGATCTGCTCGCGAAGGCCGGCGTCTCCGGCGTTGACTTCACCACGACCCCGTTCGACGCCGATCGCACCGGCATGGACAAACTTCTCGATGCCGTGAAGATCAGCACCGGCAACGACGGCGGCAATACCTTCGTGCAGATCGAGGGCAACATCGGTTCGGGCAATGCTCTGCTGAACCGCGAAAGCGGCTCCGGCGCGCTGCAGGCGGGCAACGATCTCGACACCGATCTTCGCGGCATCTCGCGACTCTTCGTTGATGGACTGAGCTTCGCGATCTCGGCCGCCGACGAGCCGACCTGCGTCACGCGTATGAAATCGGTAGACATTTTTGACGCCGCGTTCGTGCTCGACATCGACAAGAACGCGCACCTCGACAGCAGCACAGCGCCCGCGATGATCTGCCACTTCGCCGCGCTTGAAGGGCTCCTCGGTGGCGTGTTCGCCAATCCCACACTGAAAGACTGCGACTTCACGAGCGACCCGGCCAACAAGGTCTGCGTGGCCGGCTTCAACATCGTGCGCGGCGACGTGCGCTTTCAGGGCGCCGAACTCGCGGTGGTGTTGCGCACGGGCGCTGACTGGAAGCTGCTCGGCCGTGATTCGAAGTACGACGTCCACGTCGGTGCTGCTGCGCAGCGCACCCTGCGCGTCGATGTGCCGGCCAGCGATTCGCGCGCAGAGCCGCAGTACACGCGCGCGCTCCAGTTCGACATCACGGGCAGCGACGGCATCAGCGAGACTGCCGTGCGCGCCGCGAAAGTCTTTCAGCGCAGCCTCGATGGCAGCACCTGGGAGGCCACTCCGCTCGTGAGCCTTGTGCTCAGCGACGCTTGCATCGCGCAGCTTCAGCCAGGAGACACCGCGCGCTTGGCCATCGCCGGTTCAAACTGCGGCTCCAGCTGGCTCTCGCTAGGCGACTCGTCAGAAGGAGTCGATGCTGCAGCTCGCGGCGATTTGCTGATCGACAACTTCTATCGCCGCGGCCGCAAGGTGCGCATCGACCTCTACACCGACGTGGCCGCAAGCGGCACGCCGGTATCCATCGTCAAGCGCGTGGAAGGCGTGCCACCGAAATTCGCGGCGCTCGCCGGCTTCCCATGGCTCGAACTCGACCCTGCCACGCGCGCTTTGCTGCAAAGCCAGGATGGCACGGCGCCGACGTTCACGGCCGCATGGCTTGCGAACGCGTCGGTCTCGGCGAATGACGTGACGTTTTGTCTGGGCGGCGATTGCCAGGGCCCGAACCGTTCGGCGTACGCGGAGGTCGCGCTCGGCCACGAAAGCCAGACCCTTACGCTCGATGCACTCCCCGCATCACCCGCCGCCTACAAGCAAATCAGCCTTTACGGCCGCGACGCGACGCAGGTGGGCGTGTCAACCAACTACGTGAGTTGCGGCGCCAAACCCAGCTGCTTCTGACCTTCGCGGGCATGGACGCGGCGGCCGCTGCCGGCCTCGTCCAGCCGCTCGCAGTAGCGGACCTGACCTTGCGGGGAGCCTAGACCCGAGATGGGTCAGGCCTTGAGTGGCAAGTGGACATCGTGTTCGTTGACGACCCAATGCGGCGTCACCTGCCAGTGGCTGCGCACGCAACCCCGGGCCGACTATTGATTTGCTGCTGCCGGCTGCTGACGTGGGCCTGCTTCACGACCGACACCGAGTGCCGGTTCTTGCTCTCGGCCGTGGGGTGACGCCCAGCGCGTCTGTGATGTGGCAGCCTTCAGCCGCTTGATATGGTTCGACGGAAGCGGATGCGCACGCATCTGCTCTCCGAGTGCCATCGACTCGTGCAGCACGTGCACGTAGACCGAGACCAACGAGACCGCCACGACCGCCGCGCACGCCAGCAACTGGTATCGCATAGGGCGCCGCGTGGTGTGCGTAGACAAAAGGGCTGGCAGCGGATTCATGGTGGGCTCCGGTGGCGGTAGGCCAGTGTCGATGCGCCACATGATTCGGCGTGTCGACCGAGCGCTGCCGTCGGCGTAGGACGTGTCCGAAGTGAGGCGTGGCCAGCGCGATGGTCGCCGCGATGGCCGCTTTTCCTACAGCCCAGCGGCCCTGCCGCTGATGGGCCGGCTGGTCAGCGTTTCTTAGAGTTCAGCTCACGGGAACTTCCCGAACTCGTGGCGCGTCAGGCGAATCGCTTGCCAGCGTGGCGAACCATCCAACCAATGCGCTTTGCGCAAGGAGCTGCACATGAACTGGGATCGCATCGAAGGCAACTGGAAACAACTGACCGGAAACGTGAAAGAGAAATGGGGCAAGCTGACCGACGACGACCTTGACGTTGTCGCCGGCCGCCGCGACCAGCTTGCCGGCAAGCTGCAAGAGCGTTATGGCTATGCCAAAGATGAAGCCGAACGACACGTGGCTGAGTGGCAACGCACCGCCACCGACAGGTGGTTCGAGCCCAAGGTCAAAGACAAGGTCTAAGCGCGCGCCAAACCTTGAGCCCCTGGTGCGCATTGCGCACCAGGGGCTTCACACAGGGAGCTCCATTGAAGATCGAAACCCAAACCAATGCCGAGATGGCAGAGCTGTGCAAGCTCATCGAGTCGATTCCGGTCGCGATGCTTAGCAACGTCGACGCCGACGGCGCTCTCGTCAGTCGGCCGATGTCGGTGCTCAAAGTCGACGCATCGGGGGCGGTCTGGTTTTTCGTCGACCTGCGTTCTTCGCGGGTTGAGTTCCTGCGTGTGGTCAACCTCAGCTTTGTCGACTCGGCCCGCGGCACTTATGTGTCGCTGTCGGGTCGCGGCGAGATTCGCTCTGACCGTGCCCAGATCGAACAGCTGTGGACGCCAATGGCCAAGCCCTGGTTTCCCGAAGGTTCCGATTCGCGCAACCTGGCGCTGCTGAAGTTCCTGCCGCAAAGGGCCGAGTTCTGGGACGCGCCGCACAGCAGAATGGTCCGCATGTTCGCGCTGGCCGCTTCGGTCGTGACCGGCAAACCTCTGGGTCTCGGCGAGCACGCTACCCTCAATGATCTGTCGGCCGATTGACCGACGCAATACTTTCCAAGGACTCCAACATGAACCACTTTTTTCTGACTTCAGCGCTGTTCTCAGCACTCGCCCTGACCGCATGCGACAAGCCCACCGTCGTGAACCTGCCGACGCCGGTTGCTGTGCCAGGCCCCGCTGGTGCAACAGGCGCCACCGGTAGCCAGGGCGCGCCGGGCAGCACGGGCAGCACGGGTAGCACGGGCATGACCGGCATGACAGGCAAGCCCGGTGACGGCACTACGGTAATCGTGATGCCGGCCGCGTCTGCGCCATCGAACTGACACGCTTCATTCAACAACAACAAGGAGAACACCATGACACTAGGAACCATTCTGTTGATCGTCTTGATCTTGATGATTGTTGGCGCGCTGCCGACCTGGGGACACAGCAGGAGTTGGGGCTATGGCCCGAGCGGTGCCCTGGGGTTGGTGGTCGTGGTGCTGATCGTGCTGCTGCTGATGGGGCGCATTTGAGCCATTGATCGCAAGTAATGCGCTGTCTCCTTCGCAATGGCGCCGCCGCCGTGATATTGGTCATCTTCGCTGCCTGCGGCGAAGTGGCAATGCTGCCGGTGTCGGCCGGCACCGGGCCGCAACCGACACTGCCTGCGCCGGCGCCTTCGTTGATCCCGACGGTCAACATTGCCAAAGCCAAGGGCTGGGCGCCCGGCGCCACGCCAAAAGCGGCGCCGGGCACGCAAGTCGCGGCGTTCGCGACTGGCCTGGACCATCCGCGTTGGCTGCTCGTGCTGCCCAACGGCGACGTGCTGGTGGCCGAAACCAACGCACCACCCAAGCCCGAAGATGCCAAGGGCATCAAGGGCTGGGCGATGGGCCTGTTGATGAAGCGTGCAGGTGCCGGCACGCCCAGCGCCAACCGCATCACGTTGCTGCGCGACACCGACGGTGATGGCGTGGCCGACCTGAAATCGGTGCTGCTCGAGGGCCTGCACTCACCCTTCGGAATGGCGTTGATTGGCAACGACCTCTATGTTGCCAACTCCGACGCGGTGCTGAAGTTTCCCTACAACGAAGGTGAGCTGCGCATCAAGTCGCCGGGTTTGCAAGTGCTCGAGTTGCCGGCTGGTCCGATCAACCACCACTGGACCAAGAACCTCATAGCCAGTACAGATGGCAGCAAGCTCTACGTCACCGTCGGCTCGAACAGCAACGTCGGCGAGCGCGGTCTCGAAGCCGAGGCTGAACGCGCCGCGATCTGGGAAGTCGACGTGAAGAACGGTTCGCACCGCATCTTCGCGTCTGGCCTGCGCAACCCGAACGGCATGGCCTGGGAGCCCGCCAGTGCAGCGCTGTGGACTGTCGTGAATGAACGCGACGAGATCGGCAGTGACCTCGTGCCCGACTACATGACCGCTGTGCGCGACGGTGCTTTCTACGGCTGGCCGTTCAGCTATTACGGTCAGCATGTGGACGAGCGCGTCAAGCCGGCTCAGCCAGAGATGGTGGCCAAGGCCGTCGCCCCCGACTACGCGCTCGGCCCGCACACTGCTTCGCTCGGCCTCGCGTCGTCGCTCGGCACCACGCTGCCTCCGCCATACGCGAGCGGCATGTTCATCGGCCAGCACGGCTCGTGGAACAGGCGGCCCCATAGTGGCTATAAGGTGATCTTCGTGCCTTTCGAAGCCGGCAAGCCGGCCGGCTTGCCGCTTGACGTGCTGACGGGTTTTCTCAGCGAAGAAGGCGCGGCTTATGGCCGGCCTGTTGGCGTGGCGCTTGACAAGAAGGGCGCCTTGCTGGTCGCAGACGATGTCGGCAACGTGGTGTGGCGCGTCACGGCCCTGCGTTGAGCTGCTGCCCGGCCATACTCGGGCACCCGTGTAACTTCAGCCTCGGCTCATGATCAAGTACCTTGTTGCTTACGGCGCCACGTTGGTTGTGATGGTTGCGCTAGACCTGTTCTGGATCGGCTTGATCGCCAAGCCCATCTACCAACAAGGCATCGGGCACCTTATGGGCGACGCGCCGAAAGTTGGCGTGGCGGTGCTGTTCTATCTGCTCTACGCCATCGGCCTGGTGGTGTTCGCCGTGGCGGCGCATCCGCCTGGCGATGCCTGGGGCAAGACGCTCTTGTCCGCCGCGTTGTTCGGCTTCTTCGCCTACGCCACCTACGACCTGACCAACCTCGCCACGCTCAAAGATTGGCCGATCGGCATGTCGCTGATCGACATGGCCTGGGGCGTGGTGGTGAGCGCGGTATCGGCCGCGGCCGGCAAGTTTGCTGTAGACCGTTTCCTGACCGCGTGAAGGCTTTTCCTGCATGCGTTCCGCTTGAAGGTTAGCGCGCCGCGAGATCATCCGCAGGGGCAAAGACATGTCGCCCGCGCTCGCCCGGCGCGTGATCGGGTCGCTGCCCACCACTCACTCCACGCTCCATAACTTCCGTGGCAGAAGAGCCGCCCGCGATAGAAGCCAGAGGCTGCGGCCGACTTTGAGATGCTGGCGCACTGATGCACCCGGGCGCTGCGCAGCAAAAATGAGCCAATGAAGGAGGTCGCCGCAATGTTGCGCGGCCCGATTGAGGGCATCCTCGCCTGGGTGCAGAGTCGACAAACGAACGAATTCCCGGGGCCATCAACGATTGGCTCCAAGGCGCCAAACTCGGCCGGGGCTTTCGAAATTCAAAGGCATGACGCGAAAAGAATCCCCACGTCCGGGAGAAACCCGTTTCGGCGTCGAGCGCTGAAGCCATACGGAAAGTGACAATGATCTGCGCTCCCCCTTGTGGTGGATGGTGAAAGCGCGTGGCGACGCCGATCATTCGTCGCATGGGCAGGCAATTTGCCGGCCGGAGAAAACCCCATGCGATTCGATGAACGTGAGATTGGCGACTACCGCATCTTCGCTGGTGCCCTTGAAGCGCCCAAAGGCGACGGGTACACCGCGACCGTGATCGTGCAGCGTGTGCAAGGTGACGCGGGCGTGCCGCGCGAGGTGCTGCGCGACGAAGGCCTGGCCTGCGGGCACCGCTGGGCGTCGGCAGACGCGGCCCTGGCCTACGCCATCAGCAAAGCCAAGGAAGCGATTCGCAAACGAGGCGATCTGATCGCCTGCTGACCCCGAGCATCAGCTGGGCCACCGGCTTGCCGCAGCCCAGGGAAGCAGCAGGCCGGCTCAGTTCAGGCGGCGATCGCTGCCGTGGCGGCAGCGAGGCACTTGTTGCATTTGCCAAGGCCGGGCAGGCGCGCGTCAGGCTTGCCGTCGCCGGTCTTGAAATTGGCCTGACAACGCCGGCAGACGTACATCTTTGAGCTCGACATCATCGGCTTTACGCCAGGCTCGCCGGTCGGGCGTGCGGCCACATACTCGGCTTGGGTCTGGCGCAACTTCTGCGAGGTGTCGGGCGTGGTGGAGGCGGGAGAAGGGCGACGGGTGGCCATGGCTGTCCCTGAAAAAGTATCCAAGCGGTCGGGCAGCCGGAAAGGCCACCCCCAACGCGAAGGCCTGTATTGTCCCAGCATTCTTGCGCGCGCACAGGATAGGGCCGGATTCCGGCAAGGGATTGTGTTTTGGCGCCTGCTCAGGCCGATATTTTCCCGGCGTGACACGCGACCTCAGCGCCGCGCCAGCGACTCGCCCCCTTCCAAGTCGAGTGTGTCTTGTGGAACAACCGTGACGCTGCCGCCCAGGGCCTTCAGCGCCTCGATGAACTGGGCTGCCTCGCCCGCCACCACCACACGCCGGCGCGCCGGCACGAGCATGGCGGCGGCGTAGGCTTGCACGTCTGCGGCGCCAACGGCATTGAGTGTTTCAATGCGCCGTTGCAGCTCGGCCGGCGCACGGCCGGCAACGATCAGCCCAGCCACCGCCTCGTTCAGCCCGGCCGTGGTCTCGACGCTGCGGCTGAAGTTCCCGATCAACGTTGCCTTGCGCGCCACCAGCTCTTCGCCGCCGACAGGGGCTTTCATCAGTCCGTCGAGCTCGCCCTGCACCAGCCCCAGCACCTCGGCCGCCGACTCGTTCTTGGTCTGCACCGAGACCCGCAACAAGCCGCCCTCACGGCGCGAATCGAGGCGGCTGCTGGCGCCATAGCTCAGGCCGCGTTTGATGCGAATTTCCTGGTTCAGGCGCGAGGAATAACCGCCGCCCAGCACCGAGTTCATCACGTCGCGGGCGGCACGGTCGCGCTCGCTGTCGGGAATGGGCAAGACCACGACGACCGCTGCCTGCCCGGACTTGGCCATGTCGATTACGCTCACGTCAAGAGGCAGGCTGCGGCCCGTCAGGCTCGTTGCCAGCAGCGCCACGGCGGGTCTTTTCCATGCACCGAAGTGTTTGTTCGCAAGCCGGAGTGCAGTGGCTGCGTTGAGGTCGCCGGCCAGCACCAGCACCGCGTTGTCGGGACGGAAGCGCTGTGCGTGCAAGCCCTGCAGATCGGCGCGCTGGATGCGAGGCAGCGACACCGGCGTGCCGCTGGCCGGGTGCCCGTAGGCGCCGGTGCCGAAGAGCACGTGCTGAGCTGCAAGTGCTGCCAGCGTGCCTGGCTCCGAGTAGGCGACCTTCATCTCGTCGAGCGTCTGAGCGCGCAGGCGTTCGATCTCGGCCGGCGCAAAGGTCGGGCGCAACACGGCTTCACTGACGAGCGCGAGCGCGGCGTCGAGCTGCGGCACTGCCACGGTAACGCCCACTGCCGACTGGTTCCAGCCGCTCCCGCTCTCCAACGAACCGCCGAGTGTTTCTGCGGCCTGTGCCAGCGCCGAGGCGCTGTAGCGGCGGGTGCCTTTCGTCAGCAGCCCTGCGGTGAGCGACGCCAGCCCGGCGCGTTGTGGCGGGTCGGTTTCACTGCCAGAGAGCACGAGCAACTGGGCGCTGACGAGTTGCACGCCTCGGCGCTCGGCCAGCACCACGCGCAGCCCGTTCGGCAGGCTTTGTTCGATCGGCGCACCGATGTGCAGCTCGCGAGGGGCGGCGGGCGGCGGCGGCGTCTCGTAGGGCTGGGCCTGAATGCCGAGCGTGAGCGTGAGCAGCGCGCCAGCACCGAGAAGGGTCACCGCGCGGCGAAGCGGGGCCGTTGTTTTCAGACGCCGCTTCATTTTGCAGCTCCTTCCTGGGTGTATTCGACACTCACCTTGTGGGCGCCCGTCACGTACTGGCGCATGACACGCTGCACGTCAGCGGCAGTCACATTGAGCAGCGCCTGCAAACCGGCGTTGACCTGGGCCGCGCCGCCTTCCAGCACGGCCGCGCCGGCCAAGGCCTGCGCCAGGCCGTCGGGCGTCTGGCGCGCCAACAGTGTTCGTGTCAGCAGCTGGGTCTTGACCTTGGCCAGCTCGGAGGCGCCTACCGGCTTGCGGGCCAGCAGCTGCACTTCGGCGAGAAGCGCCGCCTGCACGTCGGCGAGTTTTTTATTGCCGGCTGCGACCGCCACAGCCGCCAGCAGGCCGGGCCCGCTGCGCAGATCGGCTTCGAAACTCGCCTGACTGGCGAGCCGCTTGCGGTACACGAGCGACTGGTTCAAGCGCGAAGACTCGCCGCCGCTCAACAGTACCGAGGCAATCTGCAGCGCGGCGTTGTCCGGGTGCGTCACGGGCGGCGCGAGCCACAGCAGCGCGACCGCCGGCAACGGCACGGCCGGGCCGGTCAGCTTGACCGTGCGGTCGCTGGGCCAGGCGGGTTCGTCGGCTTTCAGCGCGGACAAGGGCGTCTGCGGCCGGGCGATCGGGCCGAAGTATTTGTCGACCCAGGCGTCGAGCAGTGTTTGGTCGAAGTCGCCAGCGATCACGAGCGTGGCGTTGTCGGGCCGGTAGTGGGTGCGGTGGAAGGCTTCGACGTCGCTGAGCGTGGCGGCTTCCAGGTCTTCGATGTTGCCGATGGCGGGGCGTTTGTACGGGTGCATCAGATAAGCCGCCGGCGCCAGCGCGTTGTAGAACCGGCCGTAGGGCGAGGCCAGCACACGCTGGCGATACTCTTCTTCAACCACCGCCCGCTCCGACTTGAAGTTGGGCTCGTCAACGTTCAGGTTCGACAGCCGCTCTGCCTCGGCCCAGATCAGCGTCTCGAGGTGGTTCGAAGGCACGACCTCGTGGTAGGCCGTCACATCGTCGCTCGTGAACGCGTTGTTGGAGCCGCCCACGTCTTCGGTCAGGCGGTCGAACTGCTCAGACCGAAGGTGGCGCGTGCTCTTGAACATCAGGTGCTCAAAGAGGTGCGCGAAGCCAGAGCGACCGGTCGGGTCGTCCTTCGCGCCAACGTGGTACCAGACGTGCACGCTGACCGTCGGGCTGCTCTGGCTGCGCACTGAAATCACCTGCAGGCCGTTGGGCAACACACGTTCGGCGAACACCACCGGCACGATTTGCGGCGGTGTCGGGGTAGCGGCGGGCGCTGCGCCGCAAGCCAGCAGCAACGAGAACGAAACGAACAGTAGGGATAAGGATGGGTTCATGTTGCGCTGTCCATCAGGCCGACTTGACGACCAGCGTGAAGTGCTCGACCGTCGGTGGCGCCGCGAAATACGGCCCAACAATCGCGCGCCACTGCGCAAACAACGGGCCACCGCGGAAGTCTTCGGTGTGGTTCTGGAGCGTTTCCCAGTAGATCATCAGGATGTAGCGCTCGGGAGACTCGACGCCCTTGTTGACCTTGTAGCCGCGAAAGCCCTTGGCTTGCGAGATCACGGTCTCGACACCACGCTGCATGGCGGCCTCGAATTCCGCCTGTTGGCCGGGCGAGATGTGGATGTCGGCGAGTTCGAGAATCATTGGCGCGGCTCCGTTGCGAGTGGACGCCAGTCTACAAGCGCCGCCACGCCCGAACTGCCGGCCCCTCAAACACCCAGGTAGCGCGCCAGCCCGGTGGTGTCGGCGGCGAGCGCTGCCGATTCGCCGGTCATCACGATCCGGCCTTTTTCAAGCACGATGGCGCGGTCGGTGTGGGCCAGCACGGCGCGGTGGTTGCGGTCGACGATCAGCGAGCTGATGCCGGTGGCGCGAATCTCGCTGACCACGCGCCAGATCTCTGCCACGATCAGCGGCGCCAGGCCTTCTGTGGCTTCGTCGAGGATCAGCAGCTGCGGGTTTGTCATCAACGCCCTGCCAATCGAGAGCATTTGCTGCTCGCCGCCTGAGAGCTGCTGCCCGCCGTGATTCAGCCGTTCGGTCAGGCGCGGGAAGGTGGCGAGCACGCGCTCGTAGGTCCAGTCTTTCCTGCCGTCAACTCCCGCGCGCGCCGCCATCAACAGGTTCTCGCGCACCGACAGATTCGGAAAGATGCCGCGGCCCTCAGGCACGTAACCGATCCCGAGCCGCGCCATGCGTTCGGGCACGGCATTGGTCACTTGCGCGCCGTGCCAATGCACGTTTCCTTTGGCCACGCGCACATAGCCCATCAGCGAACGGATCAGCGTCGTTTTGCCCATGCCGTTGCGCCCGAGCAGGCCCAGCGCGGTGCCAGCCGGAAGCGACAGGCTCACGCCGCGCAGGATGTGGCTGTCGCCGTAGTAGGTGTGGAGCTGGTCGATGCGCAGCATGGCGGTGCTCGGGCGAGCGGCGAGCGGCACCAGGCCGCCCGAGGGCTCCTTGGGGGATGTTGCCGAAGGCGCCTGAGGGCTTGGCATGGTCAGTGCACCTCGCCGAGGTAGGCGATCTGCACATCGCGGTTCGTGCGAATGCGTTCGGGCGCACCGCTCGCGATCACGCTGCCATTGACCATCACCGTGATGCGGTCTGCGATGCGGAACACCGCGTCCATGTCGTGCTCGACCAGCAACACCGCGTGCTTGGGTTTGAGCGCGCTGAGCAGCGCGAGCATGCGGTCGGTTTCTGCGGCGCCCATGCCGGCGAGCGGTTCGTCGAGCAGCAGCACTCGCGGCTTGGTCGCCAGGCACATTGCGATCTCAAGCTGGCGCTGGCTGCCGTGGCTCAAGAGCCCGGCCGGGCGCGCGGCGTCTTGGCTCAGCCCCGCCGCATCGAGCGCGGCTCGGGCGGCGGCCAGGCTCTGCGCACAGCGCTGCGCTGACTGCCACACCGCCCATGCGCCCGGCAGGGCGGCCTGCGCGCTCAGGCGACAGTTTTCGAGCGCGTTGAAGCTCGGAAAGATGGAGGTGCGCTGGTAGCTGCGGCCCACCCCGAAACGGGCGCGTTTTGGTTGTGACCAGGTGCCGATGTCGAGCCCGTCGAGTTCCACGCGCCCGTTGCTGGCCGGCATCTCGCCCGAGAGCATGTTGATCAGCGTGGACTTGCCGGCGCCGTTGGTTCCGATCAAGGCGTGCACTTCGCCCATGCGCAGATCGAGCGACACCTGGTTCACCGCGGTGAGGCCGCCGAAGCGGCGCGTCAGGCCAATGGCGCGAAGCAATACCTTTGATTCAGTCATGCGGTTGCGCCACTGCAAACCGCGCGTGCAGCCCGATCAGGCCCTTGGGCAGCAACGCGACGAAGGCGATGATCGTCAAACCCAGCGTCAGCTGCCAGTGACTGGCGAGCGGCCCGAGCAGCGATTCGAGTTGGAACAATTCCTTCAGCAAGGTGAACGCGACGGCGCCGATCACCGCACCGCGCAAGCTGCCGATGCCACCAAGGATCAGCATCAGCAGCACCGAACCCGATTCGTGCCAGCTCAGCAGCTCGGGGTTCACCGCGCCGTCTTTCACCGCCAGCAAAAAGCCGGCCAGGCCTGCGAGCGCGCCGGCAATCACGAACGCTGCCAGCTTGTAGCCGTAGGTTCGAAAGCCCGCCGCGCGCATGCGTTGCTCATTGACGCGGATGCCCGCCAGCGCGTGGCCAAAGCGCGAACGCATGAGCAGGGCGAGCAGCGCGTAGGTGGCGATCAGCGAGCCAATCACGACGTAGTAGAGCTGCTGTTCGTCGTCAAGGTTCAAGGGGCCGAGCGTGGGCTTTGCATAGAGGAAAAGACCGTCGCTGCCGCCGGCAAGCTTGGTATCGTGAAACACGAAGTAGGCCATCTGCGCGAACGCAAGCGTGACCATGATGAAGTACGCACCCTTGGTGCGCAGGCTCAAGGCGCCGACAAGCAGGGCGCAGGCCGCCGCGGCCAGCAAGGCGAGTGGCGCGACCTTCACGATGGATCCACCAGCGTCGCCCGAAGCCAGCACGGTGACGTATGCGCCGATGCCGAGGAACGCGGCATGGCCCAGGCTCACGAGGCCGGTCGCGCCAACGAGCAGTTCGAGGCTGAGCGCAGCAATGGCGTAGACGGCGATCTTCACGACCGTCTCTTGCGCGTAGGGCGAAAGCACGGCGGGCAGCGCCAAGAGCAGGAGCGCTGCTGCCATCGGAACGAGCCACGGGCGATTCATGTCAGCCGTTCCTCAGCGGTTGGCGCGTCGCGGCAGAGGGCACTCCGTGGGGCGCAGACGGTGGCGGTTGAAGCGGCGCCGCGACCGCACTGTGCACGGCGACAAACAACCAAGCAGGCCGAGCGTTCCACGTCAATACGCTCTCTTCATCAGCCCTTCGGGGCGCCAGACCAAAATGACCGCCATCAGCACATAGACGCCGATGCCGCTGTACTCGGCGAAGAAGACTTTGCCGAAGGTGTCGACGAAGCCGACCAGCAGCGACGCGATCAACGCACCCGTGATCGAACCGATGCCGCCAATCACGACGACGACGAAGCAGATGATCAGCACGCTGCCGCCCATGCCCGGGTATACCGACGACAAGGGTGCCGCGATCATCCCGGCGAGCGCGGCCAGGGCCACGCCACCGGCGAACACGACGCGGTACAGCAGCTTGATGTTCAGCCCCAGGCCGCGAGCCATGTCGCGGTTGCTCGCGCCGGCGCGGATCATCATGCCCAGCCGCGTGCGGTTGACGACAAAGTAGAGCGCCAACGCCACGACGATGCATGCGACTGACGCGAACACGCGGTACCACGGGTACAACATCAGCTCGCCGAGCTGGAAGCCACCCGCGAGCCACGCGGGCGGCTGCACGCCGTGCACGTCGTTGCCCACCAGCAGGCTGCGCGCTTCTTCAAGCACGAGGATCAGTGCGTAGGTCATCAGCACCTGCTGCAGGTGGTCGCGTTGGTACAAAAAGCTGAAGAACCACCACTCGAGCACAAAGCCGAACAGGGCCGCGAGCAGCACGCCGACCAGCATGCGTGTGAAGAACCAGTCGCCAAAGTACGCCGCGAGCACGAACGCCATGTAGGCGCCGATCATGTAGAAGCTGCCGTGCGCGAGGTTGATCACGCCCATGATCCCGAAGATCAGGGTGAGGCCGCTGGCCACGAGGAACAACAGCAGGCCGTATTGAACGGCGTTCAGACACTGAACGAGGAAGGTCGGAAGGTCCAAGGGGATCGGCGTCAGGGCAAGGCGGCTACAAGGCGGCGGAATTTTAGTTTGCTCGGCTTCGCTCTTGAACGCTCTCGAACGCTCTCGAACGCGCAGGCGCAGACTCACCGGCTTCATCCTGAACGGCAGGTGTTCGCGCGCTTTGAATCTCCTCCAAAGGGGGGGCTCAGCCGCCTCCCGGCATCACCCCAAATTCAAGGTGCCATCAAGAACGAAACACGGCACCGGGTCGCAACGCGCCGCGCGAGGCGCCTTCGCGCTGACTGGAAAGGTCAGAGCTTGCAGCCGCGTGCCGGGTCGGCGAGGCCCTTCACCGCCACCGCACGGAATTCGTTGTTCAAGCCCTTGGCTTCGCGCAGGTACATGTCTTGAACGGGGTTGCCGGCGGGCGAGATCGTGAACTTGCCGCGCGGGCTGTCAACCGTGGTCTTGCGCATCGCCGCGGTCAGCGCGTCGCGCTTGCCAAGATCGCCGTTCACCGCTTTGAGGCCGGCGTTGAGGATCTGCGCCGCGTCGTAACCCTGCACGGCATACACGTCGGCACTGGCCTTGTAGGTCAGCGCGAAGCTCTTTCGAAAGGCGTTGTTGCGCGGTGTGTCGAGGTCGTCAGCGTAGTGCAGCGTGGTGAAAAGGCCTTGCGCGGCGTCGCCCTGGGCTTGGAGCGTGCCGTCGGTCAGAAAGCCTGAGCCGAACAGCGGCACGGTTTTGTTCAGGCCGGCGGCGGCGTAGTCTTTGACGAACTTCACGGCGCCGCCACCGGCGAAGAATGCGAACACCACGTCGGGCTTGTTCGCCGCGATCTCGGTCAGCAGCGCCTGGAACTCGACGTTCGGAAACGGCAGTGCCAGGTCTTTGATGACCTTGCCGCCGCCCTTCTCAAACGCCTCGGTGAAGCCCTTCGCCGTTTCGTTGCCGGCGGCGTAGTTCCAGGTGATCGTCATGGCGCGCTTGTAGCCTTTTTGCGCTGCCGCCACGCCGGTTGAATAACCCGGCTGCCAATTCGAAAACGAGCTGCGAACGATGTTCGGGCCGCACATGGCGCCGGTGATGGCTTCGGCGCCGGCGTTGGGCACGATCAGCAGCGTGTTGTTGTCTTTCGCCGCCTTGGCCATCGCCAGCGCCACGCCGGAGTGCACGGTGCCCACGAGCACGTCGACGCCGTCTCGCTTGATCAGTTTGTTGACGTTGTCGGTGGCCTTGGATGGGTCAGACTCGTCGTCAACCTTGAAGTACTGGATCTCGCGGCCGGCGAGCTTGCCGCCCTGTTCCTGCACGTAGAGCTTGAAGCCGTTTTCGATCATGTTGCCCAAGGCGGCGTAGGTGCCGGTGGCCGGCAGCATCAGTCCGACCTTGATCGGGGCGGTGCTCTGCGCCTGGGCCGCGTTGGCGCACAACGCTAAAACAGCAGTGGCGGTCGCGGCGAGGGTTGCGGTGAGGGTTTTGAGGGTGGTCTTGAACGACATGCTGGGCTCCTGCTTTGGAAACGATGGAATGATGAATAGTTTGGCCGGCGCATCGGCGCATCGGGTTGCGGTTGATCGCGCCGCCGCTTGGCACCGGGCCTTGTAAAGCGAATGACGCTGGCAACGCTCGTCTTTTTATCGGTGGTGCTTCAGGCGAGCGATGCCGGATCGAGGTTCGCCCCGCAGACGATCAGACAGACCTTCTCGCCGGCCCGCGGGCGGTAGGCGCCGCTGCGCAGCGCGGCCAGCGGAAGGGCGGCGGCTGGCTCAACGGCGAGCTGGAGCTCCTTCCACAGCCAGCGCTGCGCTTCGCCGATAGCGGCATCATTCAGAAGCAGCGCGTTGGCGACATGCTGCTGCGTGATGCCCCAAGCGATTTGGCCGATGCGGCGTGCACCGAGCGAATCTGCAGCGATGCCGCCGACCGCCACCTCCACCTGCGCGCCGGCGGCACGGGATTGGAACAAAGTGGGCGCCAGTTCTGGCTCCAGCCCGACTACGCATGTGCGGCTTGCGAACCAGGCCGCGATGCCTGCGATCAGCCCGCCGCCGCCCACGCTCACCAGCACGCTGTCGGGCGTGCCTTGCTGCGACTCGAGTTCGCGCGCCAGCGTGCCGGCGCCGGCCACCACTTCGGGCTGGTCGTAGGCGTGGGTCATCAGCGCGCAGGTCTCGCGCCGGCGGGCTTCACAAGCGGAGAGGGCGTCGGCGTAGGTGGCGCCCCCGATCACCACCGTGGCGCCGAGCGTGGCCAAGCGTTCGCGTTTTGCCGCGGTGATCATGTCAGGCACATAAATCTCGGCCGACACGCCAAGCGCACGTGCCGCCACGGCGGTGGCGATGCCTGCGTTGCCACCAGAAGCGGCGATCACGCCGGCTGATGGAATCGGGTTCGAGAGCAAGCGGTTGAACATGCCGCGGGCCTTGAAGCTTCCAGAGAGCTGCAGCTGTTCAAGCTTCAGCCAGACCTCGAACTCGGGCGCGCCGGCGGGCAGGCCGAGTGCCGCACTTGGCAACACCCAGATCGGCGTGCGGCGCACGTGCGCCTCGATCCGTGAGGCGGCAGCGGTAATCTGGTCGGGTGTGATGTTCATGGCGTGTAGTGTGCAGGGCTGGGCTTGTGCTGTCGGAGCTGGCGCGCCGGGCGCGTGCCGTGAAGGTCGGTCCCGGCGCACAGCTCCGCCTGAGAGTGCAGCAAGGTCTTCGGTTTGTCGCCTTCCGTGGCGCAAGGCCCCTGCGTGTGGTGCTTGGCGCGACCGCTGAGCAACTTGTGGTGCTCTGAGCGCCGGTGGGGCCGGCCGCTGTGTAGGCGTTGGCTTCACGCCAGCGGCGTGGCGCAGTTCGAACAAAAGCGTGCACCGGCTGCGGCCTGGGTTCCGCAGGCGCTGCAAAAGAGCTTTGCCGCCGGCGAAGCCGACGATGCCAGTGCTGCGGCAGCATGCAGGTGGTGCTGAACTTGCGCTGCCGACGCTGCAGCGCTTGCCGGCAGCATGGCCTGCTCGCCCGCGTTCAGCGCGCTGATGCGGGCCTGGTCTTCGCCGCTGAATGGCGCAACCAGCACACTCTGGCTGCGTGCGAAGTGCATCAGGTCGGCAGCCAACGCCTTGGCAGCTTCTTCGGTTGAGAACATCGCCGTCACCTGGCGCGCGTCGTCCTTGCCGAACACCACCGACTCGATGCGCGCGCGCCACACGCGAAGCGTCATGGCTTCGGTACGCACCACGTCGTTTTCAGTGTTCATGCGGCTTGTGAAGTTGTTGCCGGTGCCGATGCGGGAGGTCTGGTAGCTGCCGACCATCTCGACCCAAGTCAACACCGACTCGAAGTTGAAGCGCCCCCACAAGCGCGCCGAAGCCTGGAAACAGTAGGCCGCCACGAAGGACAGGATGGCCGAAGTGCCGACCAACGAATAGCGGTTCTGCTGCCACGGCGCCGAGGCGTCGAACTCGCGCACGAACGCCAGTGCCATGGCGACTGAAGCCACCACCAGCAGCGTGGCGTACAGGTCGAGCAGCAGCAGTGCACGGTGGCGGGGTTCGGCCAGCGCCGCACCGAAGGCCGGCGCTTTGGTGCCTGATGCGGGCAGCGGTTGGGTCTCTTCGAACAGCTCGCCGGCGAAGCTGCCGCTCGGTGTGGCGGCCTGCGTGATCGGATCGATGCGGGCATAGCGGCGGTTCGGAATGCGCTCGGTCCAGGTGGACTGCATCGTGCGGTCGAGTTCGTCCATCAAGCTGCCGGGCGGTGCATTCATCGACAACCGGTGTTGCTCGACGCTGGCGCGCGTTTGCGGTGCGTTGTCGACCTGCGCCAGCACGGCGGCCACCGCCAGTGCGCAGGCGAGCAGCGCCGCGCCGAGCATCACGAAGGTCTGCAAGTCGAGCGAAAAGCCGTACAGCGGCGGCAGCTTCGCACCCACCAGGTTGACCGCCACTGGCGCCAAAATCGCTGCGGCGATCAGGCCGACCAGCGAAGCGGTGGTGATCCGAGCGCGGCCTTGGGCCAGCAGCGGCCTGAGCAGGAAAAACAGGCCGAACGCGAAATACAGCATGCCGATCCAGGGCCGCGTGGCGGCAACGCCAAAGGCCAGCCACGAGAAGGCGAAGCTCAGCAGCGTGGCCGCGAACGCCGCGAGGTTGAACACATAGCGACGTGCCAGCAACTGCACTTCGTTTGGGGCCGTGATCAGGCGCGGCGCCCAGTGGTAGAGAAGGCCTTCGATCGCGCCTTGCGGCTCGGGGTAGGTGAGCCCACCCTGGCGCAGCAATTCCTTGATGTGGTCCGCCGCCGGCGAGCCGCCGGTTGCACCCACCGGGATCTCGGGGGCCAGCGACGCCGGTCGGCCGCGCCCGAAGAAAAAGCGCAGCCGGCGTGCGGCGGTGGCCGCAGCGACCAAGCCAGCGGCCACCATCACGAGGCCGGCGAGCAGCGGCGCCGCCACGAGGCGCAGCGCGTTGTCCTGCATCGCGCTTCGGGCCCAGAGCAAGCTCGTCACGCCGGCAAAAATCAGCAGCATGGCGCACAGCCACAGCAGCCGGTTCTGCAGTTGATAAGGGTTTGGCAGCTCGAGCAGCTTGGACTCTGAACTGTAGTCGTAGGACATGGAAGGGTTCCGGCGCAAGGATCGAGCGCGCAGTTTAGTGGCCGCATGTTGGCAGCGCCGCTTCTGCGACGATTTGCTGGGCTGCCGAAGCAGGCGGTGGCGCTGGTTGCGATGGGCCACATGAGGCACGGCACGTGGCGCGCCATCGCCCTCGAGGTCGACGCCCGCGCCGCGAGCGGCTGAGGTCAGCGCGCCTTCGCCCGCATGGCTGGCGAAGCGCTTCTTCCTCTGCGCCGCGCCGGCCGAACGATGTGGTGCTGCGCCTCGTCGAGCAGATGTGAAGCCGTCGCGTCAGGCCGCGTGGGCCAGCGCATCGGCCGCATAGACCCGGCCAAAGCGGTTGGCCAAGAAGGCCGCCAGCGGCACCTCCTCCTGGCGCACGAAGCCACGCTGTGGCAACTCACCCGCGGCCAGCAGGTCGAGCATCGCGCACAGGCTCGACGCGGTTGTGATCTGAATCGCACTGTGCATCTTGCCGGCCAGCACGTGGTTGTAAATCTTGCGGGCGTAGGTTTCTTGCTGCAGGTGGCCGTCGCGCAGGCCGGCTACGGTGACGAACACGATCACCACGTCTTGCATCGTCGTGGGCAACGCTTTTTCGAGAATGTCTTTGAGCACGTCGCGCCGATCCTTCAGCCGCAGGTCGTGCAGCAGCGCTTTCATGATCGCGGCATGGCCGGGGTAGCGGATCGTGCGGTAGTTCAGCGTGCGTACTTTGCCCGAGAGCGTTTCGCACAGCGTGCCGAGGCCACCCGAAGTGTTGAAGGCTTCGTAGAGCACGCCGTCCAGCGAGAACTCTTCGCGTTCTTCGAGCGCAGGCACTTCGCGCACCGAGCCGTCGACGATGGCTTCACAGGGTTCGCAGTATTCGTTGATGACGCCTTCGGTGCTCCACGTCAGGTTGTAATTGAGCGCATTGCTTGGGTAGGCCGGCAAGGCGCCGACGCGCATTCGCACCGAGTCGAGGGAATCGAAACTGCGCGCCAGGTCGGCGGCAACGATCGAGATGAAACCGGGCGCCAACCCGCATTGAGGGATGAACGCGGTGCCGGCGTCAGTGGCCAGCGCGCGGATCGCACGGGTACTGGCCACGTCTTCGGTCAGGTCTAGGTAGTGCACGCCCGCTGCTTTCGCGGCCTGCGCCACGTGCAGCGTCAGGTGGTAGGGCGCGGCGCTGAGCACGGCGAATTGGCCTTGCAGCGCGTGGCTGAGTTGGACGGGGTCCGTCACGTCGAGAAGAAGGGTCGTCAGGCGCGGCGAACGCCGCGGGTCGGCCTGGATTCGGGCGAGCGTGGCGGCGCAATGGTCGGCCACCGTGACCGAGTAGCCGCCGGCTTCGGCCGTGTTCACGAGCAGCTCAGCGACCACTGCGCCGATCTTGCCGCCACCAATGACGAGGATGTTCTTCATGACGCGCTCCAGTACCGAAGGGTTCCCGTGTGGAGCCGATTCTGGGTGGGGTGATTGCAGATCGCATCGGCATGAACGACGAAACGAAGGCAATACTTCGGCATATCGAAGTGACAAAATGTGAATATGACCAAACCGACGCTCGACCCGACCGACCGCGCGCTGCTCGCCCTGCTGCGCGATAACGCGCGTGCGCCAACCGCCGAGTTGGCACGCAAGCTCAACCTGTCGCGCACCACGGTGCAAAGCCGCATGGAGCGGTTGCAGCGTCAGCGGGTGATTTCGGGCTTCACGATCACCGTGCCCGACGAGCTGGAGGCCGCCTTGGTGCGCGCCCACGTGATGATCACGCTGGCGCCGAAACGCAGCGCCGCGATCGACGTGGCTTTGCGCAAGATTGCCGAGGTGCGTGTGTTGCATTCGGTCAGCGGCCCGTTTGATCTGATCGCAGTCGTGGCGGCGGCGTCGATCGGCGAGCTCGACGCACTGATCGACCGCATTGGTGGGCTCGACGGGGTGGAGCGCACCACCTCGGCGATTGTTCTGTCGACGCGAATCCAGCGCTGAACCAGCGCTGAAGCGCCGCGGCTCGCGGCTTTGCGAGGGCGTGTTCAGCGCCGCCTCAGGCGCGCGTGAACAGCAGCACCGAGTTCGTGCCGCCGAAGGCGAATGAATTGCTGATGGCCGCTTCAAGCCGTGGCGCGCTGGCGCCGGCCTGCGGCACCAGGTTCAGGCTGCAGGCTGGGTCGATGCTGCTGCAATGTGCGTTCGGCGGCAGCTCACGGCGCTGCAAGGCCAGCACTGTGATCAGCGCTTCGAGCGCGCCGCCGGCACCAAGGAGGTGGCCGTGCAAAGCCTTGGTGGAGCTGACCTGGAGGTGCTCGAGCGCGTCGCCCCACACGTCGGCCAGCGCGTTGCGCTCGACCACGTCGCCAATGCGCGTGGCCGTGCCGTGGGCGTTGCAGTAGCCCACGTCACGCGGCTGCAGGCCGGCGGTGCGCAGCGCGGAGCGCAGCGCGCGCGCCTGCCCGGGGGCGTCGGGCTTGGTCAGGTGGGTGGCGTCGCAGCTCAGGCCCCAGCCCGCGAGGCGGGCATGAACCCGCGCGCCGCGGCGCGCCGCGCGCGCGGCCGATTCGAGCACGATGAAGGCAGCGCCTTCGCCAAGTGCAAAGCCGCTGCGGTTGCTGGCAAAGGGCCGCACCGAAGTGGCTTCTTCGCCGGGTTGAAAACTCGCCAGCGTCTGCATCGCCTGCCAGGCGAGCACGACACCCGGCACGATCAGCGCTTCGCTGCCGCCGGCGATGGCCAGATCGACCTCGCCACGCTGCACCGCCTTGGCTGCTTCGGCGATGGCGACCGACGCCGATGCGCAGGCCACCGAATAGGTCAACACCGGCCCTTGTGCGCCTTGACGCATGGCCACCTGAGAGGCCTGCGCATTCGGCATGAAGGCGGGAATGGTCAGTGGCGGTGCGCGCCCGCCGGTGTGGCGGTAGGCCAGCTCCAGTGCTGCGGCGCCGCCCATGCCGCAGCCTGCGAACACGCCCAGGCGTTCGGGGTCGACATCGCCCTTGGCGGCGGCGTCTGTCATCGCCAGGTCGGCCGCTGCCACGGCGAGTTGACTCACCCGGTCAACGCCGGCGAGCTGCAGCTTTGTGAACCAGCGCGAGGCGTCGAACTGCGCGAGCGCTGCGGCGGTCGGCTTGGCCAAGTCGGGCAGAACGGGTTGCACCGCTGACTGCCCGCGCATTAATGCATCAAACAGGATGCTCGGCACATCGCCGTGCGGTGCCACGGCGCCAAGGCCGGTGACGACAACGGCGAACGAGTTCACGATGCCGTTGACGCCTGCGAGGCCTTGATCTGGTCAACCAGTGCGGCCAGCTCGGCCAGCGTATCGACTTCGGGCTCGTTGTCGGGGATCGTGATGCTGAAATGGTCTTCTATCGCAAACACGAATTCGACCAACGCGAGCGAGTCGAAGCCTTTTCCGCGCATCGAATCGTTCGGGTCGAGCGCCGCCATCTCGGGGCCGTATTTTTCCTGGATCAGATCCTGCAATTCTTTCAGCGAACTCATGGCTTCAGATGGCCCTGGGCATTGGCGGGCCCCAATGATATTGCCCCGGCTCGGTGGCTTCTCGAGCTCGGTCGCCAGTGCAACGCCGGCACGGCGAAGGCGATGCCGAGCAGCGCGCCGGCCAGCGCGTCCAGTGCCACGTGTTGCTTGATCGCAAGCGTGGAGTAGGCGATGGCCAAGAACCAAGCCGCGTTGATCAGGCGCAGCCAAGCCGGAGCGCGCGACAGGCGCAGCAGCTTGTCAACCCAAATCGCCGAAAAGATCGCCGCGGCAACGTGCATCGACGGGCAGGCGTTTCCTGTCGCATCGACGCCGCGCAAAAGATCGAAGCCGGAAAAACCCTGCATGTGCGGCATCAGTTGCGGTATTTCGGTCGGCCAGAAGTAGAAGAACCCCAGCCCCGCCAGACACAGCCCGCCCACCCACAGGCTGTAGGCGATCAGCTCGATGATGGTCAGCTGCAAGCCCGGCGCAATGCCGACGTAGAGCCAGAGCGACAGGTAGACGCCCAGCGCCTGCGGCTGGAACGGCACCAGGTAGTCAAGCGCAGTCAGCGGCATCACCGTGACCGGGTACGCCGGATTGCGTAAAAGATGGAAATAGCCGATGAAAAAAACCCAGGTGAACGCGGTGGTGCCAATGAGTTTGAGCGCGAAATGGCGGCGCATGCGCTGGCCAATCAGGGCCTTCCAGCTTGGGTCAAGGGGCGGCGACATGCGGGTTTTGTGGTGGCGTTGCTAATTTCGGGACTCTTCGATCTTGCCCTATCGCCATCGAGGCTTTTTTTGTGACTCTTTTGGCAGTCTTGACCAGACTGACGCGGCATTCAAGTCTGCGGCAGCGACGCCGATAAAACCAGCAGGGCGCGTGAGCCACTTGCTCACGCCCCGCCCGGATGAAAGCTGCGACCTCTCAAGAATTGATCGAAGTAGATGCCTTGCGCGTCGGCATGTTCGTGCACCTCGACACGGGTTGGATGTCGCACCCGTTTCCGCTCAGCAGCTTCAAGATTTCCAGCGCCGATCAGATGGCGACGATCCGCTCGCTCGGGCTGAAGCGGGTTCGCTGGAGCCCGCAGCAGAGCGACCCGGTCGACGAGCCGGTGGCCGAAGCGCAAGCTTCGGGCCCGCTCAACGAAGCGGTTGTTCCCGCTGCGCTTGACACACCGCCGCCCGTGATCGAGGCCGACGAAGCGGCGCGCATGCTCACGCCCGAAGCTGCGCGCGTCGAGCACGTGCGCCGCCTCGCCCTGCAGCGCTCGGCCCTGCTCCTGTGCGAGCGCCAGTTCGCCGAGGCGACCCACCAATGTCGCCAGCTCACCGCCTTGGTGCCGAGCCAGCCACAACAGGCCCGTGAGCAAGCCGAAGCGCTGACCACCGCATTGCTTCAGAAGATGCTCGGCAAGCAAGACGTTTGCATTCAGCTGCTGTCGGATGCGGCCGGTAACGAGGCTTCCGCGCACGCGATGAACGTCACCGTCATCTCGCTGTTGATGGGCCGAAGTTTCGGTCTCGACACGGCCGACATGCTCGACCTGGGGCTGGGCGCGATGCTGCACGACATTGGCAAGATCGAGTTGCCCGAACGCTTGCGCCAGCGCGACGACGCGTTCAGCGCCACCGAAGCGCGCCAGTATGAAGAACACGTGGCCCAGGGCGTCACGCTTGGCCGCAAGATGGGCTTGTCTGCTGGCGCGCTGCTCGTGGTGGCGCAGCACCACGAGCACGCCGATGGCAGCGGCTTTCCGTTGCGCCTGAACGCTGACCGCATGACGGCGGCGGCGCGCATCGTCTCAATCGTGAACCGCTACGACAACCTGTGTAACCCACATCTGCCCGGGCACGCGCTCACACCGCACGAGTCTCTCTCGCTGCTGTTCGCGCAGGGCAAAAACAAGTTCGACACGGCGATCCTCGGCGGTTTCATCAAGATGATGGGCGTGTACCCGGCCGGCTCGACGGTGCAGCTCACCGACGACCGCTACGCGATGGTCGTGAGCGTGAACTCCTCGCGTCCTCTGAAGCCGCGGGTGCTTGTGCATGAGCCGGCAGTGCCACGAGAAGAAGCGCTGGTGCTTGATCTGGAAACGATCGCCGGCCTGGGCATCCGGCGCAGCTTGAGGCCGCTGCAACTGCCGCCCCCCGTGCTCGCATACCTGGCACCGTGCCCGCGTGTGGCGTACTTCTTCGAGCCCACAAACGTGGAGCCGCTGCAGGCATGAACGCACGCGACCTCGCCACTGTGCCTGCTCTCGAAGTCGATGCGTTCGCGCCCTGGCGCGCGATCATCGAGTCGATGCTGCACGCGGTCTGGCTGGTCGATGCCAAGACCTTGCGCGTCGTGGCGGTCAACGGCAATGCCGGCACACTAATGGGGGTGGCTGCGGCCGAACTCGTTGGCCGAGGCGTTCTCGATCTGGCCTACACCCCCGAAGACCTGTGTTTCTGGAGTGAGGTGGGCGAAGGTCTGGTCGACAGCATCGAGTCTGAAACTTTCGTCAGCCGCCCTGGCGGCGGCACCGCTCCGGTGCTGCGGCGAGTCAGCCGCGTCGAACAGAGTTCGGGCCCAGCGCTCTATGTCGTGGCGCTGCACGACCGCAGCGAGCAGTTTCGCGCCGAGCGCGCGTTGGAAGCCAGTGCCGCCGATCTGCGCGCCACGCTCGAGTCGACCGACGACGGCATTCTCGTCACCGACCTCTCGGGGCGCATTCGCAATTTCAACCGGCGTTTCGCCGCGCTGTGGAACATTCCCGAAGAGATGCTGACGCGCCGCGAAGACGACGCCGTGCTCGAATGGATGCGCCGCAGCGTGGTCGAGCCCGGTCCCTATATGCGCCGTCTTGCGGCCATGGACGAAGCCTCAACCCTGCAGGCCAGCGACGTTATCAAGCTGCATTCTGGCAAGGTGCTGGAGCGCGTGGCCACGCCGCAGTGCATGGCGAACCTCCTGATCGGGCGGGTCTTTTCGTTCCGCGACGTCACCGAAAAACTCGAAGCGCGCGAGCGCATCCAGGTGCTGTCGTACACCGATGCGCTGACCGGCCTGCCTAACCGGCGCCTGCTGGCCGACCGGGTCGAGGTGGCGCTTGCCGTGGCCAAGCGCGAGAACACGGCCTTCGCGTTGCTGTTCCTGAACCTCGACCGTTTCAAGCACATCAACGAAACCCTGGGCCACGCTTGCGGTGATCAGGTGCTGCTCGAAGTGGCGGAGCGCCTGAAAGCGACCACGCGGCAGGTTGACGCGGTGGCGCGCTTGGGCGGTGACGAGTTTGTGGTGCTTGCGCACCAGGCAGACGAAAACGGCGCCGAAGGGGCCACCCGGCGCGTGATGGACGCCCTGAAGCGCCCGTTCAACGGCGGCGACCTGAGCTTCACCGTGACCGCGAGCATTGGCATCGCGATCTTGCCCAACGACGGCGACAGCTTCGAGGAGCTGATGCGCCACTCAGAAGCGGCGATGCGCGAAACCAAGCATGCCGGGCGAGCGGGATTCCGCTTTCACCGACCGGGGCCGGCTCAGGAGGACGCGCGCTCTCGCTCGCGCATGCGGCTTGACCACGCGATGCGCCAAGCGCTTGCCCAAGGCCGCTTCAGGCTGCACTACCAGCCACAAATCGAGATCGGCAGCGGGCAAATCGTTGGGGCCGAGGCGCTGATCCGCTGGCGCGACCCTGAGCTGGGCGATGTGTCGCCGGGCGAGTTCATTCCGGTCGCCGAAGAAACCGGCTTCATCCTGCCGATCGGCGATTGGGTGCTGCGCCAGGCCGTGAAGCAGGCGCAGGCGTGGCAAGCCTCAGGCATGCCGACGGTGGTGTCGGTCAACGTCTCGGCATTGCAGTTCCAGCAGCCGGAGTTCGTGGACGGCGTGGCCGGCGTGCTGCGCGACGCCGGGCTCGCGCCGGAGTGGCTGGAACTCGAGCTCACTGAGTCGATCCTGTTGCACGACGCGCAAGACGCGATGCTGCGCCTGCAGGCTTTGGCGCAGCTCGGCGTAAAGCTGGCGATCGACGATTTCGGCACCGGCTATTCGAGCCTCGCCTACTTGAAGCGCTTCCCGATTGGGCGGCTCAAAATCGACCGCAGTTTTATCAGCGGCTTGCCCAAAGACGAGAGTGATGCCGGCATCGTGCGCGCCATCGTCAGCATGGGTCGAGCGCTGCATTTGCAGATCATTGCCGAAGGCGTGGAGACGACTGCCCAGCGCGACTTCCTTCAACAGGCCGGCTGCGACCTGTTCCAGGGCTTCCTGTGTTCGCCGGCGCTTGACGTGCTGGCCTACGAGGCGAAATTTGGCAGGCGTTGAAGCCTGAGCGCGGCCCCGCGCTAAGCCCAATCTAAATCCGCGACCGCGCCCCTTTTTGAGTGGGGTCGGGCAAGGGCTTTCAGATGCTGACCCCAAACGAATTCCTGCACCCCAAACCCGGCGGCGGTGCGATGCGCAGCGCACAATGACTATCCCCTTTCAACCGTGACTGCATCCAGGCGCACGACCGCGTTGTGCCGATCATGCAGACCCCTGATGATCTACAAGTTCAAATCGAAAGCCGCTGGTGACGTGATCATGACCGGGCCGGCAGGCGACGACGTGCTGCGCCTCATTGGCAAGCCGGCGGCGGCGCAAGGCATCATCGAAACCGGCAGCATGGCGGGAGCGATTGCGGCGCTGGAGCAGGCGGTCGCCTCCGACGAGCAGGCGCGCGAACAGGCCGAAAGCGAAGCGACGGCCGGAGGAAAGAAGCTTGGGCCGCGTGAAGGTATTTCACTGCGCCAGCGCGCTTGGCCGCTGGTGGAGATGATGAAACGATCCATGGCCGAGAAGGCCGACATCGTCTGGGGCGTCTGAAGTAGCCCAACATGAGGCTCTGGAGCGACAGCTGGGTCAGCGGCAAGGGCACCCCGCTCCGCTTGCCTCGCCCGCTCGGGCGCCCTGGATTCATTCACAGGCGCTGATCGCCCATGCGAGAGGCCGCCCCCGAAGATCCGACACAGCGGGCCACGCGCGTGCTCGCCATCCGCCATGGCGAAACGGCGTGGAACGTCGACGGGCGCATTCAGGGCCAGCTCGACATTCCGCTCAACGAGACTGGCCGATGGCAGGCCCACCGGCTGGCGCTGGCGGTGGCCGGCGAAGGCATCAGCGCGGTCTATTCAAGCGACCTGCTGCGGGCTTATGAAACCGCGGAGTCGGTGGCGCGCGGCTGCGGCCAGCCCATCACCACCGACGCCGGTTTGCGTGAGCGAGGCTTCGGCAAGTTCGAGGGCCTGACCTTTTGCGAGATCGAACAGCGCTGGCCTGAGCAAAGCGAGCGCTGGCGCAAGCGCGACCCGGAATTCAGCCCCGAAGGCGGCGAGATGCTCCACGACTTTTATGCCCGCTGCGTTGAGACCGCCACCCGGCTGGCCGCCGCTCATCCCGGCGCAACGATCGCGCTCGTCGCCCATGGCGGGGTGATGGACAGCCTCTACCGCGCCGCCGCGCGCGTGGCGCTCGACGCGCCGCGATCTTGGCAGCTCGGCAATGCCAGCATCAATCGCTTGCTCTACACGCCGCAGGGTTTCACGCTGGTGGGCTGGAGCGACACCGGCCATCTCGAAGGCATCTCGCTCGACGAATCGAGCGACGGCGAAACCAGCGTGGAGCGTGCGGCATGAGGCGCGCAAGCGCGGCTGCGGTGGTGGGAGCGTCGGTCGATCACATCGACACGCCGCTGGCTGATGCCGGCGTGTCCGACATCTACATCAGCAACGAAGTGATCGCGCCACACAAGCTGGCCGGGCTGGCTGCGCTCGCAAAGCGCATCACCCTGGCGGTTGCCGTCGATTCCGAGGCCGGCATCGGGCGTCTTGCGCAAGCGGTGAAAGCCGCTGGCAGCGGCGTGAAGGTGTTCGTTGAGATCGACGTGGGGCAGGGCCGCTGTGGAGTGGCGCCCGCGGCGGCCGGCGCGCTGGCGCACCAGGTGGTCTCGCACGGCATGCCCTTTGCCGGGCTCCAGGCTTACAACGGCCGCGCCCAACACCTGCGCGGCGCCAGCGAGCGCGAGGCCGCGGCGCGGAACACGGTCGCGCTCGTGCGGGCGGCGCAGGCCAGCATCACAGCTCGGGGCATGGTGTGCCCGCTCGTGACCGGCGCGGGCTCGGGAACGTTTGCGCTAGATGCTGGCGGCGGCGTTTATGGCGAGCTGCAGGCTGGCAGCTACCTCTTCATGGATTGCGATTACGCCAAAAACGAGGCCAGCGCGAGCGAGCCACATTTCGAGCACTCTTTGTTCGTCAAATCGCAGGTGATGAGCCGCGGCGCCGCGCACGCCGTGGTCGACGCGGGCCACAAGGCGCACGCCCTCGATTCCGGCCTGCCGCGCGTGTGGCAACGCCCGCTCGAATACATCAACGGCGGCGACGAGCACGGCATTCTGCGGCCACCCGCCAACGCCACGCTGGCGGAGCTGCCCGCGCTCGGCGATGCCGTCTGGCTTGTGCCCGGCCACTGTGACCCGACCGTCAACCTTCACGACCACTACGTCGTCGTGCGCGGCGGGTTGACCAGCGGTGTGGTTGAAGCGGTCTGGCCAATCGACAGCCGCGGCAGCTTGTGCTGACCCGCCTCGCAACCGGTAAGTGACGGGCCAAACAAATGCGCAATCTGCATGCTCTCGTGTACGTGTCGATGGCGGTGCGGCCGATGGACCTGCCCGACATCGAACGCCTGCTTGAGGTTGCGCGAGCCCGAAACTCGAAACTGAGTGTGACGGGCGTTCTGCTCTATGACGCGGGCCACTTCATGCAGTACCTTGAAGGCCCAGCTGCGAGCATGACCCGGGTGTATGAATCCATCAAG
Source organism: Burkholderiales bacterium (assembly GCA_038227445.1). Classification (GTDB taxonomy): domain Bacteria; phylum Pseudomonadota; class Gammaproteobacteria; order Burkholderiales; family Burkholderiaceae_C; genus LMDS01. The sequence goes on along the minus strand of JBBRPV010000036.1, from coordinate 10,413 downwards.
GCTTCGACCTTGCACCACGGCATCATCGAGCTGATGCGAGAGCGTATCGAGACGAGCGAATTTCCCGAATGGTCGATGGCATTTCGCTCGCCCAATGCGTTCGGCATATCGCACACTGCGCATCAAGGTGATCTGCTCTCACAACGGCTCAACCCGTCCACCACGTCAGTCTCTCCAGCGCGCCAGTTCCTGGCGAAGTTCTGGGCTCGCGGCCGCGCGCCGAGTGCGTTTTGAGTGGCGCTCTCGAGCACGCCTTACGGTGAAAGCTGCCGGGGTTGTGCTCCGCATGTTTTTCGCAAGCTGGTTAAGCGAGACATCGAATTCGGACGAAGCGTTGGTGTTTTCCCGATAAAGACTTTTCCCGGGTGTTCGGCAACGGACGGAGTGAATAGACTGCGCGCCAGGTCCAATGAACGGCGTTCAACCTGCTGAACAAAGGGTCTTTCCGCCGGCGCCTTTCGCGTCGGGAGGCTTGCCCCCGGAGAATGCCCTGCACCGCACGCTCAACTCCCCGCGCACCCCGCACCCGGTTTGCGCCGCCGCTGCCGCGCCGATGGTGCCGGCCCTGTCTCGTGCGCTGAGCCTGCTTGATCGGCTGGCGCAGCGGCGCGAGCCGATGAGCCTGGCGCAGCTGACCAGCGAGCTCGCGTTGCCCAAGAGCAGCGTGCATGGCCTGTGCAACACACTGATGTCGTTCGGTTACCTTCACCGCCAGCCCGACGGTGCTTTCCTCATTGGCCCGCGGGTGATGAGCTTGGCCGAGGCGTTCATCTCGGGAACGGACGTGGCGCAAGAGTTCAGCGCTTTGTGGGCGAACGCCGGCGCGGCGCCCGAAGAAACCGTGGTGCTGTCGGTGCTCAGCGGCACCGATGCGCTGTACGTGGCGGTGCGCAACAGCGCCCGGCCGCTGGGCTTGGCATTCAACGTCGGCATGCGCTTGCCAGCCTACCTGTCTTGCGGCGGCAAGGCCATGCTGGCGTTTCGCGCCCCCGACGAAGTGCGCAATATCTTTGCTGCGGGGCTGCCCACCCGCCTGACTCGCAAGGGCCCGCGCGATGTAGAGACCTTGCTGAAAGAGCTGGCGTTAACGCGCAAGCGCGGCTACAGCGTCGATGACGAAACCGTGCGCGAAGGTGTTTACTCCTTCGGCGCTCCGGTGTTCGACGCAACCGGTCGGGTTGTGGCCGGCGTGGCGGTCTGCATCAACAAGGTGCTGCTCGGTGCCGACCGAGGTGAGCGGCACCGCGACGCGGCGCTTGCCGTGGCACGCACCTTATCTCAGAGGCTCGGCGGCGAGGCGGCTGTGCCGGCCGCCAAACAACGCAGAGCCGGAGGCCGGGCATGAGCCTGCCGGGCCGCCCCAAAGGCGAATACCGAAGTGCGCAGCACACAGGTGCACCAGTAAGCCTGCCGGGCCGCCCCAAAGGCGAATACCGAAGTGCGCAGCACACAGGTGCACCAGTAAGCCTGCCGGGTCGCCCCAAAGGCGAATACCGAAGTGCGCAGCACGCAGGTGCCGGCGGTGGCTCGGGTGAATTCATTCTCGAAACCCGCGAGCTCACCAAAGAGTTCAAGGGCTTTGTTGCGGTCAGCAAGGTCAACCTGAAGGTCAAGCGCGGCAGCATCCACGCGCTGATCGGCCCAAACGGCGCGGGCAAGACGACGTGTTTCAACCTGCTGACGAAGTTCCTCAGCCCCACCAGTGGCCAGATCCTTTTCGATGGCGCTGACATCACAGCCGAGAGGCCGGCTGGCATTGCGCGCCGCGGCGTGATTCGCTCGTTCCAGATCTCGGCCGTTTTCCCGCACCTGAGCGTGTTGGAAAACGTGCGCGTCGCGTTGCAGCGCAAGCTCGGCACCTCGTTCCATTTTTGGAAGTCGGAGAGCTCGCTGCACTCTCTGGACGCGCAAGTGACCGACCTGCTGCAGCAGGTCGACCTGGAAAGTTATGCCAGCCTCCCGGCGGTGGAGCTGAGCTACGGCCGAAAGCGCGCGCTTGAGATCGCCACCACGCTGGCGATGGACCCCAAGCTGATGCTGCTCGACGAGCCCACGCAAGGGATGGGCCTCGAAGACGTGGACCGAATTCGCCAGCTGATCAAGAAGGTGGCGGAGAGCCGCACGGTGCTGATGGTCGAGCACAACATGAGCGTCGTGTCCAGCATCGCCGACACCATCACGGTGCTGCAACGCGGCGCCACGCTGGCCGAAGGGCCGTACGCGGAGGTCTCGAAGAACCCTGCTGTGATCGAGGCCTACATGGGCAGTGCGAATGTCGAGTTGAAAGGTGCACATTGATGAGTGCGCCCTTGCTGGAGGTCAAGGATCTGCACGGCTGGTACGGCGAATCGCACGTGCTGCACGGCGTGAACTTCGATGTCAACGAAGGCGAAGTGGTCACGCTGCTCGGTCGCAACGGCGCCGGGCGCACGAGCACGATGCGTTCGATCATGGGTTTGATCGGAACGCGCAAGGGTTCGATCAAGGTGCGCGGCGTCGAAACCATCTCGATGGCCACGCACAAGATTGCCCAGCTGGGCCTGGGCTACTGCCCTGAAGAGCGCGGCATCTTCGCGAGCCTGTCGTGCGAGGAAAACCTGATGCTGCCGCCCACACTGGCCGAAGGTGGCATGAGCGTCGAGCAGATCTATGCCATGTTCCCGAACCTCAAAGAACGCTCGTCGAGCCAGGGCACACGCCTGTCGGGCGGCGAGCAGCAGATGCTCGCGGTCGCGCGCATTCTGCGCACTGGCGCCAAGCTGCTGCTGCTCGACGAGATATCCGAAGGCCTTGCTCCGGTGATCGTGCAGAAGCTCGCAGAGATGGTGATTGCGCTGCGCAAACGGGGCTACACCATCGTGATGGTCGAGCAGAACTTCGTTTTTGCCGCCCCACTGGCCGACCGTTTCCTGGTGATGGAGCACGGCCAGGTGATCCAGGAATTTACCCAGGCCGAGTTGCCCTCGCGCAGGGCCCGGCTGCACGAATATCTAGGCGTCTGATTCATTCCAACAACGATTTCCCCTCGCTCTCATTTTTCACAGGAGTCCTCGATGAAGCTTACGAAAATTTCAGGCATCTGCGCTGTTGCCGCGGCCACGCTGCTGGGCGCCTCGGCTCAAGCCCAAGTCTCTGGCGACGTGATCAAAATCGGACTCATCACCGACATGTCGGGCCTGTACGCCGACCTCGATGGTCCAGGCGGAGCCGAGGCCGTCAGAATGGCGATCGCCGATATGGGCGGCGCCATCAACGGCAAGAAAATCGAACTGCTGGTGGCCGATCACCAAAACAAGGCCGACGTGGCCGCCGCCAAGGCGCGCGAGTGGTTCGACACGCAGGGTGTTGACATGCTCATCGGCGGCACCAGCTCGGGCACCAACCTGGCCATGTCCAAGATCGCGCTCGAGAAGAAGAAGGTCTTCATTTCGGTCGGCGCTGCCACGTCAGCGTTGACCAACGAGCAGTGCTCGCCCTACACCGTGCACTGGGCCTACGACACCGTGGCGCTGGCCAAGGGCACCGGCAACGCGGTCGTGAAATCGGGAGGCAAGAGCTGGTATTTTCTGACGGCCGACTACGCGTTCGGCGCGCAGCTGCAAGCCGACACCGCGGCCGTCGTGAAGGCCGCGGGCGGCACCATCGTCGGCTCGGTCAAGCACCCGCTGGCGGCGAGCGACTTCTCCAGCTTCTTGCTGCAGGCACAGTCGAGCAAGGCGCAGATCCTGGGCCTGGCCAACGCCGGCGGTGACACCATTAACTCGATCAAGGCGGCCAACGAATTCGGCATCACCAAGACGATGAAACTGGCCGGCCTGTTGATGTTCATCAACGACATCCACTCGCTCGGCCTGAAAGCCACGCAGGGCATGTACCTGACCGACAGCTGGTACTGGAACCGGGATGCCGATTCGCGTGCCTGGAGCCGCAAGTTCTTCGAGAAGATCAAGCGCATGCCGTCGTCGATTCAGGCCGGTGACTACTCGGCCGCGCTGAACTACCTGAACGCCGTGAAGGCCACCGGCGGCGACGACGCCGACAAGGTGCTGGCGCACATGAAGAAAACCAAAATCAACGACATCTTCGCCAAGGGTGGCTACATCCGGGAAGACGGCCGCATGGTCCACGACATGTACCTGATGCAGGTGAAGACCCCGGCCGAGTCAACCGAGCCCTGGGACTACTACAAAGTGGCGGAAACCTTCAAGGGCGACAGCGCCTGGACGAGCAAGGCCGAAACAAAGTGCGCCCTCTGGAAGTGATGGCCTGAAGCGCGCCACCCAAGCCAAGCGGCCCGAGTGCCGCTTGGCGTGAATCGGCTTTCAGCGAAACCTGCCTACCGCCCATGGAAATCTTCGGCATCCCGATCCAGGCCTTTCTCGGCCAGTTGCTGCTCGGGCTGGTCAACGGCTCGTTCTACGCGATGCTCAGCCTGGGCCTGGCGGTCATCTTCGGCTTGCTGGGGATAGTTAACTTCGCGCACGGCGCCCTGTACATGATTGGCGCCTACGTGGCCTTCGTGGCGCTTGACAGCTTCGGCATCAACTACTGGTTCGTGCTGGTGCTGGCGCCACTGGTCGTCGGCGCGCTCGGCGTGGTGATCGAGCGTACCTTGCTCAAGCACCTGTACAAGATCGACCCGATCTACGGCCTCTTGCTCACCTTCGGCCTGGCGCTGATCGCCGAAGGCGTGTTCCGCGAAAAGTTCGGTGTGTCGGGCCAGCAGTACCCGGTACCCGAACTGTTGCAGGGCGCCACCAACCTCGGTTTCATGGTGTTGCCCAACTACCGCGCGTGGGTGGTGTTTGCATCGCTCACGGTGTGCCTGGGAACGTGGTTCGTGATCGAGCGAACCCGTCTCGGTGCCTACCTGCGCGCTGGCACAGAAAACCCAACTCTGGTGCAAGCCTTCGGCATCAATGTGCCGGTGATGGTGATGCTGACCTATGGCGCCGGTGCGGGCCTTGCGGCGCTCGCCGGCGTGCTCGCTGCACCGGTGATCCAGATCACGCCGCTGATGGGCAGCAACCTCATCATCGTGGTGTTCGCCGTGGTCGTGATTGGTGGCATGGGCTCGATCCTCGGCTCGATCATCACGGGTTTGTCGCTCGGCCTGATCGAAGGCCTCACCAAAGTTTTCTACCCGGAAGCCTCCAGCATTGTGGTGTTCGTGATCATGGCCATCGTGCTGATGATCCGGCCGGCGGGTTTGTTCGGGAAGGAAGCCTCATGACCGCTGCGAACGCTGACATTTCGCGACGCAGCCGTATTGCGCTGCTGGTGGGCCTGGCGCTGCTGCTGGTCGCCCCGTTCGTCGGCTTGTACCCGGTCTTCATGATGACGGCGCTTTGTTATGCGATCTTCGCCTGCGCCTTCAACCTTCTGCTGGGCTACACCGGGCTTCTGTCGTTCGGCCACGCCGCCTACTTGGGGGCAGCCGGCTACGCCACCGGCTGGCTGGTGCGTTCGGGTGGGCTATCGCCAGAACTTGGTGTGTTGGCAGGCACCGGCATCGCGGCGCTGTGCGGCCTGGTGGTGGGCCTGATCGCTATCCGCCGCCAGGGCATCTACTTCGCGATGGTCACACTCGCGATGGCCCAGATGATCTACTTTGTGTTTCTGCAAGCCCCGTTTACTGGCGGTGAAGACGGCCTGCAAGGCGTGCCGCGCGGCAGACTGTTCGGCTTGATCCCGCTGGCCGACGACAGGGTCATGTATTACGTGGTGCTCGCGGTCTTCGTCGCGGTGTTCCTGTTCATCATCCGCGTCGTCCACTCGCCCTATGGCCAAGTACTGAAGGCGATTCGCGAAAACGAGCCGCGTGCAATTTCGCTCGGCTACGACGTCGACCGCTACAAGCTGCTTGCCTTCGTGGTGTCGACTGCCGTCGCCGGCCTGGCCGGCTCGATGAAGGCCCTCGTCGTGGGCTTCGCCACGCTGACCGACGCGCACTGGTCGCTCTCGGGCGAGGTGGTGCTGATGACGCTGCTCGGCGGAATGGGCACGTTTGCTGGACCGGTGCTCGGTGCGTTCACCATCATCGGGCTGCAGAACTTCCTGGCCGACCGGGTGGGCTCGTGGATCAACGTGATCATCGGTGCGATCTTCGTGGTCTGCGTGGTCGCGTTCCGCAAGGGTTTCGTCGGGGAATTGCTGGCCTGGCAGCAGCGGCGCTCGGCCAAGCGCTGATCCAAAGTCGGCCGACCCGCGCCCGAGTGCTTCACCGACGGCGCGATCACTGTGCCGGGAACAATGAAGGGTTTCCTTTCTCAGCCGGAGAACTCCTGGAGTACGCGGCGGCCGAGGCTACGCCTCGATTGCGAGAGGCCTGCGCGCGGCGCGAGTGGCGCGGCCGGCGTCAGCTACGAGATCGCGCTGCTGCGTCGCCGCCGGGCGCTCAATGAGCAGGGTGACGGCCGGTTGATCGTGCACGCGTCGAACGACTCTGCGGCCGATAAGGCTCGCCGCACTTTCGTGGCACCGGCCCCAAGTGGTAGAGAACATGGTGCGAGCTCGCAACATTCAAGCTGCCAAAACGTTCACACGTGGCCAGTCTCGGCCTTGAACAGTATTTGAAATTTCGAGACCATCCTCGAAGTGGGCTTCGGCTGCAAGACTCTCGCCTTGCCCATCAATCTGTATGACAACTCGTAGGCGAAGTCCAAGCTAGGCTGGGCGGACTCGTATCGAGCATGGAATCTCTGCGGTTGCGCCTTGGGGGGTTTGGTCTGCGGCACGCCACGACGCCAAACGCTAAGAAAGTCACCAAGTTTCCGGGCCGGTCGCGGGACATCCTAGCTTCATGGCCCACAGGCCTTAAGCAAAGTTCTGGGCTTGAAACTCGGTCTTTTCAGGCCGGCGCTGAGCATGCCACTTCGCGGATCAAGGACGAGGCGACCGGCTCGCCATTTTCCGCAAGTCGTCGCTTTACTGCAGCAGCTCGATTCGAAACATTAAGTTCCCCGAACCGCGGCGAAACATGAACGATGCCGAAGCCGCCGCCCCCGACCCAGGAGGTAGCCTCGGTAACGCCCCCTGGGTCGGTACCGCCTATCACTCGCTGCAGCCTTGGCAGCAAGAACTCAAGGACGGTTTGCGTACTGCGCTCGGCGATCACCCATCGGCGGCGCATCTTGTGTGCGACGGCGGCAGTCGTGCCGCTGCCGCCAAAAATGTCGACTACAAGTTCGCCTGGATGGGATGCAATGTGAATGATTCGCTCGAGAAGGGACTCAGGCTTGGGGGTGTCGAACACCTCGACGTCCGGGAACATCGCCATCAGGTGCCGCTTCGCTTCGTCGTTGGTTCCGGTGTCTATCGCACCCCATACCGTGAACGGAACGAGGCCTCTGAGTTGTTGCGCGAACAGTTTCAGGCGTGGCGAACCGTCGCCACCCTTCGGGAACCAGATCCGGCCATCTGCAAGCAAATCGCGGTAGGTCTGCTCCGTGGCGTACCAAGAACGGCCGCGCGGCGGCTGCAGTATTTGTCCGGTTGGCGTAACGATGTCGTACTGCTGTGCTTTGCGAAACCCAGGCGCCGTGAAGGGTGCGTCGGACCAAGGCCCGCGAGGGTCATCGTCGCGGTTCTGCAAGCGCGCGTTGTCCTTGACCAACAGGTTCCGTGAGGTCTTCCACTTCGTCGGTCCGCTCGGGGCATACACCAAAATTGTGTCGTGGTTTGACGAAAACGCTGCTCGGGAGTCACGGGTAGTCTTCTTCTGCCAAACGACTGAGGCGACAAACGCGCCTTCACCGAAAACCTCGTCCATCACCGCACGCGCCCTGTGAACCTCCGAGTCGTCGAGGTGCACCCAAACGCTAGCATCCTCTGCTAGGAGTGGGCGCAACGCCGTAAGGCGGTCGCGCATCATGCTCAGCCACATCGGCCTTTGCATCGTGTCGTTGTACTGACGAAAGTTCACCTGAGTGTTGAAAGGCGGGTCGATGTACACCAGCCGGATTCCACCTTCGAAGACGGTCGTCCGCGCGGCCAGAGCCTCCAAGACGTCCAGGCCATCGCCGATAGCGAGCACGTTCCCCCGGGACTCCAGCGGCCCCGCCGTGAGCTCCTCAAACTTGAGCGGCACGAACAGTCGGCTGTCAGTCGGCTGCACCCACTCAGAGCCTGCCTCACCCGATGCGCGCAGCGGTAGGTTCTTGTTCGGCCACACTAGTTGTACGTCGGACATATGAACCTTGAGACCGAGGGAGCGGAGCGCAATTCGCTTTGATACTGTGAATTTTTACAGGATATCATGAGCCGTCGAAACGTCCGATGGAAACGATGGAGCCAGGAAGAGAATGATGCCGGCATTTTTGAACGCGCCTTCCGATGCTGGATGCGCAGTTGATGCCGATGTGATGCCGATCAAACCCTTCATAAGGTGGGCAGGTGGCAAGTCACGACTCCTTTCGCGCATCCTTCCGCACGTCCCAACCCACATCGAGAACTACTACGAGCCCTTTCTAGGTGGTGGCGCAGTGTTCCTTGCGTGTGCAGTGCGTGTTTCCGGTCGGTCACACCTTGCAGACCTCAATGAACACCTTGTCGCGGCTTGGATTGCGATGAGGGACCACCAATCGGAGCTTCGACCATTGCTGGACTGGTACTTGGCGAACGACTCGAAGGAGTCCTTCTACGAGGTTCGCTCGGCCGTTCCCGCTGGTCTCGTCGAAAGGGCCGCACGGTTCCTATACTTGAACGGTGTTTCATGGAACCACCTGTGGCGAGAAAACTCCCGAACAGGAGCCATGAATGCGCCTTGGGGAGACCGCAGCTTCAAGCTCATGAATGACGCGAGAATGAAGGCCATAGGGGATGTTCTGATTGGGGCGGACATTGCTGCTACCGATTTCCGCCACGTGCTCAACACCGCCGCGCGTGGAGACTTCGTCTACCTTGACCCGCCGTACTTGCCTGTCTTCACGCGGCCCAGCGTGGAGAAGGAGCCCACTGCAAAATTCAACAGGTACACAGCGAAAACCTTTGAAAAGTCCGACCTCATTGAACTCGCAGAGATCTGCGCCGATCTGTCTCAGCGAGGCGTGCGATGGGTGATGTCTAATCGGGACAATGCGGCGGTTAGTGATTTATTCCCTGACGCCGAGATAATCCGCTTTACGACACATCGGTCGCTAGCAGCGCAGAGCCGCCGCGAAGTCGAGGCACATCTGTCACCCGAGGCAATCATCGTCGGGAGGGTCTAGATTGGTTGCGCAACCAGTTGAATGGGTACTGGTCATCTACTACGGCCCGTCGGCGCACCGCGCGACGTACGGGCGCTTGGACGGGCAGAACACCAAGTACACGAAGGACTACATTCAACTCTCCAAGAAGACGGAGTTCCTCGAAGCAGTAGCTCGCCTCTTTCCCGTGGAAGTTGGCGGGGTCGGGTCGATACCACTTACATACCAATGGCCGACGGGAAGGACGCGGGGTTCACTAGTCTTCAACTCCGCAGACCGCCCTCACCTCAAATGGGAAACCAGCCTTGGAGCGCCGCAGGCGTGGAGGATGTCGCTCGCGCCGAATGAAGCTACCGCCGAGACGATCCCGGGAAATCCTTCATATCTCGATTTCACCGGCGCCGAGAAAGAGCTCGGTCTACTCTCTAGTCGTGGTGCAGGGCAGCCGTATCTAGTGGCTGTCAAGCTTTGGGATGAGTCGAGAACCTTGCACTTGCGTGCCTATCTCAAGAACCCGAGCAAAAGCTACGCATGGGCCGACGTGCAACTGGTACCGCAGGAAATCCAAACGCTTTCGGCTAAGACATCTCAGCAGTCGGCACTTGCGTGGTCGCTATTTCAGAGTGGCGGAGTCGCGCTGAGCTCAAAGGTCGAAAACGCACTCTCGCAACTCGTTGTCTCCAAAGATCGAAAATCACTGATCGACACACTTCATGTCGACACGGGTCGCGCGCTCACAAGTTATCTTCGACTTCCCGGTCACGGCTTGTTCTTCGATCCCACTCGGAATCACGACGCGTGGTCGCAGGCCAAGCCCTTTTCCACTCAGATCGCGGCCTCTGTCGACGAATTCCTGCAGCTACTTGAAGCGCGTTTCCCTGCAGTCCCTCAAGGAGATGCGGCCGCCGAAGCGCTTGACGCTGACCCTGATGAGGTCAATGCCTTCCGTGAAAAAATCAAAGTGAGGAGCTACGAAGTTGCCGATTCGACTGCGACGATCAAGACCAGAGGCAGCGCGCAAAGGGCGTTTTCTGTAGCGGTCAAGGCCAACTATAAATATCGGTGCGCGATTACCGCGATCCTAACTGAGCACGAGCACGAATACCGATGTCCCTGGCCCGCGATTTGATCAAGCTGAGCGAGGGACGATATAAGGTCTCCCTCAGCGATCTTGAACAAACGAGCGCTGTGGGAGAGTCTCTTTTCGACCAAGATCAGAGACCAT
>JBBRPV010000035.1:0-41574 GCA_038227445.1 Burkholderiales bacterium | reverse complement strand
CTGTGGCGCCAATGCAAGCAGCCCTACACCCGGGCCAAGACGCTGATGAAGCGAGGACTGACCGAAGAACGCGCGTGGCGCTCGGCAACCAACGGGCGCGGCGCCTGGTGGAACGCCGGTGCCAGCCACATGAACCACGCGCTCACGAAGTCGTTCTTCGACCACATGGGGCTGGTGTCGCTGGTGGATACCCACCGGCGCTTCCAGAGTCAATCATGAACCGCCGTATGCGGAACCGCACGTACGGTGGTGTGGGAGGACGGCGGGGGTGATCCCGCCTCCTACCCGATTCGTCATTTATTTGCTTGCGGCCGGCACCTTGTGGGAACGCCAGCCCAGCCCAGCCCGAGCCCAGCTGAGCAGCAGGTGTGCCGCACCTGGGCAGTCGAGCCGCCCGCGCGGCCGCAGGCGTTCCAAGCAGCGATAAGCGGGTGACCTCTGGCCTTCGCGCCGATGGGGCGCAAACTTCCTTTGGCCTTGCTAATTCAAGAGAGTAAGTGCCGACTTGTGTCCAAAAAGAGCCGCCTTCGTGGATCAGCTTGATACGCCGTTTGGTGCGCAACAGCCGCGTCATCCCGAGGCACAGCGCCAGGGGGTTAATGCGCCGACCGATGACTGGCGTTGCCACCCCTTCAGCGCCGACCACCGCCGCGAAGAATTCGAGCTGCTTGCGTCGGTTAACGATTCAGTTAATCCAAGTCGCAAATAACAGGATCTGATCGCAATTAATGCTGAACAAGGCATCGAATACAGTAAGGGTTATGGACAAAACCCCCACCGATAATCCCCCGCGCGCAGTGCTCTTCGACGCTTACGGCACGCTGTTCGATGTGTACAGCGTGTCGCAGCTGGCCGAGCAGCTGTTCCCCGGTTTTGGCGAACGCCTGAGCGTGTTGTGGCGCGACAAGCAGATCGACTACACGCGCCTCACGTCGATGAGCGGCCAGTACAAGCCGTTCTGGGACCTGACCCGCGCTGGTCTGCGTTTCGCCGCACTGAGCCTCGGCCTTGAGCTGACGCCGGTTGGCGAAGACCGGCTGATGAACCAGTACCGGCACCTGAACAGCTTTCCCGAAAACCGCGAAGTGCTGGCCGAGCTGAAGGCACGCGACATTCCGGCCGGGATCCTCAGCAACGGCGACCCAGAAATGTTGGGCGCGGCAGTGAAGAGCGCCGGTTTCTCAGGCCTGCTGGCGCACGTGCTCAGCGTGCACGCTTGCGCCAAGTTCAAGACCGACCCAGCTGCCTACGCGATTGGCCCGCGGGCACTGAACTTGCCAGCAAAGGACATCCTGTTCGTATCCAGCAACGGCTGGGACGCGATCGGCGCCACGTGGTTCGGCTACACCACGCTGTGGGTCAACCGCTTCTCACTGCCGCTTGAGCAGCTCGACACCCAGCCCACCCGCACAGGCACCAGCCTGCGCGATGTGCTCGAATTCTTTCCCACCTGACCAGCCAGACAAAACACCATGACTCTACGCACCACCGTCCACGGCCTTCAAGTCGCCACCTCGCTTCACAGATTTATCGACGAACAGGTGCTGCCCGGCACCGGCGTGCCAAGCGCTGATTTTTGGGCTGGCTTCGACAGACTGGTGCACGAGCTCGCACCGAAAAACGCAGCGCTGCTGGCCGAGCGCGACCGCCTTCAAACCGCGCTTGACCAGTGGCACCGTGACCACCCCGGGCCGATCAAAAAAATCACCAAGTACCGTGCCTTTCTCGAAAAAATCGGCTACCTCGTGCCGGTGCCCGTGAGCGCGAAGGCCACCACAAAAAACGTCGATGCCGAACTCGCGTTGCTGGCCGGCCCGCAACTCGTGGTGCCGATCACCAACGCGCGCTATGCGCTGAACGCCGCCAATGCACGCTGGGGTTCGCTCTACGACGCCCTCTACGGCACCGACGTGATCAGTGAGGTCGGCGGCGCTGAAAAGGGCCGTGGCTACAACCCGGTGCGCGGCGCCAAGGTCATCGAATACGCTCGTCACGTGCTCGACCGCACCGCGCCGCTTCGACGCGGCTCGCACGTCGACTCGACCGGCTACCGGGTCGAAGCCGGCGCCCTCGTGGTCACACTCAAAGGTGGTTCCGTCACGGCGCTTGCCAGGCCGGCGCAGTTCGTCGGCCACCAGGGCGAGGCGGGCTCGCCCTCTTCAGTGCTGCTCATCCACAACGGCCTGCACCTCGACATCCGCGTGGACCGCAGCACGCTGATCGGCGCGAGCGACGCAGCCGGCGTGGCTGACCTGGTGCTCGAGGCCGCGCTCTCGACGATTCTCGATCTTGAAGACTCGGTTGCCGTGGTCGATGCTGACGACAAGGTGCAGGCCTACGGCAACTGGCTCGGCATTTTGAAAGGCACGCTCACCGAAGAAGTGAGCAAGGGTGGCAGCACCTTCACGCGCGGCCTGAACCCAGACCGCGAGTACACCGGAGCCAAGGGCGAGAAGCTCACCCTGCACGGTCGTTCGCTGATGTTCGTGCGCAATGTCGGCCACCTGATGACGAACCCGGCGGTGCTGTGGGGCGAAGGGCGCGAGATTCCCGAAGGCATTCTCGACGCCGTGGTCACCACCACAATCGCGATCCACGACCTGAAGCGCAAGGGCCAGGCCGGCATCAAGAACTCGCGCGCCGGGTCGGTCTACATCGTCAAGCCGAAAATGCACGGCCCCGCCGAAGTGGCTTTCGCGGACGAATTGTTCAGCCGTGTCGAGACCCTGCTCGGCTTGCCGCAGAGCACGGTCAAGCTCGGCATCATGGACGAAGAGCGTCGCACCAGCGTTAACCTGAAGGCCTGCATCGCCGCCGCCGCGAGCCGTGTGGCCTTCATCAACACCGGCTTTCTTGACCGCACCGGCGACGAGATGCACAGCGCCATGCAGGCCGGCGCGATGATCCGCAAGGGTGACATGAAAACGAGCACCTGGATCCAGGCGTACGAGCGCAACAACGTGCTCGTGGGGCTGTCGTGCGGGCTGCGCGGCAAGGCGCAGATTGGCAAGGGCATGTGGGCGATGCCCGACCTGATGGCCGCCATGTTGCAGCAGAAGATCGCGCACCCCATGGCCGGCGCCAACACCGCCTGGGTGCCGAGCCCCACGGCCGCCACGCTGCACGCAATGCACTACCACCAGGTTGATGTGTTCGCGGTGCAAAGGGCGCTGGAGAAGACCGATGCGGCCGCTGAGGCCGATGCCCTCCTCGAAGGCCTGCTGACCATTCCGGTCGCGAAGAAACCGCGGTGGAGCGACGCTGAAAAACAGCAGGAGCTCGACAACAACGCCCAAGGCATCCTCGGCTACGTGGTGCGCTGGATCGACCAAGGCGTGGGCTGCTCCAAGGTGCCAGACATCCACAACGTCGGCCTGATGGAAGACCGTGCCACGCTGCGCATCAGCAGCCAGCACATGGCCAACTGGCTGCACCACGGTGTGGTGAAAAAGGGCCAGGTCAAGTCCACGCTCAAGCGCATGGCCAAGGTGGTCGACAAGCAAAACGCGTCCGACCCGCTGTACCAAAAGATGGGCGGCAATTTCGAGCACTCGGCCGCGTTCCAGGCGGCGAGCGACCTGGTTTTCAAAGGCATCGCGCAGCCGAGCGGCTACACCGAACCGCTGCTGCACGCCTGGCGACTGAAGGTCAAGGCCGCGGGCTGATTGCAAGCCGCGGGTGACCAAGGCGGCAACGGTGGCTCAGCGCACCGTTGCCGCCTCCCGCCTGCGCATCGACCCCGGCGCCATTGCCCATTCTTTGCACTCGCAAGGCGGGTATCTTCCAACACGCTCCGTGTTTGCGACCTTGCACACGGCGGCCCCGCGCCAGCTTCACCGGCGTGACAGCCTCCTAAAATCGATGCTCCGCTTCAAATCAAGTGCGCCATGAACCTCGGCATTGAACTCCTTCCTGCCGCTTGCGACGTGCTCGTGATTGGCGCCGGCCCGGCCGGCAGCGCGGCCGCGCTCACGCTGGCACGCGCCGGGCTCGACGTTCTGCTCGTCGACCAGCATGCTTTTCCGCGCGACAAGGTCTGCGGTGACGGCCTGATCCCTGATGCGCACAACGCATTGCGCAAGCTCGGCGTGCTGGGCGCGGTGATGGCGCAAGCGCAGGCTTCGGGTTTCGTTGGCTGCATTGGCCCGCGCGGCGGGCGCGTCGACGTCCCTGGCACGCTGGCGGTTCTGCCGCGCAAGGAGCTCGACCACATCTTGTGCAGCGCCGCGGTCGGTGCCGGCGCACGCATGTTTGCGCCGGCGCGCTTCACCGCACTGATCGAAGAAGGCGCACAGGTCGTCGGCGCGACCCTGCACCACGGCGACATCACCCGCGCCGTGCGTGCACGCTGGGTCGTGCTTGCCAGCGGCGCTGTGCCACAGGCGCTGCTCGCCGCTGGCATGTCGCAGCGCCACACGCCGAGTGGCGTGGCGCTGCGCGGTTATGTGAAGAACGAAGCGATGGTCGGGCGCATCAGCGCGCTCGAAATCGTGTGGCACCGTGCGCTCACGCCAGGCTACGGGTGGATCTTCCCGTGTCGCGACGGCGTGTTCAACATCGGGGTTGGCATTGCCGACAGCCATGGCCGTGACAAGGGTGGACGGCTGGCGAAGAAGGAAGTCAACCTGCGTCAGGTGATGAGCGACTTCCAAAGGGTCTATGCCCCGGCGCGCGAGCTGATGCAGGGGGGCACGCTGCTCGGGCCGATGAAGGGCGCACCGCTGCGCTGCACGCTCGAAGGCGCGCGTTTCACGCGGTCGGGGCTGATCGTCACCGGCGAAGCCGCGGGCAGCACCTATTCATTTACCGGTGAAGGCATCGGCAAGGCGCTCGAGACCGGCATTTACGCCGCCGAATCGGTGCTCACCGGTGACGCAAAAGGCTGGAGCGAAGCCCAGGTGCGGGCCGACTATGAAGCGCACTTGGCGGCGCTGAAGCCGCGCTTTGCGCTTTACAAGCGCGCCAACGTCGTGAACCGCCATCCGTGGCTGACCGACCTCTTGATCTGGCGCGCCAACCGCAGTCCGCGCATCGTGCGGCGCATGAGCGGTGTGCTCGAGGAGACCAGCAACCCTGGCAACCTGGTCAGCGCCAAAGGCTTCTTTCGCCTGTTCCTCGACCGCCGCTGAGGCTGGTCGCAGAGGATCGCCTCAGACATGTGCCAGCTCCTCGGCCTGAACGCCAACACGCCAACCGACGTGATGTTCAGCTTCACCGGTTTTTCCATGCGCGCTGAAGAGCATAAAGACGGTTTCGGCATCGCTTTTTTCGAAGGTGCCGGAATGCGCCTGATGATCGACGCGCAAAGCGCACGCAGCTCGCCCGTGGCCGAGATGGTGCGTCGCTACCCGATCAAGAGCGACAACATCGTTGCTCACATTCGCAAGGCCACGCAGGGCCGCGTGGCGCTCGAGAACACGCACCCGTTCGTGCGCGAGTTGTGGGGCCGGTACTGGGTGTTCGCGCACAACGGCGACCTCAAAGGCTTTGAGCCCCTGCTGCACGGCGCCTTTCGTCCCGTGGGCGGCACCGACAGCGAGCGTGCCTTCTGCTGGCTGATGCAAGAACTGGCCAAAGCGCACGCCAGCGTGCCAACGATCACCGAGCTCACCGCCACGCTGCGCGAACTGGCGCTCATCGCCGCCAAACACGGCACGTTCAACTTCATGCTGAACAACGGCCAGGCGCTGTGGGCCCATTGCTCGACGCACCTGCACCACCTGGTGCGCCAGCACCCGTTTGTGCAGGCAACGTTGCAAGACGATGACGTGTCGGTCGACTTTGCCCCACTCGCCTCGGCCGGCGACCGCGTCGCCATCGTGGTGACCGAGCCCCTGACGAAGAATGAGACCTGGGTGGCATTCGCGCCCGGCGAACTGCGGGTTTTCCTGGCCGGGCAGGTGGTGGGCGCCTGAGCCAAGTCGCTGTTGTAAGCTGCTTTTCCTCTTGCCTTTGCTGCCACCCATGACCACGCCAGCCCTGCCCACACCGCGCTTCGACACCTTCTGCAAATACGCCGAACTGTCGCGGCTTTTGTTCGACTATGCCGACGCGCGGCCCGATCTGGTCTCGGTGGCCTCGATCGGAAAGAGCTTCGAAGGGCGTGACATCTGGGTCGTGACCGTCACCAACACAGCGACCGGCTCACACGCCGACAAGCCCGCGTTCTGGGCCGACGGCAACATACACGCGGCCGAGCTCACCGCCAGCATCGCCGTGCTGTACTACCTGCACCAGCTCGTCGTGGGCCACGGCAAGGACGAGCAGGTCACGCACTTGCTCGACACCCGCACCGTCTACCTGTGCCCGCGCCTGAACCCCGACGGCGCCGAACTCGCGCTGGCCGACACGCCGCGCCACATCCGCTCCAGCACCAAGCCTTACCCGTTCGAGGACGAGCCTGTCGATGGGCTCACCACAGAAGACGTCGACGGCGATGGGCGCATTCTTTTCATGCGTGTAAAGGACCCGCACGGCCCCTTCAGGAAGAGTGCCAACGACCCTCGCCTGATGGTGCCGCGCGAGCCGGGCGAGTTCGGCGGCGAGTACTACCGCGTGATGCCAGAAGGACTGATCGAAAACTACGACGGCCTCACGATCAACATCAACAAAGACGCTGAAGGCCTGGACCTGAACCGCAACTTCCCGGCCTTTTGGCGCCAGGAATTTGAGCAGGTCGGTGCCGGCGCCTACCCGGCGAGCGAACCCGAAGTGCGTGCCATGGTCGACTTCGTTCTTGCGCACCCAAACATCGGTGCTGCCATCAGTTATCACACCCACAGTGGCGTGATCCTGCGGCCGATGAGTACGATGAGCGACGACGACATGATCTCCGAAGACCTGTGGTCGTTCAAGCGCTTCAGCGCGCTCGGCGCCCAGCTCACCGGCTACCCGGCAGTGAGCGTCTGGCACGATTTCAAGTACCACCCCAAAGAGACCATCGGCGGCACGCAAGACTGGTTTTACGAACACCTTGGCGCGCTGTTCTGGGTGGTCGAACTCTGGGCCCCAAACAGGGCCGCCGGCATCACCGACTACAAGTGGGTCGATTGGTACCGCGAGCATTCCGAGTCTGACGACCTGAAGCTGCTGAAGTGGAGCGACGAACACTGCGAGGGCCGCGCCCACGTCGACTGGAAACCATTCCAGCACCCGCAGCTCGGCGAGGTCGAAATCGGCGGCTGGGACAAGATGAATTACTGGCGCAACCCGCCGCCGCACCTGCGCGAAAGCGAGGTCGAGCGCTTCCCGGCCTGGATGAACCAGATCGCGCTCAGCCTGCCAAGGCTGGAGTTGCTGCGCACCGAAGTGCGCGCCATCGGCCCCGACACCTGGCGGGTGCGTTTTGCGGTGGCCAACAGCGGCTGGTTGCCAGCCTACGTGACCAAACGCGCGCTGGCACGCAAGGTGGTGCGCGGCGTGATCTTCGAGATCCACCTGCCCGAAGGCGATCCGAGCGTCTCGCTCTTAAGCGGCAAGCCGCGCATAGAAGGCGCGCAGCTCGAAGGCCATGCGCCCAAAGCCACGCTGCAGGCCTTTTTGCCGATCCGTGAAGTCACGGCCGACCGTGCCGTGGTTGAGTGGGTGCTGCGCGCACCGAAGGGGACGCGGCTGGCACTCTCGGCTCATGCGGATCGGGCGGGGATGGTGCGCACGGATGTCAGCCTCGATTGATTGAGAGCATGTGAACCAAGCCGACGCAGCCGCTCGGCCGCGCCGGGTTCATTCAAGGAATCGTCGGGCGCCGCGGTCAGCATGACGACATTGTCGGACCTGAAGCACCGCCACTTTGGCCGCCAGGCGTCGTTGCAAACCCCCGCGATGCCGCAGGGCATCGCGGGGGTTGGGCGCCCAGCCAGACGCCCGGATTGACCAACTTTCATGAGCTCCACGACGCACCAAACACTGCAGTAGAGCTACATTGCGTGGCCTTGATCCCGGCGTCGCCATGGAGCCCATTTGGAACTGAACATCAACGGCCACAGCCGCACCCTCGCCGATGACGCCATCGACCCGAGCATGCCTTTGCTCTGGGCGTTGCGCGATGTGCTCAACCTCACCGGCACCAAGTTCGGCTGCGGGGTGGCCGCCTGCGGTGCCTGCACCGTGCACGCTGACGGGCAGGCGCTGCGCTCTTGCGTGACGCCACTGTCGGCGGTGGCCGGCAAACGCATCGTCACGATAGAAGCGCTGGGCAGCGCCCAGGCGCCACACCCGCTGCAAGCGGCTTGGGCCGCGCACCAGGTGCCGCAATGCGGTTATTGCCAGAGCGGCATGCTGATGGCCGCGGCTGCGCTGCTGGCAAACAACAACAACCCGAGTGATGCCGACATCGACGCCGCCATCACCAACATCTGCCGCTGCGGCACCTACCCACGCATCCGGGAGGCGATCAAGGCGGCCGCGGCCACAGTGCGCGGCGACACCGGCAAGCGTGCCGTTGTGCAGGCGCTGACATGAGGCGCCGCGCGCTCATCCTGAGCGGGCTCGGGGCTGCGGCCGCGCTCGTCGTCGGCTGGGGTGTGCTGCCACCGCGCAGCCGCTTGGGCGCGGCCCAGACGCTGCCCAAAGGCGACGAAGAGTTCGGCCTCAGCGGCTGGATCAAGATTGCCGCCGACGGTTCTGTGCTCTTGGCGATGAACCGCAGCGAGATGGGGCAGGGCGTGCACACGGCGCTGGCGATGCTGGTGGCAGAAGAACTCGATGTGTCGCTCGCCAAGGTGCGGCTCATCGATGCCGGGGCCGACAAGCTCTACGGCAACGTGGCCCTGTTTGTCGCAAGCCTGCCGTTCCACCCGAGCGACAGCGAGCCCGGAGCCGAATCGCGAACGGTGAAGGCCGGGCAGTGGATCGTCTCGAAAGTGGCGCGCGAACTCGGCATCAACGTGACCGGCGGTTCGTCGAGCGTGGCCGATGCTTGGGACCTGCTGCGCCTGGCCGCAGCCACCGCGCGCGCTCAGCTGCTCGGCGTGGCGTCGCTGCAATGGAAGTTGCCGCTCGACGAGTTGGTCGTCACCGACGGTGTCGTGAGCCACTCGTCGGGCCCGAAAGCGCACTACGGCGAACTGGCGAAGACTGCCGCGGCCACGCCGTCGGGCGACGTCAAATTGAAGGACCGAAAAGACTGGAAGCTGATTGGCACTGCCGCGCCGCGCGTTGACGTGGTGGCCAAGTGCGATGGCACAGCGCGCTTCGGCATCGACGTGCGCCGGCCCGGCCAGGTGTTCGCCGTGGTGCGCCACTGCCCGATGCTCGGGGGTAGCCCGGCGGTGGTGAAGGTCGATGCGGCGATGAAGCTGCCGGGTGTCGAGCGCGTCGTGCGGCTCGGGCCCTATGCCGGCTCGACCGCGGCGGTGGCGGTGGTGGGCGCCACGTACTGGCACGCCAAACGTGGCGCCGACGCGCTGGAGATCGAATGGCAGGCACCGCCCGCCGGCACGCTCGACAGCGCCCAAATCCTGCGCGCTCTCGAAGGCGAAGCGCGCCACGCTGCCGAGACCGACGGTGGGTTTGCGTTCTATGCCCGTGGTGATGTGAAGCAGGCCGGGGCGGCCGCGGTGGGCAAGTTAGAGCAGCTCTACCGCGCGCCGTACCTTGCGCACGCTGCCCTGGAGCCGATCAACTGCACCGCGCAGGTCAAAGACGGCAAGGTCGAGCTCTGGGCGCCGACCCAGATGCCGAGCATGGCCCGCGCCCTGGCCGCGCAGGTGGCCGGTGTGGAGGCGAGCGCGGTGACCTTGCATGTGACCTACATCGGTGGTGGTTTCGGCCGCCGGCTCGACATCGACTTCGTGGGTCAGGCGGTGCGCATCGCCGCCGAGACCGGTGGCCGCCCGGTGCAACTCGTGTGGCCGCGCGAAGAAGACATGACCCACGACTTCTACCGCCCGGCCGGCGTGGCGCTGATGCAGGCCAGCCTGGATGCACAAGGCCTGCCGGTGGCGCTGACGATCACGAGCGCCGGCGACGCGATCTCGCCGCGCTGGATGGAGCGTGCCTTGCCGGCGCTGGCCGGTCCGATCGACATGCCCGACAAAACGGCCAGCGAAGGCCTGTTCGATCTGATGTACGAGGTGCCGAACCAGCGCATGGCCCACGTGGCCACCCGCAGCGGCGTGTCGGTGGGGTTCTGGCGCTCGGTCGGCCACTCGCACAACGCGTTCTTCTCGGAAGCCTTCATCGACGAGCTTGCATTCGAAGCGAAGCAGGACCCGGTTCGGTTCCGCCTGGCCCTGCTGAAAGGCGCACCCCGCCACGCCGCCGTGTTGAAGCTCGCTGCAAAAAAAGCCGGCTGGCCGGGCTTCGGGGCCGCGCCTGCGTTGCCTGCCGGCCGAGCGCGTGGCGTGGCGCTTCACGAGAGTTTTGGCAGCATCGTGGCGCAGGTGGTCGAGGTGTCACTGGTCGATGGCAAACCGCGCCTGCACCGCGTGGTCTGCGCGGCCGACGTCGGCACGGTCGTGAACCCGGGCATCGTGGCGCAGCAGATGGAAGGTGCGGTGATCTTCGCCCTGAGCGCTGCGCTGTATGGACGTATCGACATCGAAGCAAGCGTGGTGAAGCAGAAGAATTTTCCCGACTACCCGATGGTCAAGCTGGCCGACGCGCCGCGCATCGAAACGCACCTGGTGCCCAGCACCCGCAGCCCCGCTGGCGTGGGCGAGCCTGGCACGCCACCGCTCGCACCGGCGCTGGCTAACGCGCTTTTTGCGCTGACTGGAAAACGTTTGCGCGAGCTGCCGTTCGGCGTCTAGACATTACGGGCGCAGAGTCGGCGCGTCGTGACTTTGGAACGAAAACGCGCACTCGCAGAGATAAGCTTGTGAAACCCTCGACTTTTGAAGCGATTGGGCGCATAGGGGAACGCGGTCTTGCTTTCGAGCGGCGGGACAATATTGAGTGGTCAGCGATCGGAGGTTTTCCCCTATGTCAGCAGCTCAAATTCCTACCAACGAAGCCGCGCGGCTTCGATCACTTGCCGAACTCGCTGTCCTCGACTCTTCGCCCGAGCGTGAGTTCGATGCCCTCGTGCAAGCGGCTGCATTGGTGTGCGGTGTGCCGATTTCGTTGATCAGCTTGATCGACACCGACCGACAGTGGTTCAAGGCGAATGTCGGCCTGCCCGGCGTGACCGAAACCCCGCGCGAACTCGCCTTCTGCGCCCACGCCATTCTGGAAGACGGCATTTTCGAGGTGCCCGATGCCACACTCGACCCACGCTTTGCCGACAACGCATTGGTCACCAGCGTCCCGGATATTCGCTTCTACGCAGGGGCCACGCTGCGCCTGAGCGACGGCTCCCACGCGGGCACCTTGTGCGTCATCGACCGGCAGCCGCGCACACTGGACGCCCGGCAGCGCGAGGTGCTCGGCCTCCTGGCCGCAGCGGCCGTGCGCGCCCTGGAAGGCCGGCGCGCGCTGCTTGCCGAACGTGAACTGCACGAAACCGCGGCTCAGGCTGCCGCGGTGCTGCGCAACAGCCTCGACGCGATCGTCACCCTGTCGCTGGACGGCACTGTCAAGCACTGGAACGCAGCCGCCCAACGTCTTTTCGGATACAGCGCCGCCGAGATGCTGGGCCAGCCCGCAACGAGGTTGGTGCCACCGCATCGGCGCAACGAAATGGAGGACCTGGAAACCCGACTGAAACATTCGCTCGCCGGCTTTAACTTCGACACCATTCGCTTGGACCGCGGTGGCAATGCGATCGCTGTCTCCATCAGTCTGGCGCCGATTCGCAATGCCAAAGGTGAGCTGACCGGTGCCACCAAGATCATCCGGGACGTGCGCGAACAAGCGCGCGCCGCGCACGTTCTTGCCGAGAGCGAGGCCCGCTTCAAGGCCCTCAGCGAGGCCTCGCCACTGGGCGTATTCGCCACCGATTCACTGGGCGCCTGCACCTACAGCAACGAGCGCTGGCAGGGCATCTTTGGGCTTACGCTCGAGCAGAGCCTGGGTACCGGCTGGGCTGCGCCCCTGCATCCCGACGACCGCGCGGCCGCATTTGCCGAATGGCAGCGCACGGCAGCGCTGGGAGTTGAGTTCGATATGGAGTTCCGCGTTCTCCGCCCCGACGGGCAGACGATCATCGTGCGCTCACGCGCCAGAGCCAAGCTCGCCCGCGATGGCATGGTGACGGGCTACGTCGGCTCGGTCGAAGACGTTACCGAACAGCGGCGCGGCGAGCGCACCCTGAGCGACGAACGGGTGCGGCTGGCCTCGATCATCGAAGGGACCGGTGCCGGCACCTGGGAGTGGAACTTCCAAACCGGCGAGGCACGCTTTAACGAGCGCTGGGCAGCAATGATCGGTCACACGCTGAGCGAGCTTGAACCGACCTCGGTCCAAACATGGCTGAGCCACGGGCACCCTGAGGATCTGCAGCGCGCGGTTGAACTGCTCAACAAGCACCTTGCCGGTGAGCTGCCCAGCTACGACTGCGAAGCCCGCATGCGCCACCGCAGCGGCCACTGGATGTGGGTGCTGACCCGTGGCCGCGTGCTGACCTGGACGCCAGACGGCAAGCCCGAATGGCTGTTCGGAACGCACATGGACATCACCGAGCGCAAGCGCCAAGACGAGGCCCTGCGCAAGAGCGAGCAGCTGCTCAACCGCACCGGCGAAGTGGCTGGCGTGGGTGGCTGGGAGCTGGACCTGGTGACTGGAGCGCTGACCTGGTCGGCGCAGACGCGCCGCATCCATGGCGTCTCGCTCGACTACGTGCCCGTGCTGTCAGAAGCGATCAACTTCTACTCACCCGAGGCACGGCCGGTCATTCAGGCCGCAGTCGATCAGGCCATGGTCACCGCTGAGGGTTGGGACTTGGTGTTGCCTTTGGACCGCGTCACCGGGCAACGCATCTGGGTGCGCTCGGTCGGTGCTGCCGAGTTCGAAGGCGGCAAGGCCGTGCGGCTGGTGGGCGCCTTTCAGGACGTCACGGCGCTTCGCAAAGTCACGTCCGAACTTGCAGAGCAGCACGAGCTGATGCGCGTGACGCTGCAATCGATCGGCGACGCGGTGATCACGACCGACGCCACGGGCACCGTCACGTGGTTGAACCCGGTGGCCGAACGCATGACCGGCTGGCACAATGCCGAGGCCAAGGGCCACCCCGTGGACCAGGTGTTTCACATCGTCAATGTCGAGACCCGCGCGCCAACGGAGAGCCCCGTCTCCGTTTGCCTGGAGCAAGGCGTATTGGCGGGTCTGGCCAACAACACGGCGCTGATCTCGCGCAATGGTGAAGAGTTCGGCATTGAAGATTCGGCGGCTCCGATCCGCAACGGACGCGGCGAGCTGCTGGGCGTGGTGCTGGTCTTCCACGACGTGACCGAGCAGCGCCGCCTGAGCGGCGAGATGAGCTTCCGCGCCACGCATGACGCGCTGACGGGGCTGGTTAATCGCGCCGAGTTCGAAACCCGACTGCGCCGCCTGTTGAGCAAGTCGCACGAGGATCGCAGCGAACACGCGCTGCTGTTCATTGACCTGGACCAGTTCAAGTTGGTCAACGACGCATGCGGCCACACCGTGGGCGACCAGCTGCTGCAGAAGGTGAGCAAGCTGCTGGGCGAAACCGTGCGGGCGCGTGACACGCTGGCCCGCTTGGGAGGCGACGAGTTTGCGGTGATCTTGGAGCATTGCTCGGCTGGTCAAGCCCAGCGCGTAGCGCAGCAAATCTGCAAGCGCATGGACGACTTCCGCTTCATGCACGATGAACGGCGCTTTCGCATTGGCGCCAGCATCGGTCTGGTGCCCGTCGATAGCCGTTGGAGCACGACGGCGGCCGTCATTCAGGCCGCCGACACCTCGTGTTATGCCGCCAAGGACGCCGGCCGCAACCGTGTTCACAGCTGGTTCGACACCGACGAGACCATGCGTGCTCGCCACGGCGAGATGCAATGGGCCACACGCTTGGAGCAGGCTTTGGACGAGGATCGCTTTGCGCTTTACGCGCAGCGCATTCACGCGCTCGGCCAGCAGACCGAGGGTCTGCATGCCGAAGTGCTGCTGCGAATGATCGGCAGCGACGGCAGCGTGGTGCTGCCCGGCGCTTTTCTGCCGGCCGCAGAGCGCTTTCACTTCGCCTCGCGCATTGATCGGTGGGTGTTGCGCCATGCTATTGATGCGCTGCTGTCGCTGGAGACTTTGTCGACCGTCGATACCTTGTGCGTGAATCTGTCGGGCCAGTCCATCGGCGACCGCGCGTTTCACCGCCAGGCGATCGACACCTTGACCGAGGCCGGTGCCGAAGTGTGCAGGCGGCTCTGCCTGGAGATCACGGAAACGGCGGCCGTCACCAACATGGCCGATGCCAGTGTGTTCATCGATCAGGTTCGCGCCTTGGGCGTGCGCATCGCACTTGACGACTTCGGCGCCGGCGCCTCGTCGTTCGGTTACCTGAAGGGCCTCAACGTTGACCTGCTCAAGATCGACGGCCAGTTCATTCGCAATCTCATCGAGGACCCGCTCGACGACGCGGCCGTGCGCTGCTTCGTTGACGTGGCGCGCGTGGTTGGCGTCAAGACGGTGGCCGAGTTCGTCGACCGGACCGAGGTGCTCGACAGGGTGCGCGAGATCGGCATCGACTTCGCGCAGGGCTTTTTGTTGCACCGACCAGAGCCGATTGAGGCGGTGTTGGGTGTTCGATTGGCGAGGTCTGAAACCGCTGGCGGGCGCAGCGCGTAGTGGTCTGTTGGGCGCTTGCCTACAGCACTGAGAGCGGCGAGTTTCCGGTCTGGGCCTGAGCGCTTTCGGGGGTGCCCGAGCGGCAGGTCCAAAAGAGCCCGATTCGGGCGCCGAGCTGGCCCGAAGAATCCAATCACAAAGCCCGCGCCGGGCAGAGCTTTAGCTCGAAGCACTCGCCCGTCTGGCACCAGCGGCCGTCAGCGCGCCCGCGCCACCTGCGCTCTCACATGCGGGCTCAGTGCAACGGGTCGTTCATCAAGCCCATGTCAGCGCTGCTAAGTAGGCTTTCGATGTCCAAGAGGATCAGCATGCGCCGAGCGTTACCGCTGCCCACGCAGCCGATGCCGGTGATGTGACTGGCCTCAACCATCGAGTTCATCTCAGGGGCGCGCTTGACTTGATCCTGCGTCAGGGCGAGCACGTCAGACACCGAATCAACGACCACCCCGATCACGCGTTCGCGCACGCTGAGCACAATGACCACGGTGGTGGCCGTGTACTCGGCGCAGGTGCAGTTAAGTTTCAGGCGCAGGTCCACGATGGGCACGGCCACGCCGCGCAGGTTGACCACCCCCATCACGAAAGGCGGCGCGTTGGCCACCTCGGTGGGCGTCTCGTAGGAACGGATCTCTTGCACCCGCAAGATGTCGATGCCGTACTCCTCGGCGCCGAGGCGGAAGCTGAGGAATTCACCAGCGGTGGTGCTCGTAGTGGTGTGCTTGGCGGTGACACTGCGGGCGGAATCGGGCGCGGCATTCCTCGCCTCAGAAGCCGCGCTCAGCGCCCGCCGCGGTGCCTCAACAACAGAGTGCATGGGGTTCCTTGTGAAATTGAAAAATCAGTGCGTGCAGCGAGCCGCAGCGTCAAAAAGTTTCCCAGTTGTCCGTACCGGTCTTGGCGCTTGAGCCGCCACCAATGGTTGTCAATTCGCGTGCCTCGGTCGCGCGCTTGGGCACCGCTTTGGCCTTGAACGCGGGGCGACTTACGTTGACTGCACGGTTCGGGCCGCGACGCTCGGTGCTGGAGGTGTTTGCAACAGGCGCTGCGCTCAACGAAAGCGAACCCAGTGCCGCACCGGGTAAGACCTTGAACGCGGCCACGATCTCTGCCAAGCTGATCGACTGGTGCTTCAGGCTCTCGGCGGCCGCAGCGCTTTGCTCGACCAGAGCCGCGTTTTGCTGGGTGACTTGATCGAGCTGCGTCACCGCATCACCCACCTGGGCGATGCCGGTAGATTGTTCGGCTGAGGCGTTGGAGAGTTCGCTGATCATCTGGCTCACGCGTTGAACCTGCGTGACGATTTCACCCATCGACGTGCCCGCGTCATTGACCTGGCGTGCGCCAATCTCGACCTTCTCAACACTTGCACCGATCAAGGTCTTGATCTCCTTGGCTGCTTCGGCCGAGCGGCCAGCCAGGTTGCGCACCTCGCTTGCGACGACCGCAAAGCCGCGGCCTTGCTCGCCAGCGCGGGCTGCCTCGACTGCGGCGTTCAGGGCCAAGATGTTGGTTTGGAAAGCGATGCCGTCGATGACGCCAATGATGTCGGCGATCTTCTTTGATGAGGCCGCAATATCCTGCATGGTGTTGACCACGTTGCCCACCATCTCGCCACCGCGCACGGCCGCTGCCGCTGCAGTGGAGGCCAGCTGGTTCGCCTGATGGGCGGTCTGCGCGCTGGTCTTGACGGTGCCCGAGAGCTGCTCCATTGAGGCGGCGGTCTGCTGCAGGTTGCTGGCCTGCTCTTCAGTGCGCTGGCTCAGGTCTGCATTGCCCGTGGCAATTTGCGCGGAGCCTGTGGCGATGCTGTCGCTGCTGGCCCGCACCTGATTGACAAGACCAGACAGGTTCGTGTTCATTGTGGCGAGCGCCTGAAGCAGTTGCGCCGTCTCGTCCGTGCCTTTCACGTCGATCGAGCTTGTCAGGTCGCCCTCGCCAACACGGCGTGCAAAGGCGACCGCGATTTGAATGGGCCCGGTGATGGAGCGCGAGACCCACAAGCCCAGCAAGATCGCCACCACAACGGCCGTAAACGCCCCGCCCAAAATGACCGACCGACTCAGCGTGCGCACGCTCTCAGCGCTGGCTGCGCGGGTCACCAAGAGATCGCGCTCGGCCTTGTCGAAGTCGGCTAGCAGGGCGCGGAAGCCGTCCATGGCCGCTTTGTCTTTGCCACGGCCGAACTCGGCTACAAAGTCGCCCATCGTTTTTTGGCTGGCGCTCACGTCGCGCCTCATTTTGAGCATTGCATTGACCACCGTGGCGAACTCGGCTTCCTTGGCCTGCATGTCGTCCAGCCGCTTTTGTTGCGTGGCGTTGTCAGAGGTCAGTTTTTTGGCTTTGGCCCAAGCAGTGTCAAACCCTTTGTTGCCCTGCTCCCAGGGGGCCAGAAAGCCGTCTGCTCCGGCGACAAAAAAGCCGCGCGCCCCGGTCTCCATATTGAGCATGCTTTTCAGCATGTGGTCGGCCGTGTCGAGCACCTCGTAGGTGTGGGTGGTCCACTGGTCTGCTTCCGCCAGCTTCGCGTTGGTGTGAAGCGTGACAGCCGCCACGACCGAAAAGATGGCGATCACACCGCCGAAGGCCGCGGCAAGCCGGGCCGAGATGTTCCAGGAGCTTGGAGATTTCATGAACATTTCCTAGTTGATTGACAGGTCAGTTGCCGGCTGCAACAAGGTGTACCCAAGGGCAGCGAACGAGCGGGCGAGCGCTGTCCTCGCACGGGGTGAGTTTCGGCAGTTGGCGTGGCGACTTGAGCCACGGAGTGAGTCACTGTTCCCACTTTGGTCAGGAAGGATGAAGACCAGCGGCCGAGGCAACCCATGCGGTTTGCGGCAGCCGCGTCGGCCAAATTTTGAAGCTCGCCGCGCAAGGTGCTCGGTCTCACGCTAGCTTGGCCTCGCCCACCGTTGGCCGAGCCACCGCGCCGGCCAGCCAGCGT
The DNA here is from genome assembly GCA_038227445.1 of Burkholderiales bacterium. Taxonomy (GTDB): domain Bacteria; phylum Pseudomonadota; class Gammaproteobacteria; order Burkholderiales; family Burkholderiaceae_C; genus LMDS01. Next base: position 23,951 of record JBBRPV010000035.1, on the reverse strand, counting down.
GCCAGTGGCTCGCCGCTCAGCACTTCGTGATCCAACAGGCTCGCGGCCAAGCCATCAAGCTGAGTGCGACGTTCGCCCAGCAGCCGGCGACAGCGGGCCTGCGCGTCCACGAGCAATGCACGCGCCTCGTCAAGCACGGCGGCCTGCACGTCGGGGCCGAGCAGTTCTTTGGGCACGCCGGCCACGCTGAGCAGGCCGAAGCGGTCTGAGAATCCAAGCGAGCTGACCATCTTCACGGCCAGCTCCGAGGCGCGCTTGAGGTCGTCGGACGCACCGCTGGAGACGCTGTCCAACACCATCAACTCGGCCTCACGGCCCCCCAGCAGCATGGCCAGGCGGGCGGACAACTCACCCTTCTGGTACAGCGGCTCTTCGCTCTCGCGGTGAATGTGGGTGACGCCGAGCGCCTGCCCGCGCGGCTCGATGCTGACGCGCTCGACCGAGCCGACCTCCAGCACGTGCCCAACGAGTGCATGCCCGGCCTCGTGGTAAGCCAGGCGACGGCGCGTGGCCTCGCTGAGCAGGGCCTTGACGGGCGACACGTCGCCGCCCAGCTGCTGCGTCTCAATGGCGCGCAACAGGTGCTCGGCGCAAACGTGCTCGGCGCCTTGCTCCGCCGCTGTCGAGGCCGCCTTGTTCACGGTATTGGCAATGTCGGCCGGCGACATGCCGGCGCTCATGCGCGCCAGCGCCAGCGTGTCCGCGCGGCCGTCGTGGTGCAGCCGGTCGAGGTAGAGCTCGAACAGGCGCTGGCGGTCGGGCAGCATTGGCAAGGCCAGGCGCACCAGCATGTCAAAGCGCCCTGGCCGGCGCAGCGCCTCGTCGATGTTGTCCTCGTGGTTGGTGGCGCCCACAACGACAACGTTGGTGAGCGGGTCAAAGCCGTCCATCTCGACCAGCACTCGGTTGATGATGCGGTTGAGCTCCGACTCGGCGCCACCGCCACCACCACCGGCGGGCCCCCGGCTGCGCTGGCCGATGCCGTCGATCTCGTCGATGAACAGCACGCACGGCGCATGGCGGCGCGCCAGCTTGAACAGTTCTTTCACCTTGGCCACGCCCGCGCCGTAGTACATGGCGGTGAAGTACGAGCCGTCAACCGCGATGAAGCTGGCCTTGCACTCGCCGGCCAGCGCCCGCGCTAGAAGTGTCTTGCCCGTGCCTGGCGGGCCCACCAGCAGCACGCCGCGCGGTGGCGCCGCGCCCAGTCTCGCGTACTTCGCCGGCTCGCCGAGGAAGGCGCGCACCCGTGCCAACGCGGCCTTGGCTTCGTCGCTTCCGACCACGTCGGCGAAGCGTGTGGGGGGTTGCACCGTGAGCATGGAGGCGCCACCCAACCCCATCTGGAGCCGAGTGGCAACGAACAGCACGCCCAGCACGGCGCCGATCACGAGCAATGGCGACAACACGGTCTTGGCACCGTCGAGCAGCTGGCGGCTAGCAGTGCGCGGGTCAACGTGCACGCTGACGAGTGCGATGCCCGCCTCGGCGCTGCGCTCGCCCAGGCCGTCCAACAACGTCCCGGCACAACTCACAGGTGTGCAGCCGGGCACCGTGGTGCTGGCCTTCTCGCCGTTCTTGCGCGTGTACAGAACCAGGCCGGGTGGCGATGCGGCCAGCCCTATCGCCGTCAACTCGCCCGCGACCAAGCTGTTCCTGAAGTCGGCCAGGCTCTTCTCGTTGTGCAGCCAAGTCTGCGCGTCGGCCTCGAAGGCGCGCACCTCAGGAAGCCGGCGCGCCTGAGCCGCGTCTGCGGCGCTTTGCTGCAGCGTCAAAGCGCCCGCGAGCAGCACGATCGCACACGCAAGGACCCCCGCCAGGCGCGGATGGGTCCGAAGGTATTGCATTAGTTTTCGGATTCGTGTCATGGCAACGGCCCTGGGCCGGATGGTCAAAGAAGGCCAAAAAATGGCATCGTCTGCAGACTACTGGCACCGCAGGCGATGCAGCATCCGGTCGGTCAGCGTCTGTGCCCGGATGGAGCCTCCGTGGCCGTCGAGGTCGGCGAAGCGACGGTGGTGGTCAAAGAACACGTTCTCGGCCGTGGTCTGCACCGACGGCAGCGCGCGGCTGAGGAAGGCGCTCATCGGCAGCTGGCCGAATTCGCGTTGGATCGTCTCGCGCAGGTCGCGTGCGGCGCGCTGGTAGGCGCCAGCGTCGATCTCGATACGCCGACCGTCGGTCACCTCGAGGCACACGATCTGGTTGCAAAGGCGAATCTTGTCTATGGCCATGACGGGTCTTTCGGAGCGCGGGTTGAACCGCACCACAGTGTCCAACGGCGCGACACCTGACGATCAGCGGAACAGGCGGGTAAAGCTGCCAGTGCTCTGCCCGAGCATGCCTACACTTCGCATCCGGCGGGACCTGCACGCCATCGCCATGCCCACAGCCCATCGCTATGGTTCGCGCTTGGCCGGCCCGCTGATTCCGCCGGTTTTCCCAACGGCCACGCACGCAGCACTGGACAAGCAGGCTGCCTTGTTGGGGCGACGCTAGCCCGTAGGCTCTTCGGCCCGCGTTCGCGCCCGCACGTGTCGCGCCAGCGACTGGCGCAGCTTCGGCGCGTCGATCGGCTTGGTGAGGAAGTCATTCATACCGGCACGCATGGCTTCTTCGCGCTCCGAGACGAGCGCGGCGGCGGTCAGCGCCAGGATCGGCAGACGTTGCGCGTCGTAATGGCGGCGCAGTTCGTGCGCTGCTTCGTGGCCGCTCATCACCGGCATCTGCACGTCCATCAGCACCGCGTCGAACGGGTCGCCCTGGCTGGTGGCCGCGTGCACTGCGTCGATCGCCATCTTGCCGTCGTGGACCTGCGCCACGCGCACGCCCCAGTGTTCGAGCATGGCCACCAGGATCATCATGTTGACGGGGTTGTCTTCGACCAGCAGCACGCGCGCACCGAACAGGTGGTCGATGTCGCTGGCCTCGGTGCTCGCTGGCGCCTGTGCCAGCTCGGCTGCCTGCAGCGGCAGCTCGGCCCAGAAGGTGCTGCCTTCGCCCGGCGCGCTTTGCACGCCGACCTCGCCTCCCATCAGCCGCGCCAGTTCCCGGCAGATCGACAAGCCCAGCCCAGTACCGCCGAAACGCCGTGTGGTCGAGGTGTCACCTTGCGAGAACGGCGTGAACAGCAGCGCCTGCGTGTCGAGCTCGACCCCGGGGCCGGTGTCAACAACGGCCAGCCGCAGCCAGCCTTGCTTGGTGGTCGATGCTTCGATGCGCACCTCACCGCGGTCGGTGAACTTCAGGCCGTTGGTGATGAAGTTGGACAAGATCTGCCGCACCCGCACCGGGTCGCCGCACACCGTGGCGGGCACGCTGTCTGCCACGCTCAACGTGAGCGACAGCCCTTTTACGTCGGCCAACGACTGGTAGGCGTGGTGCACGGCTTGCAAGGTGTCGCGCAGGCCGAAGGGCACGGCTTCGAGCGTGATCTTGCCGGCTTCAATTTTTGAAACATCGAGGATGTCGGAAATAATGCTCGACAGGCTTTGCGCGCTGTCGAAGATTTGAGCCAAGTACTGCTGGCGTCGCGCGTTGCCCAGGTCTTCCCGCATCGCCAGCCGGGCCAGGCCGAGCAGACCGTTGAGCGGCGTGCGGATCTCGTGGCTGGTGTTGGCGAGGAAGGCCGACTTGGCCCGGCTTGCAGCCTCAGCCGCATCGCGCGCCGCGGCCAGCGCCTGGTCGAGCCGGCGCCGCTCGGTGATGTCTTCGGCAATCCAGATGGTGCCGCCGCTACTCGGGTTCGTGCGGTCGACGGCCTGGGCGAGCAACCGGCACCAGAAGTCGGTGCCGTCGCGGCGGCGCATAGGGCGTTCGATTTCGAACGGCTGGCCGGTCGACAGCAGTGGCGCGGCGGGGCTGCCGATCTCGGCATAGTCGGCCTCGCTGGGCCAGACCACCAAGCCCGGCTGGCCAATCAGCATTCCCGGGGCCCAACCGAACATTTGCTCGAAGAACGGGTTGGCCTGGACGAAGTATCGATCGCGGGTGAAGGCAATGCCGATCGACGCCCGCTCCAGGATCGCGGTGTGCTGCAAGCGTGTGCGTTCGCTCTCGGTCACGTCGTGTGCATTGAGCACGAGGTACTCGCGCCCGTTCATCTTGAAGCGGTCGGCGGCCAGGAGCATCGATACCTTGCTGCCGGTCTTGGTGACGAAGGTTGCCTGCAGGTCGGTCACGCGGCCGTTTTGCCGCACCGCCTCTAAAAGTTGATCGCGTTCGGCCGGGTCCTGCCAGATGCCCAGTTCGAGCGAAGTGCGGCCGACCACCTCGTCACCGCGGTAGCCCAGCAGGCGAGAGAAAGCCGGGTTCACCATGGCGTAACTGCCGGTCGACAACTCGGTCAGGGTGATGCAGTCGGGGCTGGTCTCGAACAGGTGCGAGAGCATCGCTTCCGAGCGCCGCAGGGCCGCTTCGGCGGCCAGGCGCGCCGTCACGTCGAAGAAGATTGACAGGGTGGCCGGCCCGCCGACGGTGACCACGCGCACCGCGGTGGACTGAAGGCTGAGGAAGCGCCCATCGACAGAGCGCGTCTGCAGGTCGATAACCGGCAGGTCTGAGCCGACCGGCAATGCATCGAGCAGGGTCAAACGGTAGGCAACACGCTGGCGCGTTTCTGGCGACGAGAACAGCGTCAGCACGCCGATCCCGCTCATCGCCGCGGCGTTCTCGAAGCCGAACAGGCGCGCCGCCGCATCGTTTGCATCGAACACCACGCCGTGCCGGTGCAAGAACAGCGGCGACGGCGAACGTGCGAAGAGTTCGCGGTAGCGTGTTTCGGTGGCCTTCACGGCGCGTTGCGCGCGAAGCTCGTCGGTCACGTCTCGGGTCACGCCCCAGTAGCCCGAAAACACGCCGGCCGCGTCGTACTTGGGTTCGCCGCTGATGCTGTGGATGCGGTTGCGCCCCCGCTCATTGCGGCGTCTCACCAGCAGGCCAGTGAACGGGCGGCGCGCTTCGAGGTCGGCGCGGTGCGCGTGGAGCTGGGCGTCGCTCAGTCCCATGCGGGCGATGTCCCAGCCGGCGCTCTTGTCGCGCGTGCTGCCCGGCTCGCCGGCGCTTGTTTGCGCCACGTAGGTGAAACGGAACTGCTGGTCCTGTTCCCAGTAGCGGTCGGCGGCGATTCGCAGCAGGCCACGAAAGCGCTGCTCGCGCAGCGCGGCGGCGCGCATGTAGTGGTTTAGCACACGCGAGATCAGGCTGCCGCCGACCCAGCTGCAAGCCAGTACGACACCATGAAAAAGCAACACCGGCAACCACTGCGCTGCGCCGGGCGGTGCTGGCAGCAGGCCCGAGACCTCAGCGAAGGCGAGGGCCACGAGCTCGAGCACTGCTGTCAGGCACAAGAGCAGGCCCAAACGCCAGCCCGTTGTGGCGCTCAGCAAGCACACGATCAGCGCCAAAAAACTGAGCACAGGGTTGCGCAGGCCGTCGTGCATCAGCACACTCATCCAGCCAACAAAGCCGACCGACCCAAGCCCGACCGCACACAGGCCAGGCACGATAGGGAACGACGACGTGCTGCTGCGGTGCGAAGCCCATACGCACACACCGGCGAGCAGCACCAGGCCCAAAACGATGGGGCCGCGGCCTTCCGTGCCGACCACGCCCTGCAGGGTGGCGAGAATGAGTGCTGAAATCAGTGCCGCGGCACCCGTGGTGCCGAAGTAGTAGTACCCGACCAGACGCGTGACCGTGCCGCGCATATCGGCTTCAGTGGTCGGTGCGAGCGGCTTCAGCATGCGGTGTGGGTGGATCGGATTTGCTCAGCGGCGCTCAGTCGGTGGCGACCGCCGGGCGGCGCGCCAGGTTCAGCTCGGCGCGGGTGGAGAGCGCTGCGTGGCGCGCTGTTTCGGCGAAGTTGCTGCCGCGCCCAGCGTACATCACAGCGCGCGACGAATTCACGATGATTGGCGCGACCGTACGGCCATCTTTGTCGCCGTGCCAGCCGGCACGCACCGTGGCGAACGCGTCGCCGCCTTGCGCGCCCACGCCGGGGATCAGCAGCGGCAGTGTGGGCGCGAGTTCGCGCACACGAGCAATCTCGGCCGGGTAGGTCGCACCCACCACCAACCCAATCTGGCCACCCCGGTTCCAGGCGCCGCTGGCCAAGCGCGCTATGTGCTCGAAGACCTTGTCTCCCGACTGCAGCGTTTGTGCTTGCAGGTCGGCGCCACCTGGATTCGAGGTGCGGCACAGCAGGATCACGCCCTTTCCTTCGTACTTCAGGTAAGGCTCGACCGAGTCGAAGCCCATGAAGGGCGAGAGCGTGACCGCGTCGGCGCGGTAGCGTTCGAACACCTCGTGTGCGTATTGCTCGGCGGTGCTGCCGATGTCGCCGCGCTTGGCGTCGAGGATCACCGGCACTTGCGGCGCTGTGTTGTGGATGTGTGCAATCAGCCGTTCGAGCTGCTCTTCCGCTCGGTGCGCCGCGAAGTAGGCGATCTGCGGCTTGAACGAGATGACCAGGTCGCTTGTTGCGTCGACGATGCTGGCGCAGAAGTCGAAGATCCGCGCCGGGTCGTCTTTCCACGAACCGGGGAACTTCGACGGGTCGGGGTCGAGGCCCACGCACAGCAGCGAGTCGTTGAGGGCTTCTGCGCGGGCGAGTTGGCTGGTGAAATTCATGCAGTTCAATGGGCGGATTTGTGCGAGAAGAGCATCGGATCAGGAAGTTGTCTTCGTGGCCAGACTCATCGAACTCGGGGTGTGTTTGAAGCGCACTTGCTGGTCGCGTACTCCCCCAATCGCTTCCGCGGTAGGGGCTCTGGCTTGCACGCATCAATTCGAAAAGCGTAGCCAACGAAGTTGTGCATGGTTTGCTCCGAGCCCAAAAAAATCTTGATCAAGTATTTGGCATCACGACCCCGAGAGAGCGGCGTCTGAGGTCAGTGACTCATTCGGCATCATCGTGCATCCTCGACGATCCTTCTAGCCACGGCGCGCCAGTTCGCCAGCCTTGCCGGTGTAGCTGCTCGGTGTCATGGCCAGCAAGCGGTCGCGCTCGGCCGGCGGAATTTCCAGCGTTCTGATGAACGCGGCGATCATTTCGCGTGTGATCACCTTGCCGCGTGTCAACACTTTCAGGCGCTCGTAGGGGTTGGGCAGCTGGTAGCGGCGCATCACCGTTTGGATCGGCTCGGCGAGCACTTCCCATGCGGCGTCGAGGTCGGCGGCGAGGGCCTCGGTGTTGACTTCGAGTTTGTCGAGCCCGCGCAGCAGCGAGTCGTAGCCGAGCAGCGCATAACCGAGCGCCACACCCATATTGCGCAGAACCGTGCTGTCGGTCAGATCGCGCTGCCACCGGCTGATCGGCAGCTTTTGGCTCAGGTGCGTGAGCAGCGCGTTGGCCAAACCGAAGTTGCCTTCGGCGTTTTCGAAGTCGATCGGGTTGACCTTGTGCGGCATCGTGCTTGAGCCGATCTCACCGTCTTTCGTGCGTTGGTTGAAGTAACCCAAGCTGACGTAGCCCCACACGTCACGCGACCAGTCGATCAGGATCGTGTTGGTGCGGGTCACGGCGTCGAACAGTTCGGCCATGCAGTCGTGCGGCTCGATCTGCGTGGTGTACGGGTTGAACTTGAGGCCGAGGCCGGCGTGTTTTCCGTCGCCCTCGACCACACGGCGCGCGAACGCTTCCCAGTCGAAATCGGGGTAGGCCGAGAGGTGGGCGTTGTAATTGCCGACCGCGCCGTTCATCTTGCCGAGCAGTGTCACGGCAGCCACACGCTCGCGCGCATGGGCCAGCCGCGCCACCACGTTGGCTACTTCCTTTCCCACGGTGGTGGGGCTCGCGGTTTGGCCGTGGGTGCGGGCCAACATCGGCACGTCGGCCAGCGTGTGTGCCATGGCGCGCAGGCGCACCATGACCTTGTCTATCGCCGGTAGAAGCACCTCGCTGCGCGCGGTGCGCAGCATCAGGCTGTGGCTGGTGTTGTTGATGTCTTCGCTGGTGCAAGCGAAGTGCACGAACTCGCCGGCCGCCTTCAGCTCGGCCGTGGCTTCGAAACGGCTCTTAAGCCAGTACTCAACCGCCTTCACGTCGTGGTTGGTGGTCCGCTCAATGTCCTTGATGGCCTGCGCGTCGGCTTCTGAAAACCGCAGCACCAAGCCTCGCAACAAACCGCGCGACGCTTCGCTGAGCGGCTTGAACTCGGCAAAGCCTGCATCCGACAAGGCGATGAACCACTCAACCTCGACCTGCACCCGCCGGTGCATCAGCCCGAACTCCGAGAGCAGCGGGCGCAGGGCGGCCACCTTTGCGGCATAGCGGCCGTCCAGCGGCGAGAGGGCGGACAAGGCGGATAGGTTCATGGCGGTCGGCGCAGGCGCACTGGGGGTAGGCAAGCAGTTCGAGATTGTAGAAGTGCGTAGTTCTTGCGGGGGCCCAAGTGTTGTGCAGTGCTCCCGCAGGTGATGACGGCGAACATATCGCCTCGGGTTGAATTGAAGAGATTCGACGGTGCTGCGATTGTTCGGCACTGTATATTTCTACATATATCGAATGCGTGAAGGCATCCAATGACGCGACAAAAAGCAGGCGAGGCTCGCCGACCCATCGGCATCGATCTTTTCGCCGGAGCAGGGGGGTTGTCCTTGGGTTTTGAGCAGGCGGGATTTGACGTGGCCGCGGCCGTCGAAATTGATCTGATCCATTGCGCGAGCCATGAATACAACTTTCCGCGGTCGAAGGCGATCTGCGCGAGTGTCATTGACCTGACTGGTGAGGCGATTCGCCAACGCGCCGGGCTGGGCAACAACGACATCGACGTTGTTTTTGGTGGAGCGCCTTGTCAGGGCTTTTCGTTGATCGGAAAGCGCGCGTTGGCGGATCCGCGCAACCAGCTTGTCTTCCACTTTGTTCGGCTGGTTCAAGAACTTCGACCCAAGTACTGCGTCTTTGAAAACGTCAAGGGCCTCACGCTGGGCAAACATGCCCAGTTCCTGGGCGAACTCATCGCGGCGCTGGAAGGCGCCGGCTATGCCGTTCTGCAGCCTTACCGTGTTTTGAATGCGGCAGACTTTGGTGTGCCGCAAGATCGGCATCGTCTTTTCCTTGTTGCGGCTCGGTCGGGCAGGTTGTTGCCCGACTACCCGAGCGCAATGAAAGAGCGCGTGACCGCTGGGGAGGCCATCACCGATCTGCCGAACGCCGATACTTTTGCGGCCCTGCAGTATGGCGATGAAGTTCCCGCGCACTGGACGACGAAGGCGTCGTACGCGATGCGCCTGCGCGGCCTGATTGCTGACGAAACAGACTTCAGCCATCCTGTGTCCCGCCGAGTCCATCAAGCTGGGAGAGTTGTCGCTGCTGTCTGACTGAATTGCGTGCCTACGGCGAGCGCGCTTGCGACTGAAAGCTGGTTCGCCCTGGAGCTGTTGTGGGCGAGTGCTCGGGCTCTGTGCTGCGGTATGAACGCAGTCGGCGCCGCGATGGCACCGAGGCCGATCGTTCGGCCCACGGCCAAGGGGGATATTTGCTGCTCATTGTTTTTTCATCGTTGCGGCTGACCGTATGCTCTCTTAACTACCGCGCCGCGGAGTCGACCTGGGACGGCACAGCAGGCCATCGTTCCTATTCCAAGCTTCCACACCAACATGCTGATTCGCAACGCCACCCTGCCAGACGGCCGCACCGGCATCGATGTGCTCATGACTGGCGATCGCATCACCGCGGTTGGTCCTAACCTGCCGCCGCCAGAAGGCATGCCGGTCATCGACGCCGGCGGCCTGCTGGTGAGTCCGCCTTTCGTCGATGCGCACTTCCACATGGACGCAACGTTGAGCTGCGGTCTGCCGCGCGTGAATCAGAGCGGCACACTGCTCGAAGGTATCGCGGTGTGGGGCGAGCTGAAGCCGCAGCTCACGCAGGACGCGCTCGTCGAACGTGCGCTGCAGTACTGCGATTGGGCCGTGGCGAAAGGCCTGCTCGCGATTCGCACGCACGTTGATGTGTGCGACGACCGCCTGCTTGCGGTTGAGGCGCTGCTGCATGTGAAACAGCGCGTGAAGCCCTACCTCGATCTGCAGCTCGTCGCGTTTCCGCAAGACGGCGTGCTGCGTTCACCCAGCGCGCTCGCCAACCTAAAGCGCGCTCTCGACATGGGCGTCGACGTGGTCGGCGGCATTCCGCACTTCGAACGCACCATGGCCGAGGGTGGCGAGTCGGTGCGGTTGCTGTGCGAACTCGCCGCCGAACGCGGCCTGCGCGTCGACATGCACTGCGACGAAAGCGACGACCCGATGTCGCGCCACATCGAGACGCTGGCGCATGTGGCTCAGCGCCTTGGTCTGCATGGGCGCGTGACTGGTTCGCATCTCACATCGATGCATTCGATGGACAACTACTATGTGAGCAAGCTGTTGCCGCTGATGGCCGAGGCGCAGGTCGCGGCCATCGCCAACCCGCTGATCAACATCACGCTGCAAGGCCGCCACGACACCTATCCCAAGCGCCGCGGCATGACCCGTGTGCCCGAGCTGATGGCCGCCGGCATCATGGTCGCTTTTGGCCAAGACTGCGTGATGGACCCGTGGTACTCGCTCGGCTCGGGCGACATGCTCGAAGTGGCGCACATGGGCTTGCACGTGGCGCAGATGACTTCGCAGGCGCAGATGCGCGCGTGCTTCAACGCGGTAACCGTGAATGCGGCGCACATTCTTGGCCTCGACGGTTACGGCATCGCTCCCGGCCAATACGCCGATCTTGTGCTGCTGCAAGCCCGCGATCCGGTCGAGGCGATTCGTTTGCGCGCAACCCGCCTCATGGTGGTGCGGCGCGGCCAAATCGTGGCCAAAACCCCCGCCGCCACCGCCAGTCTGAGCCTGCCCGGCCGCCCCGACACTGTGGACTGGGCGCTACGCCGCTGACCGAAGGGCGCAAGACCGCGCCGCTAGAATCGTGCGCTGCAAGAGACGCCAAAACGGACGGCCCCACAATGAAACTCATCGGTTCGCTCAGCAGTCCCTACGTGCGCAAAGTGCGCATCGTGATGGCTGAGAAAAAGCTCGACTTTCAGCTCGAACTGGAAGACGTGTGGGGCAATGACAAGATTTTGAAATCCAACCCGCTCGGCAAGGTGCCGTGCCTGGTGCTCTCGGGCGGCGAGGCGGTGTTCGACTCGCGCGTGATCGTCGAGTACCTCGACACCCGCTCGCCGGTGAGCCGACTGATTCCCGAAGGCAGCCGCGAACGCACCGAAGTGCGCACTTGGGAAGCGCTGGCAGACGGCCTGCTCGACGCCGCAATCCTCGCGCGGCTGGAACAAACCTGGTCGGGTCGCACCGCTGAACAGCGCAGCCAAGCCTGGGTTGATCGGCAAATGAGCAAGATCGACGCTTGCCTTGGCGCCATCAGCACCGGGTTGGCCGACAAACCGTGGTGCTCGTCGGGTATTCACCTGACGCTTGCCGACATCGCTGTCGGTTGCGCACTCGGTTACCTCGATTTCCGCTTTCCCGCCGTTCAGTGGCGCGAGCCGCATTCGAACCTGGCCAAGTTCGCCGACAAACTTTTCGCGCGTCAAAGTTTCATCGACACGCTGCCGCCACAGGGCTAAGAGCCCCGGAGCCCCGGAGCCCGCGAGAGCCCGCGTCCGTCAGGCCTCGATCACCACGCTGAAACTCTCGGCCTGGGCCATCGGCCAGTAGGTGCTGAACACCTGCTGCGTCATCTCGCCGCGCAGCAACTCGCCAGTCTTCACGAAGGGCAGCAGGTTCACGAGCAGCTTCACACTGTGTTCAGCGCTGCGCCGCACAATGTGTGACGCGGTGAGCTGGCTCGGATCATTCAGGCCGGCGGCTTGCACCAATTCCTTCAGTGCCATCAGCGTGTTGCTGTGAAAGTGGTAAACGCGCTCTGACTTGGTCGGCACGACCAGCGCGCGCTGACGCTGTGGGTCTTGGGTTGTCACGCCGGTCGGGCAGTGGCCCGTGTGGCAGGTCTGTGCCTGGATGCAGCCCAGCGCAAACATGAAACCCCGCGCGGCGTTGCACCAATCGGCACCGAGTGCGAGCATGCGCGCGATGTCGAAAGCTGTGATCACCTTGCCAGCACAGCCGAGCTTGATTTTTTTTCGCAGGTCGAGCCCGACCAGCGTGTTGTGCACCAGCAGCAGCCCTTCCTGCAGTGGCGCGCCCACATGGTCGGTGAACTCCACCGGCGACGCGCCGGTGCCGCCTTCAGCGCCATCGACGACGATGAAGTCGGGCGTGATGCCGGTGGCGAGCATCGCCTTGGCTATTGCGAACCATTCCCATGGGTGGCCGATGCAGAGCTTGAAGCCGACCGGTTTGCCACCTGACAGCAACCGCAATCGTTCGATGAAATGCATCATCTCGAGCGGCGTTTTGAATGCGCTGTGGCTGGCCGGGGAAACGCAGTCCAAGCCCGGCTCGACGCCGCGCGCCTCGGCGATTTCGAGTGTGACCTTCGAGCCAGGCAACAAACCGCCATGCCCCGGCTTGGCGCCCTGGCTGAGTTTGAGCTCGATCATCTTCACCTGCGGCTGAATCGCATTTTCTGTGAAGCGTTCTTCGCTGAAGGAACCGTCGGTGTTGCGGCAGCCAAAGTAGCCCGAGCCGATTTCCCAAATCAGATCGCCGCCGTTTTCGCGGTGGTAGCGACTGATCGAGCCCTCACCCGTGTCGTGCGCAAAGTTGCCGCGCTTGGCGCCGGCGTTGAGCGAAAGGATCGCATTCGCGCTGAGTGCGCCGAAGCTCATTGCTGAAATGTTGAATATGCTGGCGCTGTAGGGCTGGGCGCGGCCTTCGCCGATCAGCACCCGGAAGTCGTGCGTTTTCAGCTCGGTTGGCACGAGCGAATGGTTGATCCACTCATAGCCCACGGCACCCACGTCCATCTGGGTGCCGAACGGGCGTTTGTCGGAATCGCCCTTGGCGCGCTGGTAGACCAGCGAGCGTTGCTGGCGTGAGAACGGCGCGGCTTCGTTGTCGCCCTCGATGAAGTACTGGCGCACTTCCGGCCGAACGAATTCGAGCAGAAAACGCAGGTGGCCGACGACAGGGTAGTTGCGCAGCACCGAGTGGCGCTTTTGCACGGTGTCGCGAAGGCCGAGCCCGGTGAGCAGTGCGAACACCAGCGCCAGCGCACCGCCCGTGCCGAAAGCGACCCACGTGAAGGCAGAAAGCAGCATCGCAACAGCGCAGAGCAGCCAGACCGTGTAGCGCACGGGAAAATGCTGGTCCAGCTTCTTAAGCCAGTCGAACACCTGTTGTCTCTCATCGAGTTTGCCGCGATGGTAGACCTGCGCTGCGGCGGTAAAGGGCCTGGGAATGCCCGGATTGCAGCCCAGTTCAGCGCCGTGAACTGGCTGTGCACTTGCTAGCGTCCGCGGAGCGCGGGTTGCGCGTCGAGAAGGAGCTGGCGCTCGTGGCTAGCTCGCGTTAGCCCGTTTGCAGGCGGCTCGGCCGGGTCACCGACCGATACCGAGTGCCCAGAGCGCGCGACGAAGGTAAGAGGACTGCGTCGGGTAGATCGTGGGCAGGCGCGAGGGCGCCCGCATCTTTCGCGTCTTCTTCGCATGTCGGATAGCCGGCATCGCGTTGGCGCAGGAGGTGGGAGGGACAAGACGCATGAAGGGATTGAAACGCTTGCGTGCACCAGCGTCGACCCCGCTTTTTGGGGGGTGTTTGTGCGCAGCAACAGCTTCAGCCGAGACTCACGCCGTGACGCCTTTAGCGCGGGTCGCTTTCGCCGGGCAACTGGCCCGCATTTGCGGGGGTGAGTTGGCTTGATGCCTGCCGGCAGGCCGCATAAATTTGTTTTCCACGGCGGCGCGCACAGGCCGCCCGTCCAACCCGTCTGGAGGTCGATATGTTCGTTGCCGCGTTGTTCGTGGGTGTCGTTGTGGTTTGGGTGCTGGTCGACCAGTTGCTCATATGGCACGGGGCGCGACAACACCGTGGCCCCTCGGCATGGCGCGAAAACGCATTCGGCACGGCACTCAATTCGTCGGGCATTGAAGAGACCCAGACGCCACAGGAGCTGTTGAATCTGCGCTACGGCTGAGCGATGCCTTGGCGAAACACCACGCGGCGCGGCTGAGGATCGTCTAGATATACTCGTAACAGCGCTGATTTTTTCTGAATCGCGGGCGCTTAAAAATGTCGCTTGCGAGGCAAGCCAACCCGGTGTCCGCCCTTGCAGCGGAGCCGGGTTTTTTCATTGGGGTTTCATGAGTTCGATTGGCGACGTTCGGCCGCAGTCCATGTTTTTCGCAGAGCCGCTGCCATTGCGCAGTGGCGCGCAGCTGCGCGACTACACGTTGGCTTTTGAGACCTATGGCACGCTCGATGCCGAGAAGCGCAATGCCGTGTTGGTGTGCCACGCCTTGAATGCCAGCCACCATGTCGCAGGTACTTATGCCGGCCAGGACGGGGCCACGCTCAAGGGCAGCGAAGGTTGGTGGAACAACTTGATCGGCCCCGGCAAGCCGCTCGATACCAAGCGCTTCTTCGTGATTGGGGTAAATAACCCGGGCTCTTGTTTTGGCTCGATAGGGCCGATGCAAACGAACCCGGACACCGGCCAACCGTACGGCGCTGACTTCCCTGTGGTGACCGTCGAAGACTGGGTCGATGCGCAAGCGCGGCTGCTCGACGCGATGGGCATCAAGCAACTCGCTGCCGTGATCGGTGGCAGCCTGGGCGGCATGCAGGCGCTTTCGTGGTCGCTGCGTTACCCCACACGCTTGCGCCAATGCATCGCGGTGGCGACGGCGCCAAACTTGTCGGCACAGAACATCGCTTTCAACGAAGTGGCGCGGCGCGCGATCATCACCGACCCGGAATTCCACGGCGGCCACTACTACCGATTCAACACGCTGCCACGCCGCGGCCTGCGAGTGGCGCGGATGATTGGGCACATTACCTACCTTTCCGACGACGCGATGGAAGCCAAGTTCGGCCGCAGCCTGAAGAATGGCGTGCCCGGCTACACCACGCAGGACATCGAGTTCGAGATCGAAAGTTACCTGCGCCATCAGGGTGACAAGTTCAGCGAGTACTTCGACGCCAACACCTACCTGCTGATCACACGTGCGCTTGACTACTTCGACCCGGCGCGCGACTTTGGCGGCGACCTTACGGCAGCGCTCGCGGCGGCTGTGTGCAAGTTTCAGATCGTCAGCTTCACCACCGACTGGCGCTTCGCGCCGGCGCGCTCACGCGAGATCGTGAAAGCGCTGGTCTATCACAAGCGTGACGTCAGTTACGCCGAGATCGACGCGCCGCATGGGCACGACGCGTTTCTGCTCGACGACGCGCGTTACCACGGCGTGCTGCGGGCCTGTTTCGACAATATCGCCAAGGAAGGCGGCGAACGCAGCGACCTGGGGGCTCCAACATGAGCGACCGCAAGGACATGGAGCTCATCGCCGAGCTCGTGCCGCGCGGCTCACGCGTGCTCGACCTCGGCTGCGGCAACGGCGAGTTCCTGGCCCATCTGCGCGACCACCGCGAGTGCAGCGGCTACGGCATCGAGATCAACGACGCCAACGTGCTGGCCTGCGCGCAGCGCGGCGTGAACGTGATCCAGCTCAACCTCGAAGAAGGCCTGGCGCTGTTCGAAGACCAGAGCTTCGACGTGGTGCTGCAGCTCGACACGCTGCAACATCTGCGCAACACCGAAAAGATGCTGCGCGAAACGGCACGCGTGGGCAGCATCGGCATCGTCAGCTTTCCCAACTTTGCGCACTGGCCGAACCGGCTGCACGTGGTGAGCGGGCGCATGCCGGTGACCAAGGTGTTGCCCTACCAGTGGTACGACACGCCCAACATTCGTGTAGCCACCTATGCCGACTTCGAAGTGTTGGCGCGCAAGGACGGCCTGCGCATCCTCGACGCTTTCGGCATTCAGGCCGGCGCGTCGGTGCGTCGCTGCCCGAACTTGCTGGCCAGCGTGGCGGTGTTCAAGTTCGAGCGCGGCTGACATTCGCAAAAGGCGGTGCGGTGTGGCGTTTGTCACGCCTGCCTGCGGCGGGCGCCAGTTCCTCGTATGCTCCTGGCTCCGCTTTGCATTGAGGAGATTTCATGCCCCGACTTTCATGTCTGCTGCGACAAGCCACCCTTGTTGCCGCAAGCGCGCTTGTGCTTCTTGGCAGTGCCCACGCTGCGGCCCCCCAAGTTAAGACCCAGGCTCCCGGCTTCTACCGAGTGATGCTGGGCGATTTCGAAGTGACGGCACTGTCCGATGGCACTGTCGCGTTACCGGTCGACCAATTGCTGACGGACACCACTGCTGCCAAGACGAAGAAGGCTCTCGCGCGCAGCTTCCTGAACTCTCCGCTGGAAACATCGGTCAACGGCTATCTCGTCAACACCGGCGCCAAGCTCGTGTTGATCGACACCGGAGCGGCCGGCCTGTTTGGCCCGACGCTCGGCAACTTGATCGCTAACCTGAAAGCTGCCGGTTACGAGCCTGAGCAGGTCGACGAAATCTACATCACCCACATGCACGCCGACCACGTGGGCGGGCTAATGGCTGGCGACAAGCTGGCGTTCCCGAACGCCACCGTCCGCGCCGACAAGCGCGACGCTGACTACTGGCTCAGCAAGACCAACCTTGATCAGGCGTCGGCCGAGATGAAAGGTTTCTTCCAGGGCGCACAGGCTTCGCTGAACCCTTACGTGCTGGCGCTCAAGTTCAAGGCCTTCGAGGGCGACACCGAACTCGTGCCCGGCATAACGGCCGTGGCGTCGTATGGTCACACGCCCGGCCACAGCGTCTACAAGGTCGAAAGCAAAGGCCAGATGCTGGTGCTGTGGGGTGACCTGATGCACGTGGCAGCGGTGCAGTTTTCGGAGCCGGGCGTGACGATCCAGTTCGACACCGACAGCAAGAGCGCCGCCGAGCAACGCAAGCACGCTTACGCTGAAGCGGCGAAGCAGGGCTACCTTGTGGGCTCGGCCCACCTTTCTTTCCCCGGCCTTGGCCACCTGCGCGTGCAGGGCAAGGGCTACGAGTGGGTGCCGCTGAACTACAGTGGTCTGAAGTAAATCAGGCCCCGGCCGCTGTGGCGGTCAGGCCTGCGAAGTAGGCATCCAGCACCTGGGTGCCTACTTTCACCAGGTTGAACCCCGCGGGGTCGAGCATCCAGTTCTGCAGCAGGCCGTCAAGCAGGGCGTGCAGGCCCACAGCCGCGGCTCGCGCTGGTATGCGGCGCGTGAGTTCTCCGCGCCTCATGGCCTGCTTCAGCGTGCGCTCCACGTCGGCGAGGCAAGCGCTGCGAATGCTCAGGTGGCGTTCGCGCACCGCATTCATCTCGGCGGTGTACTCGACTTTGTGCGTGGCGATGCCGAACACCCGTTTCATTTGCGGGTCTGCCACCACCTGGCGCAGCACGGAGACGAAGCCGTCGCGCATCTGCACGAGCGAGAGCTCGCCGTTCCCAAAACCGCACACGCCGTCTTCTTCGAGCGGCATGGTTGCGCGCTCCATCATGGCGTTGAACAGGTCGGCCTTGTGCTTGAAGTGCCAATAGATCGCGCCGCGCGTGACGCCAGCAGCCCTCGCGATCTCGTGCAGCGATGTGCCCGAGACGCCGCGCTGCTCGAACACGAGCTCGGCGGTGTCAAGGAGGTGGCTGCGGGTCGCCTCGGCTTCCTGTTTGGTTCTGCGGGCCATGGGTTTGCTGCGTCGCGGCAGATTTAAACATACATACAAGACTGTATATATACTGTATCCGATTCTTTGCGCGACCGACGGCATTCTGCATTGCCGTGTTCGCCTCAGGCGGTGCCCAGCCTCCCGGCTGTGCTCGCGATCCTTGCTCTGAAGGGTTCTACATGTCAGCGATGAAAAACAGCCTGTCGCGATCTGCTTTGGCGGGCGCGGTTGTCGTGGCCTTCTCGCTTCTGCTGGCGGCATGTGGACAGAAACCTGCCGAGGGTGCGGGTCCGGGGGGTGGCGGCCCGCCGCCCGCCGAGGTCGGCGTGGTCACGGTGGCGCCGAAGGCCGTGGGCATGTCGACCGAGCTGCCGGGCCGGCTTGAGGCCTCGCGCGTGGCGCAGGTGCGGGCGCGCGCCGTCGGTATTTTGCAAAAACGCCTGTTCACCGAAGGCAGCGATGTGAAGGCCGGCCAAGCGCTTTTCCGGATCGATTCCGCCCCCTACCAGGCCAGTGCCGCCAGCGCGCAGGCCACGCTGGCACGAGCACAGGCCAACCTCACGCAGGCGAGCGCGCAAGCCGAGCGCTACAAGCCGTTGATGGAAGCCAACGCCATCAGCAAGCAAGACTTCATCAACGCCGTGGCCGCCCAGAAAAGCGCGGAAGCCGATGTCGCCGCGGCCAAGGCTGCGGTGCAGACGGCGCAGATCAACCTCGGCTATGCATCGGTGACCGCGCCGATTTCGGGGCGCATTGGCCGAGCACTGGTGACCGAAGGCGCGCTGGTCGGTCAGGGCGAAGCCACCCAGCTCGCGGTGGTTCAGCAGATCAACCCGATGTATGTGAACTTCACGCAGTCGACGGCCGACGTGCTGCGCTTGCGCAAGGCCGTCGAGAGCGGTCAGTTCAAGCGCGCCGGTGGCGCAGAGGCGAGTGTGCGCATCGTGCTCGAAGATGGCAGCGACTACGGCCAGCCGGCCAAGCTTTTGTTCACTGACCTGACGGTCGACCCCACCTCGGGCCAAATCACCCTGCGGGCCGAAGTGCCGAACCCTGCCGGGCTCCTGTTGCCTGGCATGTACGTGCGGGTGCGGCTCGAACAAGCGCAGGCAGAGAATGGCATCGTGGTGCCACAGCAAGCGGTCACGCGCGGCTCAACCGGCGACAGCGTGATGGTCGTGAGCGCCGACGGCAAGGCCGCACCGCGGCAGGTGAAGATCGGCACCTCGGTGGACGGCCAGTGGATCGTGCTCGACGGCTTGAAGCCTGGCGAACTGGTGATGGTTGACGGCTTCCAGAAACTGCGTGGCAACGCGCTGGTCAAGCCGGTGCCTTGGAAGCCGGGTGCGCCGGCGGCCGTTGCCGCACCCGGCGCCGCGGCGCGCGCCACCGCACCTGCCTCGGCCGTGTCAGCCAACTAAGGGCGCAGCGCCATGGCCCAGTTTTTCATCGACCGACCCATCTTCGCGTGGGTCATCGCGCTCTTCATCGTGGTGCTTGGTGGCGTTGCGGTTAAGCAGCTGCCGATCGCGCAGTACCCAAGCGTTGCACCGCCTTCGATCGTGATCTCGGCCGTGTACCCCGGCGCGTCTGCGCAGACGCTTGAAGACAGTGTGATCAGCGTCATCGAACAAGAGATGAACGGTTCGCCCGGGTTGATCTACATGGAATCGGTGAGCCAGGCCAACGGCGCCGGGTCGCTGACGCTCACCTTTGAGTCGGGCACCGACGCCAGCCTGGCGCAAGTCGATGTGCAGAACCGCCTGAGCCGCGCCGCGCCGCGGCTGCCTTCTGCGGTCACGCAGCAAGGCGTGCGGGTCGACAAGGCGCGCGCCAACTTTTTGCTGTTCACGATCTTGTCGAGCGACAACCCGGCATTCGACCCCGTGGCTCTCGGTGACTACGCCTCACGCACCGTGCTGCCCGAGCTGCAGCGAGTGGCCGGCGTGGGGCAGGCGCAGCTCTTCGGTACCGAGCGGTCGATGCGTGTCTGGATCGACCCGGCCAAGCTGGTTGGCTTCAGCCTGAGCGCAGCCGATGTCACCAGCGCGATCCGGGCGCAGAACGCACAGGTCTCGTCGGGCACGATCGGCGACCTGCCCAATGTGGCTGGCCAGGGCATTTTCGCGACGGTGATCCTGAACGGTCAGCTCAGCTCGGTCGAGCAGTTCGGCGGGATCGTGCTGCGCGGCGCGCCCGACGGCTCGACCGTGCGCCTGCGCGACGTGGCGCGCATCGAGCTCGGTGCGCAAAGCTACGGCACGTCAGCGCGGCTCAATGGCAAGCCGTCGACCGGCATCGGCGTGCAGCTCTCGCCCACCGGCAACGCGCTGGCCTCCGCCACCGCGGTTCGCACCCGCATGCAGGAGCTGTCGAAGTTCTTCCCGGCTGGCGTCAAGTACGACATTCCTTTCGACGCTTCGAAGTTCGTCAAAATTTCCATCAGCCAAGTGGCCGAGACGTTGATCGAGGCGGTGATCCTCGTGTTCCTCGTGATGTACCTGTTCCTGCAAAACCTGCGCTACACCATCATCCCGACCATCGTCGTGCCGATAGCGCTGCTCGGCTCGTTCGGAGCGATGCTGGCGTTCGGCTACTCGATCAACGTGTTGACGATGTTTGCGATGGTGCTCGCGGTCGGCATCCTCGTTGACGACGCGATTGTCGTGATCGAGAACGTCGAACGCATCATGAGCGAAGAGGGCTTGAGCCCGCGCGACGCCACCAAAAAAGCGATGAGTCAGATCTCGGCGGCGTTGATCGGCATCACCGTCACGCTGGTGTCGGTGTTCCTGCCCATGGCGTTCTTCGCAGGTTCGGTTGGCAACATCTACCGCCAGTTCTCGCTCGTGATGGTCAGCTCGATGTTGTTCTCGGTATTCCTTGCGCTTTCGCTCACGCCGGCCCTGTGCGCCAGCTTTTTGAAGCCGGTCGAGGCCGGCCACAAGCACGTGAAGCGCGGCTTCTTTGGCTGGTTCAACCGTGGCTTCGTTGCCACCACCCACGGCTACGAAAGCTGGGTCGCCAAGATGCTCAAGCGCACCGGCCGTTTCCTGCTGCTGTTCGTGGTGATCGTCGCGGCCGTGGTGCTGATGTTCCTGCGCCTGCCGGCCTCTTTCCTGCCGAACGAAGACCAGGGCTACATCATTGCCAACGTGCAGTTGCCGCCCGGCGCCACGCAAGAACGCACGCTCGCGGTGATGCGGCAGGCCGAAGGGTTTTTTCTGGCGCAGCCCGAGGTCGACAAGATGGTCAGCGTGCTCGGCTTCAGTTTCTCCGGCAGTGGGCAGAACGCGGCACTTGCTTTCGTTCCGCTCAAGCCGTGGGACGAACGCCAAGGGCCGAGCCACTCGGCGCAGGCGCTTGCGGGTCGTGCCTTCGGTGCGTTGTCGGGCGTGCGCGATGCGTTCATCTTTGCACTCAGCCCGCCGGCCATTCAGGAGCTTGGCAACGCCACCGGCTTCACCTTCCGGCTGCAAGACCGCGGCAGCAATGGCCACGACGCGCTGCTCGCGGCACGCAACCAGATGCTGGGCATGGCCGCGAAGAGCAAGGTGCTGGCCGGCGTGCGCCCAGACGGCCTGGAAGACGCGCCGCAGTTGCGGCTCGACGTCGACCGTGATCGCGCTGCCGCGCTTGGGGTTACGTTCGACAGCGTCAACAGCGTGTTGTCGACCGCGCTCGGTTCGACCTACGTCAACGACTTCCCGAATGCCGGGCGGTTGCAGCGCGTTGTCGTGCAGGCCGATGCGCCCGGCCGCATGCAGGGCGACGATTTGCTTCGGCTCAACGTGCTCAACGCCAAAGGCCAAGCGGTGCCGCTGTCGGCCTTCACCACGACGAAGTGGGTCACCGGCCCAATGCAGACGGTGCGCTTCAACGGCTACCCGACGATGCGTCTTTCGGGCGATGCCGCAGCAGGTTTCAGCACCGGGGACGCGATGAACGAAATGGAGACACTTGCCGCCAAGTTGCCGCCCGGCTTCGGCTTCGAGTGGACCGGCCAGTCGCGCGAAGAGCGCCTGTCGGGCTCGACCGCCACCATCTTGATCGTGTTCTCGATGCTCGCGGTGTTCCTGTGCCTGGCGGCGCTTTATGAGAGCTGGTCGATCCCGATGGCGGTGCTGCTCGCGGTGCCGCTCGGGGTGCTTGGTGCGGTGCTCGGCGCCACGCTGCGGGGCATGCCGAACGATGTGTTCTTCAAGGTCGGCCTGATCACCGTGATCGGCCTGTCAGCGAAGAACGCGATCCTGATCGTCGAGTTCGCGAAAGACCTTGTCGCCGAAGGAATGGGTTTGATCGAGGCCACGCTCAAGGCCGTTCATCTGCGATTCCGGCCGATTCTGATGACCTCAATCGCTTTCATGCTCGGTGTACTTCCGCTGGTGCTTTCCACCGGCGCCGGCTCGGCCAGCCAGCGTGCGATCGGCACCGGCGTGTTCTTCGGCATGATCACCGCCACCGTTCTCGCGGTGTTCTTCGTGCCGGTGTTCTTCGTGGTCGTGCGAAGCGTGTTCAAGGGCAGCAAGCGACAGCAAGAGCTGTATGCCATCGGCGCGAAAGCCAAGGCTGCAACAGCCCCGGAGACCTCCCCATGATTACCCGTGAATCGCTGAGCCTGACTGGCACCCTGACCGGCACCCTGACGGCGCTGGCTGCGGGCCTGGCCCTCGGTGGCTGTGTGAGTTTCATCCCCGCCTATGAGCGGCCAGAAGCACCGGTGGCGTCCACCTACGCGCCCGAGCTGCTCAGCGCCGACGGCGACGCCACGGCCAGCGCCGACGTCGAGTGGCAGCACTATTTCGCCGATGCGCGGCTGAAGCGCTTGATCGAGATTGCGCTGCAAAACAACCGCGACTTGCGCGTGGCGGTGCTCGGCATCGAACAGGCACGTGCCGCCTATCAGGTCAGGCGTGTCGACGAGGTGCCCACCGTCGGCGTCGGCCTCAACGCGCAGCGTCAAGCTACCGGTGGTGGTCTGGTCAACAGTTACGCCGTGGGCCTGGCCGTGACGAGCTACGAGCTCGACTTCTTCGGCCGCGTGCGCAGCCTGAGCCAATCCGCGCTGTCGCAATACCTGGCGACCGAAGAAGCGCGCAGGGCGGCGCAGATCACGCTCGTGGCAGCGGTAGCGAACACGCACCTGAGCTTGCTTGCCGACGAAGACCTGTTGCGTGTCACGCGTGAAACCTTGGCCACGCGCGAAGACTCATTCAAGCTCACGAAGTTGAAGTTCGACAACGGCGCTTCGTCAGAGCTCGACATGCGGCAGTCAGAGCAATTGCTCGAAGGCGCACGCGCCACGCTTGCGCAGACGCAGCGCCAGCGTTCGCTCGACGAAAACGCGCTGGTGTTGTTGCTGGGTCAGCCATTGCCGTCTGACCTGCCCGCCGCGACCGCGCTCGCGGCGCAACCCGCCCTGCGCGAGTTGCCCGCGGGTTTGCCGTCTGACTTGCTCACGCGCCGCCCCGACGTGCGTGCCGCCGAGCAACAGCTGCTCGCGGCCAACGCCAACATCGGTGCGGCGCGAGCGGCCTTCTTCCCGCGCATTGCACTCACGGCGAACGCCGGCACCGCGAGCACCGAACTCTCTGGCTTGTTCAAGAGTGGCACCTTCGCGTTGACCGGCGTGGCCCAGTTGCTGCAACCAATCTTCGATGCCGGCCGCAACCAGGCCAACCTCGATGTGGCAAAGGCCAACCGCGACATCGCCTTGGCGCAGTACGAAAAGGCGATCCAGACCGCGTTCCGCGAAGTCTCTGATTCACTCGCCGGCCGCGCCACACTCGGCGAACAACTCCGCGCCCAGACCGCGCTGACGAACGCAGCGCAGGTGAGCTACAGGCTCGCTGATCTGCGCTACCGCAACGGCGCGTCGAGTTACCTCGATGTGCTTGACGCGCAGCGCAATTACTTTGCCGCGCAGCAGGCCACCGTGCAGGTGCAGACGCTGCAGGCGCAGAACCTGGTCACGCTGTACAAGGTGCTGGGCGGCGGCTGGTCTGAGCCTGCGGGCGCAAGCAACTGAGGCGGGGCTGGGATCAGCGCGCCCGTCAAATCTCGGTCGCTCGCAACAGCCCGGAGAAGTCGGCCACGCTCTGAATGATCGACTGCAAAACGGCCTCATGCCATCGGGCGTTAGCGCTTGCCAATAAAGGTACTCCACCTCCTGCCCTGCCCGATTGCGCTTGATCTGCCGACGAAAAAACACGCCCGGGTGGCCGGAGGTGTTGTTGCTCTTGAGCATGCTGCAGACTTCGGCTAGGGTCAGCGCGGGGGTGCTGCGCGAAGTTACGTCACGCCAGAGCTTTGCAGCTTCGAG